>NZ_JAJFAU010000088.1 GCF_022614595.1 Streptomyces sp. CNQ085
GATCACCAGCCTGCCGCCCGGCACGGTTACCGGCGCCCGGCTCGCCGCCTGGATCAGAGGCCATTGGAAGATCGAAAACCTGCTGCACCACGTCCGCGACCGCACCTTCCGCGAGGACGACTCCACGATCCGCACCGGCCGTCTTCCCCGGGTCATGGCCGGCCTGCGCAACCTCGCCATCGGCGTCCACCGCCAGGACGGCCACACCAACATCGCCGCCGCCCTACGTCACGCCGCCCGCGACTGCCGCAGACCCCTGACCGCCCTCGGCCTCGCCGGATGAACCCGGACAGAACGCGATCATGCGACGAACCCTGCCCGCTCTGATCAGCTAGGTCAGCACCTCCCACACAACGGGGGAAGCTCAGGCCCCGCGCTCGAGCGGTTCGCCGAGTTCGCCGAGACGTGGGGCCGGAAGTATCCGGCAATCGTGCGGCTGTGGGAGAACGCCTGGGTGGGGGTGCCCCCGGACGGAGTCTGGGGGAGAGTTCACGCCGTTCCTCCGATTCGACGCCGAGATCCGCCGCATCGTCTGCACCACGAACGCGTTCGAGTCCGTGAACGCCAGGATCCGGCGGGCGGTCAAGGCCCGCGGACGCTTCCCGAACGAGCAGGCCGCGTTGAAGTGCGTTTACATGGCGATCATGTCGCTGGACCCGACCGGCAAGGGCCAGGCCCGCTGGACCATGCGCTGGAAGACCGCCCTGAACGCCTTCGACATCACCTTCGACGGCCCGGTAGCTGTCAATCCGACTGAGACGTCAGGCTGCTTGTGCGGTCTGTGGTGATGTTTCGTCAGTGGATTCGGCGGTGGGCGGGTTGATCCACACGCGCTCCGGCAGGGGTGGCGGGACGGGGCGGCGGTGGAAGCGTTCGGGGTGGGCGCGGTAGGCCGCGTGCAGGACGTCCGCCCGGCGGGCCTGGACGGCGTGGGCGCTGCCGTCATGGACCGAGGCCGGGGTGTGCCAGCCGATTCCGGAATGGCGGTGCTGGAAGTTGTAATAGCGGAAGAAGTGTTCGCAGAACGTGTTCGCGTCCTCGATGGATCCGAAGGTTCCGGGGAATGCTGGACAGTATTTGAGGGTTTTGAAGTTGGCTTCCGAATAAGGGTTGTCGTTCGATATGCGGGGGCGGGAGTGTGACTGTTCGATGCCGAGTACGGCGAGGAGTCCGGACACGGTGTTGGAGGTCATCGACGTTCCGCGGTCGGCATGGATCGCCCGAGGCGGCACCCCGCCGTTCGCGGTGATAGCGTGCTCGATGAATTCTTTGGCCAGGGTTCCGGTCTCGGTGGGCCATATCTCGAAGTGCACGACCTTGCGGGAGAAGATGTCCAGCATGACGTACAGCTGGTAGTAGACGCCGCGGGCGGGTCCTTTCAGTTTCGTGATGTCCCACGACCAGACCTCCTGGGCCCCCGGGCCTGGAGTTCGGGTTTTTTCTTCGCCGGATGGCGGGCCTGGGCGCGGCGTTCGCCGGTCTGGCCGGCCTCGCGCAGGAGCCGGTACATGGTGGCCTGTGAGCACAGGTAGAGGCCCTCGTCCAGCAGGGTGGCCCACACCTGGCCCGGTGACTTGTCCACAAAGCGGGGCGAGGCGAGGAGCTCCAGCACGGTGTGGCGCTCGTCCTCGGACAGCTGCGCGGGATGGTGGAACGGCCGGCGTTCCCCGGCCGTGGGCGGTTTCGGGTTCCGCCGCCGGTGCAGCGTGGCCCGGGAGACGCCCAGGATCCGGCAGGCCGTGACCGTGCCGACTGCCTTCTCCATGCCTGGCAGGAATGCATCCTGGACAGCCGTTACTTCTTCTCGGAGTCCGCGCTGCCGGACACGTCCTGAAGCAGCGCGAAAGCTTTCCCCGCGATCTCCAGTGCCGTCCTGGTCTTGTCCAGTTCACCGGAGAGTCTTTCGTTGCGGGAGACGAGTTTCTCGGCATCCGCCTTGATCCGGGCGTTCTCCGCACGCAGCCGCGCCAGCTCCTCCGCCTCGGAACTTCGGTGGACCTTTCCGGAGGACGCGGGGAGGGTTCCTTCTCGCGCCTGCTTGCGCCAGTGCTCGATATGCGAGTGGTACAGCTTCTCCTTACGCAGCAGCACCCCGCGTTCCGGGCTGCCGTCGGGCAGGGCGTCGTAGGCGGCGAGGATCCGCGCCTTGTACCCGGCGGTGAAGCTCCGTCGCTTGGGCCGGGCCGGCTTGTCGGCGGGTTCGTCGTTCACCCGACCATCCTGCCGTGCCATCACGGTCTGGTCGGCAAGGGTCATCGTCACGGTGGTCCTGGTCCTGTCTCGCCCTGCATCAGATCAAAGAGATGTATACCTTCTGGGTCTCACCGGAGTCTGACAGACAGGGGCCGTCTGTCGGCAGCCCGTCAGTAACCCCAATAACTCCAGTTGCACCGCTCATTTGACTCTGTCTCACATTCGGTGATGACAGCCAGTCACGGGGATGGTGGCCAGGCCATCGCTCAGAAACCGCGGGTAAGCGCATCGCGACAGTCGTTCTCCGACCGCGGCCAGCAAGGCCGGCTTCTGTCCCTGAGAGACCGGCACGACAACCTCGGCGCCTTCGATACGCCGCTGTCTGCCGCAGAGTACCGAGGTCAGGGAACCGGACGCACTCCCTGTGAGACGGGGCGCCCAGTTCTCGCGCTCTGTGACCACCGGAAGCGAGACAGAGCCGCTCGTTTGACAGACCCCACCCCGGCTGTGGCATGAGCACGGAAAACACGCTGCGCCCCGACACCGGAGCCGGCGTCGGCGGCCCGGCCCGGTTCGCCGTCGAGCCGCGCCGGCCCGGTGGCGGGAAACGCCAGCAGCCGCACCCTTGTAAGGGGTGCGGCCGCTGGCGGCTCGGAGCGGCGGACGACGAGGTGTTCCTCCGTCAGGCGTCGGAGTGCGGCGTGCTGCGGAAGCTGAACGCCACGCCGAAGGCGCAGGCGGCGAAGATCGCTGCGGCGGCGAAGGCCCTGGTCATGCCCGTGACGAGGAGGGCGTGCGAGGGGGAGTGGGCATGGCCCGTCGCAAAGCCGAAGACCGTGATGAGCACGGCGAGCCCGAGGGAGGAGCCCAGTTCCTGCATGGTCTGCAGAGTTCCCCCCGCCGCACCGGCGTCCCGTGCCTCCACGGTCGACATGATGACGACGTTGGCCGAGGAGAAGGTGAGCCCGGTCCCCACCCCCAGCAGCACCAGCGGCACCAACAGGCCCGGAAAGTACCCGGTAGTGGTCGACAGCCGGGTGAGGACCGCCATACCAAGCACAATCAGCACGGTGCCGGTGATGACCAGCCGCTTCGGGCCGAACCGCGGCAGCAGCCACGTCGTCGAGCGGCTCGTGATGACGAGGCCGAGCGCCATCGCCAGGAATGCGAAGCCGGTGGCAAAGGCGTTCCACCCCAGCACGTTCTGCAGGAACTGGGTGAGGAAGAAGAACGTCGAGATCGTCACCATGGGCATCAGGAGCATGATCGAGTAGGCAGCGCCGCGGTTCCGGTCGGTGAAGAGGCGCAGCGGCATGAGGGGCTGCCCAGTGCGCGACTCGATCGTCAGGAACGCCGCGACGAGCACCACACCGACGACCAGCACGGCGATGGTCGGGCCATCGTTCCAACCGTGCTCCGCGGCGCGGATGAGGCCGAAGACCAGAGCCGCCACCCCACCGGTCGCGGCACTCGCCCCCGGCAGGTCGAGCTGCGCCCGATGACGCTCCGGGACGGGGACGAGCCGCGGCGCCAGCACGAGGGCAGCGATCCCGATGGGTACGTTGATAAACATCGTGGCGCGCCAGGACATCAGGTCGGTCAGCACTCCGCCGAGCATCAGCCCGATCGGGAAGCCGCCACTGGCGACCGCGGAGAACCACCCGAGGGACCAGACCCGGTCCTCCGGCTTGGTGAACGTCGTGGTGATGAGGGCGAGCGCGTTGGGGCCGGCGGCGGCGGCGCCGACCGCCTGGGCGACCCGGGCGGCTATCAGCACCGTGGCGGAGTCGGCCAGGCCCGCGGCCAGCGAACTCAGGGTGAAGATCGTGATCCCCGCCACGAAGACCTGGCGCCGGCCGCACAGGTCCCCGACCCTGCTGCCCAGGAGCAGGAGGCCGCCGAAGACCAGAGTGTAGGCGTTCACCACCCAGGACAGTCCGGTCGAAGTGAACCCGAGATCATGCTGAATGTGCGGCAGCGCCACGTTCAGCACCGTGGTGTCGATGACGAGCATCAACTGGCAGACGACGAGGAGCGCCAGTACTAACGGCCGTCGTGTCACCAACCCTGACGTCTGCGGTGTGCCGACGGTGGAAACCTGCTCGTTCACGGTCATATCTCCAATATTGGGTGCACTACTGAATGCGGCCGCCGAGGGCCGGTGCCCGCGACGGCGGGTGTCCGGCCCGGGATGGCGGGGTGTCTGTGACGCCTCACCCACGGAACCGGCGCTGCGGCGCGCTGCCCGACCCCTCGCGCGGGGACGGGACGGGGGCGCCGGGGCGGTCGGCGGACGGCCGGCGTGCACGCGTCCGGTCACCAGGGGACCGCGTTCCGCAGCGAGTCGCGCCTCGGCCGCACCGGGACGCTTGTCCGCCTCGGGGGTCCGCCCCACGGTGATCCCAGCCTCGGTGAGCATACTCAGGTCCAACTGCCAGGTGACGACAAGACCTGCGCTCCTACAGCGCAAAGGCCGTCTCGATGTGCCGTGAGGCGGCCGCAAGGGTCATCGCGGTTACCTTGACCAGATGAGCGAAAGCCTGTGCCTCCAGGCCGCGAACCTGGGCGTACCCGAAGTGGGTGACGGTATGACAATCCGTGCACAGACAGATCAGCCGCCTGAGGCGCTGGACCCGTAAGGCGTCGTCGTACACCCATCGCTCATGGGCCTCCAGCCACCGTCTGGTGGTCCGTTCCTCGCCAGCGCCGCACGCCTCGCAGCGCATCCCCGCCCGTCGGGTGATCATCCGCCGCAGCCGTTCCCAGTCCTTCGGAGCCACGCAGGAGCGGACGTTGGTAAACCAGCAACTGGAGGGGATCAGGTCGACGAACAGGCCCGAGCCCAGCCCCCGGTCCTCGCCGGGCAGCAGCTCGGGCACGTCGGAAGCAGCGGCCCAGGGTTGCAGCGCCGGCATCCCTGCGCGTGGCGCGTACCAGCGTCGGGCGGCCGGGTCCCACCGAGCACCGGCCTGCTTGGCCCAGTCCTTCTCCGCGTAGGCCACGTCCAGCCAGATCCGCTCGACCATTGCCGCTCTTCCCATCCGTTCGAGGCGTCCCGCAGGGCCCGCCGTCGGCGTGCACGACGCTACCGTCCCCCCGGCGGGTCGACCGCGCGTACCCCAGGCGGACGAGGGGAGTTGTCTTGATCTGATGGCCTGGCAGTCCGATTACCTTCTCGCCAACACTCACCCGTGCGAGCGGCCGACTCCTGTGCGGTCGCAGTGGGTCGTCCCTCCCCGTCGCCGGCGGGGGAGGCTGGCCCGCCCGCCGGCCTCGGTGTCATACGCCGGTCACGCCGTCGATACGCTCCCGTAGCAGGTCCGCGTGGCCGTTGTGCCGGGCGTACTCCTCGATCATGTGGACGTAGATCCACCGGAGGCTGACGTCCTGCCCCCTGAAGCGACCGGTGTCCACCAGCCCACGGCTCGCACAGTGCTCGCGGGCCCGGCTGATCTCCTCGCGCCAGGTGGCAAGGGCATCGCGCAAGCTGGCGCCGTCGGTGACCTCGAATCCGCCGTCAGGGCCGCTCGGATCGGCCTGCGGATCATAGATGGGCCGCACCTCTTCTCCGGCCAGCACCCGGCGGAACCAGTTCCGCTCGACTTCCGCCATGTGCTGCACCAGGCCGGTAAATGTGAAACCGGACGGCGGCACAGGCGTCGCGAGGGCCTGTTCGTCGTTCAGGCCCTCGCATTTCAGGGCAAGGGTGGCGCGGTGGAAGTCGAGCCAGCTCTCCAGGGTGGAACGCTCGTTGGCGTTCAGCGGTGGCATGGGTCGTTCGATGGTGCTCACGCAAAGATTATCTCCACTGTGCGTGATGGTCCGGTCACGCCACGGCCGATGTCGCCCCGGCGCTCGCGCGCCCCGCCTCCGGGGGACGCCGACGCGCCGCCCGCGGAACGCCGGGAAGCCCGCGAGCCCCCGGCGGGGGGCTCGCGGTGTCCGCCCCATGGTGATCGTCGGGGCGCGACATCATCCTCGCCGGGGTCTGTCAAACGAGCGGCTCTGTCACCCCCGGAAGCGATACAGAGCCGAACATCCTACAGTCCCTAACGACCGCAGGCTTCGCGTGATGCTACGGACCGCTGTTTTGCTCCCCCTTACAGGGCTTTTGACACTGGGCTTCGACGCCGGGCGTTTCCCCCCGACGCCGCCAGTCCGCTACCGGGCCTCCTGGCAGCTGCCCGGATCGGACTTCCACCGGCAGGCGACAACAAGTTTACGACTCAAGATCAGCTACATCACGAAGACCTCCGAGTCTGCTGGGCGCGCGAAAGATCGAGGCTAGACAGCCTTTGCGGTCTTGTGGTCTCGTTCCAGTTGGACATGCGCACGCATCAGTTCGCCGGGGTTGGTCTGCGCCGCGAGCAGCGACAGCTCCCCGCAGAGCACCGTGGCTGCCGCAATGACGGCGAGCCGGCGGGCGTTCTCGCCGGGCTCGCGGGCCGCACGGCAGCCGAGCCGGTTCAGGTTGGTCTCCACGAAGCCCAGGCCCTTGCCGTTGCCGACCGTGCCGACGATGAGGTTCGGCAGTGTGCAGGCAAAGTACAGGTCGCCGTCGCGGTCCTCGGCGGTGACGACGCCCTGGGAGCCCTCGACGATGTTCGCCGCGTCCTGACCGGTTGCTAGATAGAACGCGAGCAGCATATTCGCGTAGTGGGCGTTCGCCGAACGGATGCCGCCTGCGAGAAGGGTCCCGAGCAGGTTCTTGCGGAGGTTCAGCTCGGCGATCTTCGCGGCGCTGGTGTGCAGGATGTCGGCCACCACGTCACGCGGCACGAGCAGCTCGGTGACGACATTCTTGCCGCGGCCCAGGATGCCGTTGATGGCGGTGGCCTTCTTGTCCGTGCAGTAGTTCCCGGAGATCGACCCGTAGGAGATGCCGGGAACCGTTTCCAGTAGGTGTTGGAGGAGCACGTCGGAAGCCAGGGTCGCCATGTTGTGCCCGGAGGCGTCACCGGTGCTGAACTCGAACCGGATGAACAGCAGGTTTCCAGTGATCTCATGCTGGATGCCGATCAGCTGGGCGAACCGGCTGCAGCTGCGTACCAGCTCGCGCAGCTCGTCGATGCGGGCCTCGATGGTCCGTGCCGCGGAGAGTGCGGTGAGCGCGTCGGTCGCCTCGACGAGCACGGAACGGGTCATGCGCTCGTCGACGAGCGTGGCGACGATGCCCTTCTCGGTCAGCCGGGACACCTTCGCGCCGCGGCCGACCGAAGGCCAGAGCGGAGACTCGTACGTGGCCAGCGGTACCTGGGTTTCGGTGGTGGCGACATTTCCCGAGATGCGGACGGGCCCCACCCACCTCATCGGGACGCCGGCGGTGGCGTGCGCTTCGGTCATCGTGTGCTTCCTGTCATTTCGGAACGGATGTCGGCGGAGCTGCTGCGCTGGGCGAACCGCCGGATGTCTATGCCTCGGTCCGTGCAGAAGGACCGGAGCGGGCCGTGGATCAGCACATCGCAGCGGGTGAGGTCGGCGGGGGTCCGCGCACCGAGCATGGTCTGCAGCGCGGCGAGCTGGTCCAGCCAGGTGGAGATCTGTGCGATCAAGGCGGGTACGCCCCCGTCGATCAGCGTGCGCAGGAATACGCCCGAGGAGCCCACGGCGCCGGCGCCGAGCGCGAGCGCGCGGGCGACGTCGAGCGGGTTGCGGATCCCACCGGAGGCCAGCAGGGGGAAGCCGATGTCCTGAGCGTCCAGCAGACAGGCCGGGGTGGACTGCCCCCAGCCGTGCAGGAAGGCGTAGTCGTCCAGGGCGCGTCGGCTATTCTCGATACGGGCGAAGTCAGTGCCGCCGCGGCCGCTGACGTCGGCGACCCGTACCCCCAGATCCGGCAGCGCCAGGAGGGTCTGCCTGCTGAGCCCGTTGCCGACCTCCTTGACGATCACAGGGACGTCGACGGCCGCCGTGATGTTCGCGATCTGGGCCGGCCACGACCCGAACGACCTGTCGCCTTCCGGCATGGGCGTCTCCTGCGCCGTGTTCAGGTGGATCTGCAGGGCGTTCCCCTCGATCAGGTCGATGGCACGGCGGGCATTGTCGACGGACGCGGTCGCGTTGACGTTCGCCATCACGAAACCGTCGGGGTTCTCGGTGCGCAGCACGCGGAAGGTGTCCGCGCAGGAGGGGTCCTTGAAGTAGGCGTGCATGGACCCGGACGCGATGGCGGTGCCTGTCTCCCGGGCGGCGATGGCCAGATCCCGGTTGATGGCGCCGGTCTTGGTGCTGCCGCCCGTCATCGCGTTGATATACAACGGCAGTTGCCAGGTGATGTCGGCGAACGTCGTGGCCAGGCGGACGTCCGGCCGGTCGATTCCGGCGAGGGCGTGGTGGACGAACGACACGTCGTCGAACTGGTTGCGTCCGCTGTGCGCGCGCTGCTGCTCCGTGGCGAGCCGGACATGGTCGTCCTTGCGCTGGGCGCTGCTCATTCCTCGACTCCTTCCGTGGCGGGAGACACCGGTAGCGGCAGCACCCCGGCCGCAGCCCATTGCCTGTGCAACGGTGAGCGGTCGTAGCGGGCCTCGGCGTCCAGCAGCGCGATGCCGCAGTCGCCGCCCCCGGCCCCCGAGGGCTTGGCGGCGCCTCCGACGCGTTCGGCGATGGCGCAGAGGGCCGTCAGTTCGGGGGTGAAGATGCCGAGGCGGACCTCGTCGTCGAGGTGGACCAGCTCTTGACGGGCCCGCCGGACCTGCCGCAACAGGCCCTCGGTATCGCCGTCCTCCAGCGCGATGACTGCGGCGTGCACGAGCTCGCCGGTCGCCCCCACGTATTTCCGGTACGCGGGGCTGCCCCGCCAGGTGCGCCGCTGCAGATCTGTCACGAGGGACGTGGTGGACACGGGGTTGCCGGTCCAGCCGACCTCAAGGCAAAGGTTCCGGGGCGGCGAAAGCCGCCGTACGGAGAAGCCCGGCCACGGCGCCCGGAGTGCCTCTTCGACTCCCTGACGGCGGGCCAAGTCGATTACGACGTACCGGTCGGGCGCCCGGTAGGCGATCCAGCCGCCCCAGGTGCTGGTGGCGATGTCTCCGCCGGATCCCTTGGGGTCGATATGGGCGGAGGCGATCAGCGCCGTCCGGAAGCTTTCTTCGGCGGTGAGTTCCAATCCGCAATGGGCTGCGACGGCACTGACCGCCGCCACGGTCACCGCGCCGCTGGAGCCCAGTCCGAACTTCCGGCCGTCCTCGTGCAGCGTGCTGCTGATCGACACCAACAACGGCGGGACGGACCGGCCGCGTTCGGCCAGAAGGCGGGCTACGGTCTCGACCGCCGCCACCACATGCGGTGTGCCCGTACCGCCTGTCAGCCGTCCTTCCTGCCAAGGGTGGTGCACCGGGCCGGCTCCGATGTCGGAGGAGACGACGACACCGGGTGCGGCGCCGTCGGACACGGTGACGGTGATGTACCGGTCAACTGCCACCAGGATCGCCTGGTTGCCCGGTTCCACCACAGCGTATTCACCCGCGACGAAAAGCTTGCCCGGAGCGCGCCGGGTCACCGTGCGCGGGCCGGTCACCGGCATTCCTCCGCCACCAGACGGGCACCCCGCCCCGGACCGGCGATGTGCACCGCTCCGACCGGCGCGGCGGCGCGCAGGGCTTCCGAGACCCGCTCGGCGTCCGAACGTGGGCAGAGCACCTTCACATTGGGACCGGCATCCATCGTCGCGTAGGCCGGCACGCCATCCCGCCGCAACTGCAGAACGCTCTCGAGGACGGCGAGCGAGGCCGGTGACAGGTAGCACACGGCGGGGCGTGCGGCCAGCATGGTGGCGTGCATGCCGAGGGCGTTACGCTCCGCAATCTCGCCCACCGCTGGCAGGTCGCCGCGGGCGAGCGCGGCTCGCATATCCGCCAGGTCGGCCCGGCTGGACACCGCCCACGACTCGTACAGTGGTGAGGTGTCCACGGTCCTCCGCATGGCCTCCCGACTGGACACCGCCTTGGGGGCGGAGCTGACCACCGCGACCACCAGCGCCGGTTCCAGGTCCACGGCCGGCACCGGTTCGGCGTACGAGCTGAGATCGGCCTCCTCGGGAGTGCCGCCGGCGTGGCCGGCGTGCCATACGGCGAACCCATCAAAGATCGACCGAGAGGCCGACCCGGAGCCGCGTCGGGCCAGCTGGGACAGGCCCCGTGCGTCGAGATCGAGCCCGTACGCCGCGGCGGCGGCGACGGCGAGGGCAGCGAAACCGCTGGCCGAAGAGGCCAGGCCGGCCTCGGTGGGGACGGTGTTCTCCGTGTCGACGTGGGCCCGTTCGGTGCGCCCTGACCGCTCCCGCACCAGCCGGAGGAATGCGGTGATGCGCCGCTCAGCCTCTCCCGTCGCGGGCTCGCTGTTGAAGGCCACCGTGTCCTGCCCGGCGCCGGGTGCGAGCTGGACACGGGTGGTCGTCGGGAAGATATCCAGAGTCATCGCCAGGCTGTCGGTACGGGGCAGGAACAGGTGCTCGTCCTTCTTGCCCCAGTATTTGATCAGCGCGATGTTCGGCTGAGCAACGGCTGTCGCGATGTCCGTCCGCTGCGCGGACAGCAGGGCGGACGGCTGTTCAGCGCTCATGAGTGGACCTCCTCAGCTGTACGGCCCACGTGTGTACGGCACCGGCATCGTGCAGCTGCCGGGCCACTTCCCCGGCCCGCTCCGGGCGGGACACCGCGAGAACACAACCGCCCAGACCGCCACCGGTGATCTTGGCGCCCAGGCTGTCGGCCTGCAGCGCGGCATCCACCAGTGCATCGATCCGGTCGGTGCTCAGACCCGCCCCGCGCAAAAGTTCGTGATACTCAGTCAGGCATGATCCGAATTCCTCGGGTTCGCCCTCGGCGAGGGAGGCCTTGGCATCGTCGACGAGTTGCGCGGCACGGCTCATGAACCGTTCCTCCTTTCCGGTCCCAGCCCGGAATCCGGCGCGAAGCAGCTCGACCGCCTCCTTGGTGCTCCCTGCGGTTCCGCTGTCCGCGACGACGAACAGTACGTCGCAGCCGATGTCCAGCGCCTGTGCCTTGCCCGCCTGGAAGAGGAGCGGGGCGGTGGCCCCGACGGCCATGGCGTCGACGCCGCTGGCCCGGCCGTGCGACAGGTTCTCGGCCGCCTGTACCAGGTCGAACACCTCGCCTTCGCTCAGCTTCCGGCCGAAGAGGTCGGCCAAGGCGAGGATGATCGCTCGTGCGTTCGCGGCGCTGGAGCCGAGCCCGCGGCCGGGCGGAATCGCCCCGTTGAGGCTGACGTCGAGGTGTTGTCCGCCGGTTACTCCCACGCGCGCCTTGACCGCGGCTGTCAGACGTCGCAGACCCTCCAAGGCCTGTGCCGTGACCGCGCGGGAAGCCGACCCGGTCATGGTGAAGGTCGGATCGCCCCGGCTTTCTGCGGATTGGCTGGACCATCCTGCGCTTGCCGTGACCGCGAGTTGGGGAATGGGCATCGCGAGCGCAGGGGTTCCGTACACGACCGCGTGTTCTCCCAGCAGAATGGCCTTGGCATGAGCGCGACCGGTACCGACGGCGCGAGCCCGGTGGGTCTTCGAGCCCTCCTCCACCGAGGTCGGAAGAGTCAACGCACTCAGCTCCCAATGTCGTTGTCGCGGTGAGACCGCATCGTCAGGAATCCAGGAATGTGCGAGGCAGAACGTTCTTCAGTGGTTCCTGAAAGCGACATAGTCGGCCATAGCCAGCAGCGGCCGGCGTTGCTCCTCGGTGAGGCCCAAAGCCTCCAGCTGATCCGCCGCACCCCTCCGGTGCCGGTCGATCTCGGCTTCCGTCCACGCGCGGCCGCCAGCCGACTCGATCAGCTTGGCGGCGCGGTCGGCCATATCGTCGGACAGCGGCTCTGCGCCGCGGTAGATCGCGGCCAACTCCTCGGCGGCTGCGCCGGTGCCGTTCATCGCCACGGCCACCGGGATGCTCTTCTTCCTGTTCCGCAGATCGGAACCAGCCGGCTTGCCGGTGGCCGCGGGGTCGCCCCAGATGCCCAGGACGTCATCCACCAGCTGGAACGCAACCCCCAGATGCCATCCGAACTTTGCCAGGCGCTTACGAGCCTTGGCCCCGCCCCCGGCGAGTCCCGCACCCAGCTCGCAGGCGCAGCTCAGCAGCGCTGCGGTCTTCGCCTCAGAGACGGCCAGCGCCTCCTCCAGCGAGATGGTCGTGCGGTGCTCGAATGCCACATCCGCCATCTGCCCTTCGGCGAGCGTCGCGATCGTCTCGGTGAGTAGCTTGGTGGCCCAGATCCGGTGTTCGGAGTCGCCCTCCAGGACTGCGCAGCCACGCGCGAGCAGAACGTCGCCGGCCAGAATCGCGGCCGGGACACCCAACGTGGCCCAGACAGTGGGGCGTCCTCTCCGCTCGAGATCACCGTCCATGACGTCGTCGTGGAGCAGGGAGAAGTTGTGCACCAACTCGACCGCGACGGCGCCACACACCGCCCGCTGGACATCGCCCCCGCATGCCTCCGCCGCGAGGATGGTCAGGGCCGCGCGAACCATCTTGCCGCTGCCCTGGTCCGTCGGCTGCCCCGCCAGGTCCAGCCAGCCGAAGTGGTAACCGACGATCGGGCGTATTCGGCTGCCGAGCGTGTCGATGGTGGCGCGCAGTGCAGGTGTGGCGATTCCGGCTGCCCGCAAGGTGTGGTTGCGGCCCGCATCGACTGCGCTCTCCAGCGTTTCGGCGGTATCGGTGTACAAGAAGTGCCCCTTGCCATGGGATGGACAGGACGATGCGGCGAAGATCCGCGGGCGTAACGGTGTCTCCTGGATCCGGTCCGGCTGGCCCGGCGTCGAGCTCGGGCCGACCGGACCTCGGAACCAGGTCGTGCTAGGGTGTGCTGCGAAAGCGCTGGTCACAGTCACTCGTTGATGGCTGCGACCAGCACGGCCGCCTCGTAACAGACGGCGAGCTTCTCGTATCGAGTCGCCACGGCCCGGTGGCGCTTGAGCTTGTTAATCCCGCACTCCACCGCGTGGCGTTCCTTATAATCGGCCTTGTCGAACTTCAGCGCTCGGCCGCCTCGGGAGCCTCGTTTCTTTCGGTTGCGGACCTGGTCAGCCTTCTCCAGGATGGTGCAGCCGATGCCGCGTCTGCGCAGGTAGGTGCGGTTCGCGCGGGAGCCGTACGCCTTGTCGGCGTGGGCCTTGTCCGGCCGGGTTCGCGGTCGGCCTCGACCGATGCGGGGCACCCGGATGCCCTCCAAGACCGGCTGGAACTGCGGGCTGTCATGCCGCTGACCAGCAGCGACAGTGGCTTTTGTCCCTACTCAACCGCACCGTATGCCGTCTATCAACTGCCGCCGGGTCCACACCGGTGGACGGGGCCCGGCTATTTACCCAGCGGCAGCAGCGGTTCAAGCCGGGCCCACTGGTCGTTCGTCAGATCCCCACGTCCCACGGCAGATGATCATTCACGACCAAGATCGACTTTCACAACGCGCCCTAGTCCGGGCTATGCCAGGACAACGCTCCGGAGGGGCACTTCTCGACCGCTTCCTGCACTTCTTCGCTTGTGGCGAGATCGACCGTCGGGGCGCCCGGCAGTAATTCCACGTACCCTTCGATGTCCTGCCCGAAGTAGTCGGCGGCAGAGATCAGGCACTGCCCGGAGCCCACACACATGTCGCGGTCCACCCGCACCTCGAGGTCACTCATCGTGCGCTCCCTTCTCCGTCCGCTTGGTGAACAGGAACTCCAGGTCCTTCGGGGAGAGCGTGATCGTCGCGTTCATCTTCGGCTCCGAGTAGTCGCTGAGCGCGAAGTCCCACTGGTGGATCATCATGGCCAGGCAGTAGGTCGCCTCCAGCACCGCCACGCTTTCGCCGAGGCAGCGGTACGCGCCGAACCCGAACGGCATGAACGCGGACGCCGTGACCTCGGCACCATCCTTGTCTAGCCAGCGGTCGGGGTCGAACTCGTCGCCGTGCGGAAAGTTCCGTTCGTCCCGCTGCTGTCCGTAGTGCGAGTACAGGATCGCGGCATCCTTCGGTATGGCATAGCCGCCCAGCGTCGTGTCCACCGACGCCTGCCGCGAGAGGAGATACGAGGACGGGTACATGCGCAGCGCCTCGAACAGCACCCGCTTGAGCGCCGGCAGATCGTGCCGACCGATCTCTATGTCCGTCCAGTCACGATCCTTGACCAGCGCGTCGATCTCCACCCGGCATTCAGTGAAGATCCGAGGGTGCCGGGCCAGTTCGTAGCAGGCCCAGCTGATGGTGTTCGCCGTGGTCTCCGTCGACGCCAACAGGATAGTCGCGGCCTGGTCACGGACCTCGGTCCGGTCGAACTTCTCGCCGGTTTCCGGGTCGGTGGCGTTGATCAGCATGTCGAGGAGGCCGGCCTCCTCACCGGATCCGTTACGGAACTTGTCGTCGATGACCGAGTACATGTACTCGTTGAAGGCGTTGAGCAGTCTTTCGAAGTCCCGGTTCGACTTCGTCGGCAGGTGCTTGTAGATGCCGGTCACATCGACGGCCTGGATCGCGGCGTTCTCGACGAAGACCGGAACGGCCTCGCGCACGAGTCGCAGGACCTCCGGCGGGGTCTTCTCGCCGAGCATGGTCGAGGTCACGATGTCACAGCCGACTCCCATGACCGGCCCCATCAGGTCGTAGGGCTGCTGTTCGGGCACCGCGGCGACGAACTCGGACATGATCTTCCGCATCACGGGGAGATGCATGGCCAGCCGGCGCTGGCTGAATGACGGGAGCATGATCCGTCGTTGCCGCCGGTGCAGGTCACCGGAGGTCGTGACCACACCGTTTCCGACCATATTCCGCATCTTCTTGAAGTGGATGCCGCGCACGAACTTGTCCGCGTCACTCACCAGGATCTGTGCGAGCAGCTCGTAGTCGTTGACGAAGTACGCGGTCTTCGGGCCCAGCTTGACCCGCGTCACCGGGCCTGCTTCGCGCACTGTTTCGATGAACTCGAAACGGGACCGCAGGATCATCGGCAGATGCCCGAGCACCGGAACGCTACCCGGAGCCAGGCCGGGACACCTACCCGGAGTCGTAGCGGTTCTGGGGGTGGTGACGGCGCCGGTGGTGCTGGGAGAGGTGGCAGTGCTCATCGCTAGGAGGTTTCCCTTCATCCATACACCGAGGGTGAGGAGAGATGGCCCTCTTTGTGGGGATCGATGGTACGATTCACCGCTCAGCGGTAGCGGTCTGTCTCCGTCGGCCAGATCGCCGCTGCGTAGAGCAGCGGTCGATGGCATGCGAGGTAGTCGAGCAACTCCTTTGCATGGCTGCCGAGATGACCGCTGCACTTGATGGATTCCTCGATGCAGTCCAGGTCGGTGATCGCCTGCACGCAGTCATCGCGAATGTGGGCCAGCGCGGTGCTCTCGTCGTAGCCGGCGTGGTCCATCAGGATCCGCACCGCATTCGACTTGTCGACCGCCTTCTTCTCCCGGCCCCACGAGTAGTAGTCGTTCGACAGACAGCCGAACCGCACCACCACATCGTCGATCGCTCGCCGGATGGGGTCGTCACGCAGCGCTGCGAAACTGCGGCCGCCATTGATCCACTTGTCCAGAACGACCTGGACGTCCATCGTGCAGTAGCCGCGGCGGAAGCTCAAATACGTCGCCAAGGACGTCTTCTTGGTGTATTCGTTCCATACCCCTTCCCACTTCATCGCCGTGATGGCGCGCTTGATTTCATGGCCGATCTCGTCTGCTGCTTCCGTGCCGAGCGCTGCTTCGAGCCGGAACATCGTTGTCCGTACCAACTCGAAGAAGGGGTCCGACAGGGGCCCGGCAGTTCGCCAGGTGTCCACGACCTCGGTCACCCCGTCGAACCACTCACCCGGAGCCAGCCGCCCGCCATCCTCCTGGACGTAGTCCCACCGGTCGTCGTTGACGATGAGACAGGCCGTCCACAGCGAAGCCGCCAGCAAGGTGTCGGCATCCGCATCGGGATAGACCAGCGCCGCGGCCCCCACGATCCTCGATTGTCCGGAAATCGCGGCGAAGTCGGATTCCTGGAGCTCGAGCGCAGCAATGATGGAGCTGTAGGCTGATTCGGCCTCCGCCGAATTCGAGTTCCGCCGGCCTTCGTACTCGAACTCGATCGCGTCGGGCATCAGTACCTGCTCACGACGGCGCGACCGCACATCACCGTCACTTCGACAATCCGGAAAGGCGTGTACAGGTCCTTGCCCATCCATAGCGGCGGATTCTCCCTGGACTCGTCCTTGACGAAGTCCTTGGCCCTGGATATCGCTGCCGCACACTCCTCGGCGCCCTTGCCGCCATGGATCGCGAACAGGTCGAGCGCCATCACCGCGTAGGCCGTTTCCTCGGGTGACGGCTCCGCCATTCCCCAGCCGCCCGAATCCATCTGATGCCGAAGCAGCCATTCCCTGGCGCGACGCAGCGAATCCAGCTGCGGTTCATCCTGCTTTCGGGCGTCGAGCAGGGCTTCGACACATGCCGCCGTGGAGTAGTACGGCGAGACATTCCATTTGTCGTACCAGCAGCCGTCCTCGGTCTGCCGGGAGATTACCCACTCGGCACATACGTCCTCGATGGCGCCGTATTCCGTGATGCCACGGCGCATCCTGAGATGATTGAGGTACTCGAGGGCGTGCGCGTTCACGGTCTCCGAGGGTGTTTGCTCCGTCGGATACGAAACGAAGTGGTCCTCGGCCCAGAACTTCATTAGGATTTCCGGGTGAGTGGGGGCGCCGAGTTTGTCGCCAGCGAGATTGGCGTAGGCCGTGTCGTCTCCGTCAGGCGGCAGACCCGGCCCGCCGCCGATACCCGAATCGCTGAACCCGGCGGCAATCTCTTCGATG
Source organism: Streptomyces sp. CNQ085 (assembly GCF_022614595.1). Lineage (GTDB taxonomy): Bacteria > Actinomycetota > Actinomycetes > Streptomycetales > Streptomycetaceae > Streptomyces. Next base: position 16,982 of record NZ_JAJFAU010000088.1, read on the forward strand.
AGTTCCCTGGGGATCGGCACGTCCGGGAAGTATTTGAGCACCAGATTGAGTACCCAGAGCGCCTCGAAATACGGCATGGAACTTCCCATTGGGATCGCTCCGCCGTAGCGGCTCTGCGCTTCATCGAGATAGGCACGAGTCGATGCCCCGGCCTCCGTCCCCACAGCTGACATCCAGGCCGCTGTAGACGACGGAGAACACGCCACCGCACCATCCGGGGCGGGCGTTACCGTCGCCGCGAACTGTTTCGGCAACGGATGGAACACCTCGAGTGTGTGCCATGCCGTCTTCGGGATGGCCTGCCCCCGGGCGATCCGGTCGGTCAACTGGCGCCACAGCTCAGGCTTCGCGTCCAGCGGACAGGGAAACTCCTGCTCGTACCCGGCCTTGCCACCTGCAGCCGGGCGGTGGCGCTGCAGCACCTCGCTCAGCAGATCGATCAGGCTGGGCACGATGATCTCGGATGCCACGGTGTCGGGCAGCCTCGGCAGCTCGCCCTCACCGAGCGCCAGCTCCCAGAGCTTTTCACAGGCCCGCGCCACAGCGTCCGTCACTCCGGCCCGGTCGGCGTATTCCGGCCGCGAGCACAGACCCGCCACCGCGCCCAGCGTCGGTACGAGCTCAAACCCGACCGACCCCCACAGGCCGTCCGGTCGCTGCGTCGCGAGCAAGTAGTCGACCTGCGGTGTGCCCACGTCCGCACGCTCGGATATCCGCAGGAACTGTCCGGTTTCGTACGGCGAAGGGCTGAACTTTGTTACCTGGTCAGCAGCACGGTCCTTCAACAGGGCCGCTATCCGATCGGCGTCACTCATCGCCAGCACCGCTTCCGTCGGCACCCCGCAGATTGACGGGGAGCGTCTTCAAGCGTCGGCTGATGAGCAGCACCGGCTGCCAGTCAGGAGTTTCGTATCCGGGGTTGAGGTCAGGGAAGCGATCCAACAGAATCCTGAAGAATTCATCCGCCTCCATCCGTGCGAGCGCCGCGCCAAGGCAGTAGAACATGCCGGTAGCGAAAGCGAGATGGTCGTTCGGGCGCCGGGTGACATCTAATCGGTCCGGGTCATCGAATACCCTCGGGTCGCGGTTTCCCGCCATCAGCGCCAGGAGGAACTGCTGCCCCGCTTCGAATTGATGACCAGCCACCTCGACAGGCTCGGTACTGACCCGTGTGATCACCGAAGCCGGTCCGGCGAGCCGGAGCATCTCCTCGACCGCACCCGGCATCAGGTCAGGATCGGACTTCAGCAGCTCCAGCTGATCAGGGTGATCGAAGAGCTGCACCAAGCCACTGGTGATCAGTCCGCCGGTGGTCTCGTGCCCGGAGAAGAGCAGCATCACGCAGTTGGAGAGGATCTCCCCCTCGCTCACGAGACCATCGCGTTCGGCGGCGACGAACATACTGATCAGATCGTCCTTGGGCTCCGCCCGGCGCTCCTTGAGCACCTCCAGGACGAAGTTCTGCATCGCCAGCAGGCTCCGCTGGCACTCCATTAGCCGGTCATAGCTGACGATTTCGGCGATCGCCCCGATGTCGGCCGACCAGGCAAGCAGTTGCGCCCTGTTATCCATGGGTACGCCGAGCATCTCGGCGATGACGCACGCGGGCAGCGGATACGCGATGTCGGAAACGATGTCCATGCGTCCGGCCGGCTCCACCGCATCCAGCAGTTCATGCGAAAGCTGCCGCACGCGCGGCCGCATCCGATCGATCATGGCCGGGGTGAAATAACGTTTCAGCAACCCGATGAACCGCTGATGATCCGCGGGAACGGTGTGCCCCATCCACTTCTTGACAGCGGTGCTCAGTGGCTTTAATTCCTCTTGCTGTTCGGGGCTCAGCAGTCGTATGCCCTGTGTCAGGTTGGCCGGAGCCATACGGTGATCTTTCAGCACTCGGACGATATCTTCATATCGAGTGAGAAAAGCTGCGTCAATAACCGGAACCCAGGCGATTGGGGTTTTCTCGCGTAACTCACGAAGCTCTGGAATGCGGTCTACATACTTGCCGGACGAGATCATTTCGTACTTGGGAAACCTGGTATTTAAGCCGGCCATCTAGTGCATCTCTCCATTCGCTAATAGTGCACCTTCATGAACGACACCCCGACGACACCCCGACGACACCCCGCAGCCTAGAAGATGACACCATCCCGCGCCACCGAATAATGGCCATGGCTCGAACCTGTCTCATTATCGCCCACGCAAGGACCCGTTCGGATCTTTCCGGAGACCGGCGCCGACAGCGGACAATTCTTGATCAAGTTCCCTGAGCTTGACTCTGTCGGGGATCTTGGAGTTTCCGAGGTCAGGTGCCCAGGGCAGGGCGGCGTCGTTCAGGCGGTGTGTCCGGGCCAGGGGCGCGTCGTTCAGGTGATGTGTCCTGGTTGATCACGTGATGCCGAGGGTGGTCAGCGGACGGTTGGCGTCGCGGGTGTGGTGGCGGAGTCCAGCAGCAATGTTCGTCTGGTCGGCGAGTCGGAGAGCGCCGATGGCCAGGTTGCGCAGGGATGCCATGGCACGTGGAGCGGTACCGGTGCGTACGCGGGAGGCGTCCTCGGCGTAGGTGGTGTCCCTGATGTGGTGGATCTTGTTCTCGATGCCCCAGTGGTCGCGGACTCGGCGGGTGATCTCGGCTGCGCCGGCCTGCTCCGCGGTCAGGTCGGTCACCCCGTAGACGCGTTCCAGGGTGACTTTGCCGGTGGCGAGGATCCGTCGGCGGCGCACGATCTGGACGGCCTGCACCGCGTGTGGGAAGGCGATCCCGGTGACGGCTGCGGCCTTGATTCGGCGGATCTCGTCGCGGCCGTGCGCGGTGGTCCGGGTCTTGTCCAGGAGGGGTACTTCCCGCCACATGGCAGGTCCTTCAGCCACCGGTGCAGGGTGGGCTGGTTGCCCTTGATCAGCGCGATGTAGTGGGCGTGCTTGTCCTCGATGAGGAAACGTGCGTGGGCGGTCTGCGAGTGGAGGGCGTCGAAGGTGACCACCGTGCCGCGCAGGTCGAGCGGGGCAAGCAGGGGTTGGAAGACGGTGATCTCGTTGGTCTTGCCGTTCACCTCGCGCTGGGCGGTGACCAGACCGGTCCCCGTCATCGCGGCGAGCAGGTGGACCTGGGTGCCGTCGGTGTGGCGGGCGCCGCGCACGGTCTTGCCGTCCACCGCGAGGGAGGGCAGGGGCCGGCCGCTGTCGTTCTCCTTCTGGCCTGCGCGTTCGCGTCCGGCGAGCCAGCTTCCAACGGCCGTGTCCAGCGCGTCACCGTCGATGCGCTGGAGGATACGGCGCATGGTGGCCTCGGCCGGGGCGACGGGGCCGCGGTCCGGCTCCCGGCAGGGGCCACCGAGCCGGGCCAGGACGTGCGGCGGGGCGTCGGCGGCCCACTCAGCGATCGCGGCCAGGGACTTCGCTCCGGCCAGGACCGCGCACGCGGCCAGGGACAGAACGAAAGCGAGCGGATGGCGTCGGCCCTGGTCCCGCCGGGGGTCGGGCACCTGAGCCAGGCAGGCCAGCAGGCCGGGGAGGGCATCGGGGGCGATCGGTACGGCATCGGTGAGTTGGCTCAGAGAGGCTGGGATGAGCGATGATGAGCGGGCAGGCACGGTCTTCCGTCGTGGTGATCAGGGACTCGACACCTCATGATCACCGAGAGTCGTGCCTGCCTCCGCGTCAGCCCCGGCGACCACCCCGCGGTCCTGTCCCAGTTCCTGAAGCGCTACCAGCCCGGACACACCGCCTGAACGACGCCGCCCTGGGTCGGCAAGGGTCATCGTCACGGTGGTCCTAGGTCGTGTCTGATAATTGATCTTGTGGCTGGTCGTGGTGAGCTGACGGATGCGGCGTGGGAGCGGATAGCGCCGCTGTTGCCGGGTGTTGACGGGCGGGGTCGTCCGTGGCGGGATCACCGG
>NZ_JAJFAU010000089.1:0-19229 GCF_022614595.1 Streptomyces sp. CNQ085
CGATCGCGGCGATCCGCACCGCCCTGAACTTCTTCCTCGGCCGGGAGATCGCGGCCGAGCGCGCCGAGATCGAACGCGAACGCCGCAAGGAGGCGGAGGGCTCCTCGCGCGCTCCGGTTGGACCGGTATGACCACAGTCCTGGACCTGGCGGCGCTGGCCACCACGGCCTTCGGGCTGGTGGCCGCCGCGGTGGTGTTCGCGGAGGCGCGGCGGCTCGTGCCCGCGCTCGCGGTCCTCCTGGACTTCCTGACCGCGGCGGGGCTGCTGCGGCTGGCCGGCGATCCGAGCTGGGGCACCATCGCGGCCGCCGCCGCTGTGATCGCCGTCCGCAAGCTGGTCACCGCCGGTCTGCACGCCCCCCGTCCCGGCTGACCGCACCGGCCGGGCGGATGCCGGTCCGGTCGCAGGCGGGTGCGGGCATGTTGCGGAACGGGACCACCGGGCAGTCGTCCGCGATGTTCTTCGACACCGGATACGAACTGCTGCGTATGGCGGTCATGGCGGCGTGCTCCCACGCGGCCCTGATCACGGCGGTGCGGCTCCCGGGCGAACGCACGCTGGCGAAGATGAACGCGTTCGATCTGGTGGTCACCGTGGCCCTGGGGCCGACCCTGGCCACCATCGCGCTCAACGCGACCGTCTCCCTCTCGGAGGGGGTGCTCGTCCTGGCGGCGCTGGTGGCCCTCCAGCTCGTCAGCGCCTGGACGGCGGTGCGCTCCCGAGGCTTCCGGCGGCTGATCAAGGCCGAACCGACCCTGCTGCTGAGCGGCGGCTCGCTGCTCGGCGAGTCGATGGCCCGGCAGCGTGTCACCGAGAGCGAGGTGCTCCAGGCGATCCGCTCCCAGGGGGTCGGCTCGGTCGAGGAGGTGGCCGCGGTGGTGCTGGAGACCGACGGCAAGTTCAGCGTGATCACCCGGCCCCCGGCCGGCTCGGGCAGTTCCCTGTCGGAGGTCGGGGGAGCGGCCGGGGCGCGGACGGAAGGGTGATCCGGGGGCGGAGGCCGCCGAACGGAGCCGGGGGGAGGGTGCGCACCGGGCGGACCGCCGCGAACGGCACGAAGATGGTCGGGAAGATCCTGTAAGGAGTTCTCATGGCTCGTCATTCCTCTCCGCGCGGACCGGCAGCCGGCCGGGACGCCGCGACCACGCCCGGCCCCTCGGGGATGCGGAACCAGATCGTGACCGGCCTGATGATGCTGGCCGGCATCTGGCTGATTCTGGCCTCGTGGTTCCTCGGGTACCCGTACGACGACGCCGCGGTCGACGCCCAGCGCAACGAGACCGGTGTGGGCATCGTGCTGCTGCTCGTCGCCTTCGCCCGGATCGTACGCCCGCGCGGATGGCTGTCGGATCTGATCGTCCTGCTCCTCGGCGTGTGGCTGCTGGTCGCGCCGGTCCTGATCGACTACGGCGGCCCGCGGAACACCCCCGGGGCGGCACAGGCCAACGAGGTCGTCACGGGCATCGTGCTCGTTCTGCTGGCCCTGGTGAGCATGCTGCTGCTGTTCCGGGCCCGCCGCATGAGCCCGGGGGAGGCCGGGTGAACACGGCACCGTTCGGGACCCCGCGTGCTCTTTGCGGCGCCAGAAGGCCCCGGTGTCGGGGGCGATGAGCGGACGGACGAGGAACTCCGCCGCGAACACCGCCCACAGCAGCCAGCCGGCCACGGCCATGACCGTGCTCAGCGCGCTGCCGGGCCGGGCCAGCCGTTCGCCGAGCACGAGCGGCAGGATGAGCACGCCCAGCGCGCTCATCACCGGCGTCGCGCGGTCCAGCAGCTCCTGGGCGAGCCGCTCGCGCTCGGAGCGGGGGCGGGAGGACGGGCGGGAAGGCAGAGCGGGCACACCGCAGCCCTTCCCCTCGTACAGCCGGGCACTCGCACCGCCTCGCGGGCCGCCCGGCGGCGGACAAGGGAAGCGGAACCGGCCGGGCCTCCTGCGGCAAAGCGGTTGTGGCAGCCGGAGCACAGTCGGTAACTTCTCTCACCCCGGCACGGGGGAGACAGAGAACCGGGGGGGTCCTCCATGGCGACGCCTGCACCCAACCGCTTTCCGGACGACACCGGCGCGGACATCTTCGTCCGCGAGTACCCCACCGCCGTGGTGCCCGACGAACCGGGCTACCTGACCACCAGGCCGCCACCGCTCGTCCTCCACGTGCCGGGGCACGGGGATGAGTACGAGACCCGCGTCCGCAGGGTCCTCAACGCGCTGGTGGACCCGTTGAGCGACGGCGGCAAACTGGCCCCCTACGCCATCCTGCGGGCGGGCTCCGACGAGGACCTGCTGGCCGGCGAGGCGGGCAAGCAGCTCGCGTTCGGCATCCCCGGGAACATGACCCCCGACCGCTTCCCCGACTTCGAACTGCTGCGGGACACCATCGCCTACGTCCGTGAGCGCCCCGGGGACTGGACGGCTCCGGCGGCCAAGGAGCTGAGGGACCACGCGTACCGCAGGAGGGCCGAGCGCGGCGGGCTGCCCGGCCTGCTGTGGTCGCTCGGTGGGAGGGAGGCCCCGCCGGCCTCGGGTCTGCGGGGCTGGCTGCTGAGGGCGTGGTGGCTGAGCCTGACCAGGACGCTGCCCCGGTGGCTGTGGGCCCGGCGCAGGACGGCACGCCTGGTCAGGCCGGGGCGCCTCTCCCCGGACCGCCGCTCCCGGTGGCTCGGGGCGGAGCTGAACGTCCGCCGCGGCGGCGAGGACCTGTTCGGGGTGATGGACGAGGTGGCGGCGCGCCAGGCGCCGCGGCTGGCGCTCCCCGCGGACCACCCGCGCCACGGGGAGGCGCTCCAGGCCGTCGACCAGCTCCTGCTGCGCGCACTCCTGGAGGACCTGGGCCGGCCCTCGGTCGGCCGCTTCCTGCCCAAGCGCCGGCGCCGCAGGGCACGTCCGGTGATCCTGCTGGAGATGCCCAGGGACGCGGCGGACGGGGCCCGGGCGGCCGAACGCTTCCTGCGCTCCTTCCGGCAGGCGGGTGTCACGGTCGGCGGTCCCGGGCCACTGGTCGTGGCGGTCGGCCGGATCTCCGGGGCGCTCCGGGCGGAGCTGGACCCGGAGGAGTGCAACCTCTCCCAGGCCGGTCTGCTGCTGCACGAGGACGCCCACCGCCCGGTGTGGGTCGGCCTGAGGGAGGAGCCCTTCTCCCGCGCCGGGCTGCCCGTGCGCAGGGTCTCCCCGCGGCGCTTCCGGCTCAGCTGGCGTACCCAGACGTCGGCGCTGGCCGGGGGCACGGCGCTGGCCGTCTTTCTGCTGGGCGTCGGCGGCGTCGAGCTGCTCTCCGGCCCGGAGCGCGACACCGGGTGCGCCGGCGGCGGCGCCGCCGCCGTGGCAGAACTGGCCGAGCCGGTCCCCGTCGAGCCCAAGAAGTGGTACGACGAGATGCGCGAGGTGATCGACCGGCAGAACACGAGAGCCGTGCGGTTCGCCGAGGAGGAGGGCCGCACCGTCCGTACGGTGGTCCACTTCGGTTCGGACAGGCTCACGGACCGCACAGACACCCTTTTCGACGGAACCATCCCCGAACTGCGCGGCATCGCCATGTGGCAGGGCCGGATCCTGCGCGAAGCGGGCGCCGACGAGTCGCTCGTGCCCCTGATCGTGGATGTCCGCACCACCGGAAGGGGCTTCAAGGACGCGGCCGCCGGAGCCCGAGAGCTGGTCGAGGAGGTCGAGGAGGCCGGAGAGGCCGACCGTCGGGGCGACCGGAGCCACGAGAGGGTCGTCGGGGTCCTGGGGTTCGCGCAGAGCAAGGAGGCGACCAAGGACGCGCTGGACATCCTGGAGGCGGCGGACATCCCCGTGGTGGGTACCACCGCCACCGCGGACGAGATGCTGGTCAGCCAGACCTACTGGCCCTTCGCCCCGCTCAACAGCGACGAGGCGCGGATGGCGGCGCGGTTCGCCACGACCTCGAACATCGTGGCGAGGCCGGAGGGGAAGGACGGCTGCGTTCCGGCCCGGCACGCCGTCGTGGTCCAGAACTCCGACGACCTTTACAGCGCCAGCCTGGCCGGCAAGTTCATGGACGGGTTCCCCGGCGAGGAGCAACTGGTCAACTTCTCCCAGGAGGGCGCGTTCGGGGCCGCCCCGCCGGGCAGCCCCAATGTGACCACCGCGGCGCAACTGGCCGAAACCGTCTGCGAGATGCTCGGATCGGCGGGCGGGGACCCGATCGTCTACTGGTCGGCGCGGGCCAGGGACTTCACCGCCTTCGCCAACGCCTTCGACAAGCGGGGCACCTGTGTGAAGGACGGTCTGACGGTGCTGGGCGGCAACGAACTGACGAACGTCGCGCTGACCGGAGAGTACGCCGACAAGGCGTGGCTGCGCCTGTACCACTCCGCCCATCGTCTGCCCACCACCGACGGGCGGGCGAGCTGGCGGACGCAGCGGTTCGTCCAGGAGTACGACGCGTTCGTGAGCGGCCCGCCCCGGGCGGACCCCTGGCGCCACGACGGGCACTCCGCAGTGTCCTACGACGCCTTCCACATGCTCTCCCGGGCGGTGGACGGCGCCCGTTCGGGCCAAGACGTCCACCGCAGCGCGGTCCTGGCCGTGCTGCGCGGCGGCGTCTCCTTCGAGGGCGCCACCGGCTACGTCCACCCGCCCCTCTCTCCGAACAGGCCGCCTACGGACAAGACGCTGGTGCTCCTGAGGCAGACGGCCGGCGGACCGGAGGTGGTGGGGGTGTGCGGAGCTTACGAGAAGGACGTGAGGAGCCGGGACCAGGGGCCGCTGTGCACGGCGGACTGAAGGGCGGCGCGAACGGGCCCCACCCCGTACCGGAAGGTGACCGGATCGCTCTGCGGAGTGACTCCGCGATGGACACGTGGAGCGGAACGGCCGCCGGGAAGACGGCGGCGGGGTAATGCGGGGCGGACCGGCGCACATACCGAGGCGGCCGCCCACCGACATCGAGCAGCGGCTGAGTGGTGCCCGGATCCCGCCCGCGCCCTCGGGGGAGGCGTGTCGCTCGTGGTGGTCTCCCGTGCACCGGGGACCTGCTGCGCCCCGCCTGCATCCCGCGTCAGCGCCGGGGCCCCGGCGCTGACGCGGGATGCGGCGGCCCCGGTGAGCGGCGCGATCACTCGAGTCGGCTGCCCTCAAGAGTTTCTCCTCTCCTCAGTGCGATCCGCTGTCGCGGCTTCCTGACAGGCCGGATTTCAGCTGACGGACCGTCAGAACTCGGAGAACCGGCGGGGAGAGCCCGACACCACCTCTTCGGATGAGACGGCACCGCTTCCCCGTACCGGAGACGAACACATGTAGTACGCCGGAGGGGCTCGGCCGCTCCCGGGCACTCGCGCCGGACCTCCGGCCGGTGCTCCGTCCGGGTGCTCTCCGGCCGCCGTATCCCCCGGATGCCCTCCCCGCGGGAGGGCGGTGCGGCTGCCGGCGCATGACCAAAACGGACCGGGGCAGCCGCCCGGACATGCTGGACAGCATCCTGACCGTCACCGCGGCCCTCGCCCTGGTCATCGCGGCCCTCTCGGTACGCATCCAGCGGGCCCCGCTGAGCGGGCCGCTGCTGGCGCTGCTGGCCGGGGTCGTCTTCGGTCCCGAGGTGCTGGGCGTGCTCGACCTGCCCACCGTGGTCGAGGGGCACAGCGAACTGCACGAGGCATCCCGGCTGCTCCTGGCGGTGTCGGTGATGGCGGTCGCCCTGCGCTACCCGTTCCGCGACGTGCGCTCGAGGGTGAAACCGGTGGCCGTCCTGCTGGTCGCGGCCATGCTGGGGATGGCGCTGATCACCACGGCGCTGTCGGCCGCCGTCCTCGGGGTCGGGCCGGGCGCGGCGGCGCTGCTGGGCGCGGCCCTGTGCCCCACCGATCCGGTGCTCGCCTCCAGCGTGGTCACCGGCGGACCGGCCGAGAAGACGGTCACCGGCCGCACCCGGCAACTGCTCTCCCTGGAGTCGGGCGCCAACGACGGTCTCGCCCTGCCCCTGGTGCTGGTCGCGGTGGCGATCGCCGGAACCCTGAGCGGCGCCGAAGCGCTGCTGGAATCCCTGTGGCAGGTGCTTGGCGCCGTCGTCTTCGGAGCGGTGGCGGGCGCGCTGGGGGGCAGGGCGCTGCGCAAGGCGGAGGAGTACCGGACCGTCCAGTCCGGTCCCCTGCTCGTCTACACCCTGCTGCTGGCCCTCCTCGTCCTCGGGGCGTCCGGGCTGATGCGCCTGGACGGAGTTCTCGCCGTCTTCGCCGGCGGACTGGCCTTCAACGCGACGAGCTCGGTCAGCGAGCGCGCCGACGAGGACAAGAACGACGAGGCGGTCAACCGCTTCCTCGTCCTGCCGCTGTTCGTCGTGCTCGGCGCCGTGATCCCGTGGCGCGAGTGGGGCGAGCTGGGCTGGTGGCGCGGTGCCCTGCTGGTCCTGGGCGTCCTGCTGCTGCGCCGCCTGCCGGTCCTGCTGGCGCTGAAGCGGCCGCTCTCCCTGACCTGGCGCGACACCCTTTTCACGGGCTGGTTCGGTCCCGTCGGCGTGTCGGCCCTGTTCTACCTGACCATGGAGGCCCACCGGCTCGGCGCCGACCCGGTGGTACTGGCCGCCGGAACGCTGGTCATCGCCGCCAGCACCGTCGTGCACGGCGTCACCACCACCCCCGGTCTGGCCGCCTACCGCAGGGCCGGGGAGCGGCGGGGCGACGAGCGGAAGGAGACGGCATGACGAGCGCCCTGACGGTGATCGCCGGCTGCGCCCTGGTGGTTCTGGTGCTGGCCGACGCGACGGTCACCGCGCTGTCGTTGGCCACGGTCACCGGCCCGGGCATCGGCGACTACGTGCCGGACACGGCCTGGGCCCGTACGGGAAACCGCCCCGGCCGCGGGGGCCGGGGCGGTGGATGGCGGCGGTCCTCGGTCTCAGAGGGTCGCCAGCAGCTCGTTGCAGGCCTGCTCACAGCGGCGGCACGCCTCGGCGCAGACGCGGCAGTGCTCGTGCGTGTCGGCGTGACGCTCGCACTCCTCCGCGCAGGACTGGCAGACCATGGCACAGGCCCGGAGCTGGGCGCGGGTGATGTTGGCGTCGTAGCCGGTGTGCCGGGACAGGACCTTGCCGGTCGCCTCGCAGATGTCCGAGCAGTCCAGGTTGGTGCGGACGCACTTGCGTAGTTCGGCGACCATGTCCTCCGACAGGCAGGCGTCCGCACACGCGGTACAGGCCTGCGAGCAGTCGAAGCACTCGGCGATGCAGCGCTCCATGGCCTGACGGTTCACGCCGCCGAGGTCGGCCGGGTAGGTGCGCAGCATCTCACTGGCCATCGTCGTCATGCTTCTCCCCTTTCACGCGTCCTCGTTCGGAACCGCCGGCTCCGCCCCGGTGCGTGGTGGCCGGGAGCCCGCGGTGCCGCGCGAACGGGTAACCCCCGAAAGGAGGGCGTAAACCGGAAAACGCAGTGCGCGCCGCGCGGGATGGCTTTAAGGGCCACGCACTCTGGCCCGGCTGATTCGACACGTGTCAACATAGGTGTATGCCGAACACCAAGGCACTGTCGGCCCCGGAGGCGGAGCCGTGCTGCCCGTCGCTGACCGAGCGCCCGCTGACGGCCGAGGAGGCCGAGCGGACCGCCGCGATGTTCAAGGCGCTGGGCGACCCGGTGCGGCTGCGGCTGTTCTCCCTGGTGGCCTCGCACGACGGCGGTGAGGCCTGTGTGTGCGACATCTCCGACGTCGGGGTCTCCCAGCCCACCGTCAGCCACCACCTGAAGAAGCTCCGCGAGGCCGGACTGCTCACCTCCGAGCGCCGCGGCACCTGGGTGTACTACCGCGTCGAGCCGTCGGTGCTCGCCGCCATGGGGCGGTTCCTCGCCTCGGCAGGGGCCTGACCCCGCCCGGAGCAGGCCCGTGCGGGCGCGGCGTCAGCGGGGCCTGATGTTGTGGTTGAGCCGGAAGACGTTGCCGGGGTCGTACTCGGCCTTGACCGCGGCCAGCCGCCGGTGGTTGTCCGGCCCGAATCCGGCGACGACGCGGTCCTCGCCCTCGCGCCCGATGAAGTTGAGGTAGACCGCGCCGGTCGACCAGGGCCTGACGTCGGCACGTACGTCGTGGGCCCACCGCCTGACGCGTTCGTCGTCGGCCGGGTCCTCCCACAGCCCGAAGGGGTGGACCGCCCACGGCGCCCGCCGCCAGGGAACCGGATGGCCCTCCGGGCCCCGGGCGACCGCGCCGCCCTGGGGGAAGAGCACGTGCTGGGAGGGGGAGGGCACGAGCAGATCGGCGGCACGGGCGCAGAAGGCGTCCACGGCCGGGTTCGGGAAGGAGGTCAGGTACTCGGCCGACCAGTAGTTGCGGTAGCCGGGCGGGTCGTCGAGCATGCACTGCAGGTCGGCGTAGGACATCTCGGCGATCATCTCGGCGTCGTGGCCCATGCCGAGTACGGGCTCGGCCACGTCGCGCATCTCCTGCATCCCGCCCGCGTAGGTGACCAGCACCGCACAGGCGAGCTTCCCGGGCATGTCGCGGGGGACGAACTCCTCGGGCGGGGCGGTCAGGTAGATGAGTCCCCCGCCGACCTCGTCCGGGGCGGACTCCATGAAGTCGCGGTAAGTCCGCGCCACCTCCGGACCCGCCTCGGGCCGCCATATCAGCAGGGCCGCGGTCACCACCGGAAGCGGATGCAGCCGCAGGGTGAAGGAGGTGGCCACGCCGAAGTTGCCGCCACCGCCGTGCAGCGCCCAGAACAGCTCCGGGTTCTCCTCCCCGCTCGCGCGCACGGTGCGGCCGTCCGCGGTGACCAGTTCGACGGCCAGCAGGTTGTCGCTCGCCAGGCCGAACCTGCGGTCCAGCCAGCCTGCCCCGCCGCCCAGCACGAACCCGCCCACGCCGGTGGTGGACACCCGGCCGCCGGTCGTCGCCAGACCGTACGGCTCGGTGGCCCGGTCCAGGTGGCGCATGACGGCACCGCCGCCGACCCGCGCGGTGCGCCTGCCGGGATCGACCGCGACCGTGTGCATGCGCCTCAGGTCGATGACGAGGCCCCCCTCGGTCAGCGCCATGCCCGCGACGCTGTGCCCGCCGCCGCGGACCGCGATCTCCAGCCCGTTCTCCCGCCCGAACCGGATCGCCTCGGCCACGTCGTGGCCGGTCTCGCACTGGGCGATGACGGCGGGGCGCCTGTCGATCATCGCGTTGAAGACGGCACGAGCGCCGTCGTAGGACGGGTCGCCGGGCGTGACGACCTCGCCGGTGAAGGCGGCGCGGAGACCGGTCAGGGACATTCCGCCCACACTGTGGGACACCATGTCGTTCCCCTTCGTCGGGGCGTCGGCAGAGCCTTTTCTCCACCGTAGCTCCGCTTCGGACCCGGCGGCGTACGGGCCGACCCCGGGTCGTATGTGGTGCGACAGGAGGGAACGCAAGGGGAGTGCCGGATGAACACCGGTTTGCCCGTGCGTTTACCGCATAACCCGAGGCCGCATACCGCCGCCGGTATCACCGCGCCTCCGTATTGACACCATGTCGAATTCCCTGGGGCGCGTGAAGAAAATGTGCGCTGTTAATGCAGGGGGCACGCGCGCCCTGATAAGGTCATGCCCGTTCCGGGACGCAGTGGGGGCTCGGACTTCTTTCGCCTTGAAAGCACGGGGGTGGCGATCGGTGATTGCCGGTGTGTTCGTGGGAACTTCCGAAGCATGCGCGCCGAGTAGTTTGTTAGCGGCGGGCCGGCGACTTCCTTCGGACGGTGCCGCGGCGGCCGAGGGGGCAGGGCCGGTCCTGTTGGCCGAGTAGGGCCGCCGGACGGCGGGTGCGGTGCCGCGTCCAGCGGGTGTGCGGGCCGCTTCGAACGGTCCGGGGCCGGCGCTCCGCAGGGCGGCAGAGCGGGCTCGCGCGCCGATGTGATGTTTCAAGTACCCTGTTACACTGGAGAGTTGAGCAAAGTGGGCTGCCCTTTCGGTGGTGAGTGGATGCTGCGGCCCAGCGGCCGTCGCCCTCCCTCCGGGGCCTTCGGGTTCATGGCCGGGGGCCTCTTCCCGGGTTTCCCGCCCAAGCGTCGGCCATCTGCGTCGGCCGGTTCCGGGAGGACCCCGGCCCCCGGCCCGAGTCAGACCGGAGCGCAGGGGGCCTTCTCGTCGGAGCCCGTTTCGCCCGCCATCGCCTCCGTATACCGGAGAAGGTTTCCAAGTAGGTAACCCTCTGGTTTCCCCGTTGTAATGACGGCTGTTCCTCGATTCTCCTGCCCTGAAGCGCACCAAAAGACGGAAGGTGAATCGGCGGTATCCGTTTCCCCTGTCCAGAAATTCTCGCTACGCCGGATACGGACAGAAGTCGCCGACCCGTACCGGAAGGTTCGAAAGACCCTGCCCGCTCGTCCCGCGCCCGCGTGGAGAAGCGGCCACAAGCAAGGAGAGCACTGTGTTCACCCTGCCCTTCGAAGCCCGGGGAATCGCACCGGGCCCCGCGAGTCACATGAGGAGGAGCCGATGAAGCCGCAGGTCGCCGTCGTAGGGGGCGGGGCGGCGGGCATCTCGGCAGCCTGCGGGCTGTGTGAGGACGCCCAGGTGACACTGTTCGAGTCCGAGCCGCGGCTGGGCGGACACGCCTACACGGTCGAGGTGGAGGACGCCGGGCGCACCTTCGGGCTGGACACCGCCTTCATCGTCTACAACGAGCCGCACTACCCGAAGCTCACCCGCTTCTTCGCCGACCTGGGCGTGGCGACGCAGAGCCACCCGGGGAAGTTCTGCTTCTTCGACCTGGACGTCAAGAGCGCCTATGTGTCCGACGACTTCGAGAGGTCGGAGGAGGAGGTGCGGGCCCGGTATCCGGACGAGTTCGTCCGGCTGTGGCAGGAGGCCCGGCGCTTCCTCGCCGAGTCGCCCAGGCACTTCGTCCGCAAGCAGGCCGACATCCCGCTGGGGGAGTACCTCGACCGGCACGGCTACTCCGAGGAGTTCCGGTACGGCTTCATCGTGCTGATCTCCACGGCGGCGTGGTCGGTGCCCGCCGACCGCATCTGGGACATGCCGGCCTCCACGGTGATCGCCTTCTTCTTCGCCCACGGCGCCGAGGGGCTGGGAGGACGCACCGCCCCCTGGCGGACGGTGACCGGCGGCAGCGTCTCCTACGTGCGCGCCGCTGCCGCCCGGCTGCGCGCGGCCCGCGCCCGGATACGCCCGGCCACTCCTGTGCTGGGCGTGCGGCAGGAGCCGGACGGTGTCGTGGTGCGGACCGCGGCCGGAGCCGAGCGCTTCGACTACGCGGTCCTGGCCACCCACGCGGACGACTCCCTGGCGATGCTGGAGAACCCCACCCCGCGGCAGCGGATGCTGGAGGCATTCGCCTACCACCCCACCCGCGCCACCCTGCACACCGACCCGTCGGTGATGCCGGAGGACCGGACCACCTGGCGGAGCTGGAACTACGGCCGCCGAGACCGCGACGGCGAGCAGGTCTCCTGGGTGAACTACCACCTCAACGACCTCCAGTGCCTGGAAGGGGGAACCAGGGACTACTTCCTCACGCTGGACAGCGGAGTGGACATCCGCGACGAGCACGTCATCGAGGAGATCGCCTACCGGCACCCGGTCTTCACCCTGGAGGCCCGCCGGCTCCAGAGCGAGATCTACTCCCTCAACGACCCCGCCGGACGCCTGATGTTCGCCGGCTCCTACTTCCACTCGCGCAAGCTCGGCCCGGACGTCATCGGCCTGCACGAGTCCGCGTTCGACTCCGGCCTCGCGTCGGCCGAAGCGATCCGCGAAGCGCTGCGCGGGTCACGCGACGCGGCCGCCTGACCCCGTGTCCGCGACGCACGCGTACCGCCGGGCCTCCGCTCGCCCGGCCGCCGCGTGGCTGGTGGCGGAACTGACCCAGATGCTCGGAATCCAGGCCGCCGATCCGGCGGCCGTGTCCCGGCCCCCGAGGCCATCCAGAAGGAGAGACCCCGTGTCCGACACCCCGTCCGTCCAGACCGCCCGCACCGCCGCGGAACCGCTCACCGCCGAGGCGGTCCAGCAGTGGCTGCTGGAGAAGGTCGCTCACAAGCTGGGCGTCGCGCCCGCCGAGGTCGACCCCGAGCAGTACTTCGACGAGTTCGACCTGGACTCCACCGAAGCGCTGGTCCTCTCCGGGGAACTGGAGGAATGGCTGGGTTTCGAGCTGGAGACCACCGCGCTGTGGTACCACCCGACCATCGCACAGCTGGCCCGTTACATCGCCGAGAAGCAGGCCGAGCATGCGGCCTGAACGCCCCCGGCCCGAGATCGTCCGGGCCTTCGGCGACGGAAACCGGCCGGAGGCCGCCCGGGTGCTGGTGGTCCACCCGGGCGCCCTGCCCGCCTCCCAGTACGCGGGGCTGGCCCAGGCGCTGCCACCGGGCACCGGGCTGTACGTGGTGGACCTCGAGCAGGTTCCGGAGTACTTCCGGGCGGCCCTGGACAGCGGACGCGTCACCACCTCGATCGACCGGCTCGCCGCCCGGGCCGCCGAGGAACTGCGCGCCCGGGAGCTGCTGTCGCGGCCCTGGAACCTGCTGGGCTGGTCCTTCGGTGGCGTGGTCGGGCACGCGCTCGCCGGCCTGCTGGAGGCGGGCGAACGGCCGGGCCGGCTGGTGCTGCTGGACAGCATCGCGCCCGTACCCGGCTACGTGCAGCCGGAGGAGGCCATCGGGCACGACTTGACCCTGCCCTGGTTCTGCATGTACCTGGCAGCCAAGCGCGGCGGCGGCCCGGACGCCCTGCCCGCCGAGTTCCCGGACGGCGCGGAAGGCCCGGACGGCAGACCGGACGCGGCGCTGGAGAGGGTGCTGCGCGCCGGACTGGACAGCGGCGTCCTGCGGCCCGGCACCACTCTCCCCGGCCTGCGCAAGGTCTACGACACCTACCTTGACGGCCTGCGGCGCAACAACCGGCTGGCGGCCGGGCACCGGCCGCGCCCCGCCGGTCTGCCCCTGGTCCTGCTGCGTCCCGAGCGCGGTCTTCTCACCACCCCCGATCCGCTGGGCTGGTCCGTGCTCGGCGACGACCTGAGCACCGGGCACACCCCCGGGGACCACTACTCGATGCTGCGCGAACCGGAGGCCCTGCGGCGCATCGCCGCCGCCGCGGCCCCCGAGCCGGTCCCCGCCCCGGGATGACGGACGCCCCGCCGCCCGCCACACAGGAGCCATCCCCGACACCGGTTGGAGTCCCCATGGTTCAGCAACCTTCCGCCAGGAAACTTTCCGACACCCCGATAGCCGTCGTCGGCCTGGGCGCGCTCTACCCGCGCTCCGGCGACCTGAACGAGTTCTGGAAGAACATCGCCGAGGGCAACGACTGCATCGAGGAGGTCCCCGAGTCCCACTGGAGGATCTCCGACTACTACGACCCCGACCCGTCCGCGCCCGACAAGACCTACGCCAAGCGCGGCGGTTTCGTGCCCACCGTCCCGTTCTCCCCGCTGGAGTTCGGCCTGCCGCCGAACACCCTGGAGGTCACCGACGTCCTCCAGCTGCTCAGCCTGACGGTGGCCAAGCAGACTCTCAAGGACGCCGGGGCGCCCGGCTCCGGCTGGTACGACCCCTCCCGCACCGGGTGCGTCCTGGGCATCACCGGGGCGAACTCCCTTACCCAGCCCCTGGCCACCCGCCTGCAGACACCGGTTCTCAAGGAAGTGGTGCGCAGCTGCGGTCTGAGCGAACAGGACGCGGAGGAGATCGCCGGCAAGTTCACCAAGGCCTTCGCCCCCTGGGAGGAGAACTCCTTCCCCGGAATGCTCGGCAACGTCGTCGCCGGGCGCATCGCCAACCGCTTCGACCTCGGCGGAACCAACTGCACGGTGGACGCCGCCTGCGCCAGTTCGCTGGCCGCCGTGCGGATGGCCGTCTCCGAGCTGGTGTCCGGTCGCGCCGACCTGATGCTCACCGGCGGCTGTGACGCGGAGAACACGATCCTGATGTACCTGTGTTTCTCCAAGACCCCGGCCTTCTCCAAGTCGGGCCGCATCCGGCCCTTCGACGAGGACAGCGACGGCACCCTCATTGGTGAGGGGCTGGGGATGCTGGCCCTCAAGCGCCTGGCCGACGCCGAGCGCGACGGCGACCGGATCTACTCCGTGCTGCGGGGCATCGGCACATCCAGTGACGGCCGCTTCAAGTCCATCTACGCCCCCCGGCAGGAGGGCCAGGTCACCGCGCTGCGCCGGGCCTACGACGACGCCGGCTTCGGCCCCGAGCAGGTCGGCCTGGTCGAGTGCCACGGCACCGGTACCTCGGTGGGTGACCTGACGGAGCTGACGGCGCTGCGCGAGGTGTACGCCGCGGCCAGCGAGGAACGGCAGTTCGCCGCGGTGGGCAGCGTCAAGTCGCAGATCGGGCACACCAAGGCGGCCGCCGGCGCGGCCGGGCTGATCAAGCTCTCCCTCGCGCTGCACCAGAAGGTGCTCCCGCCCACCATCAACGTCGAACGGCCCCGTGAGGCGGTCGACTTCCCCGACTCGCCCTTCTACGTCAACACCCTCACCCAGCCGTGGATCGCCGACCCGGCGCGCGAGCGCCGCCGCGCGGCCGTCTCCTCCTTCGGCTTCGGCGGCACCAACTTCCACTGCGTACTGGAGGAGCACGACCCGGCCGGCGAGGGGCTCGCCGTACTCGCCCCCACCGCCCGCGTCCACCTGTGGCACGCCGAGGATCCGGCGGCGCTGCTGGACCTGCTGGAGTCGGACGCCGCCCCGGCCGACGGCGGCGAACCGGTCCCGGCCGGCCACGCGCGGCTGGCCCTGGTGGCCTCGGAAGACCAGGAGGCGGCCGAACTGCGCGCCGCCGCCGCCGGGGAACTGCGTGCCCGCCCCGACGCACCGGAGTTCGTCCTGCCGCGCGGCGCCTACTACCGGCGCACCGCACTCCTGGGCGCGGACGGTGGCAAGGACGGAGCCGCGGGGGACTCCGGGCCGATGAAGGTGGCCGCGCTCTTCGCCGGGCAGGGCAGCCAGTACCCGCGCATGGGCGCGCGCGCCGCCATGGCCGTGCCCCCGGTGCGCGCCGCCTATGACGCGGCCGCCGCCGAGTTCGCCGGCGCCGATCCGCTGGGCCGCACCGTTTTCCCGCCGCCGGCCTTCGACGAGGGGACCCGCGCCGCGCAGGAGGCCGCACTGCGCCGTACCGACTACGCCCAGCCCGCCATCGGGGCGCTCTCGGCCGGCCAGTACCGCTACCTGAGCGAGCTGGGATTCACACCCGACGGCGCGCTCGGTCACAGCTTCGGCGAACTGACCGCGCTCTGGGCGGCCGGCAGCCTCGGCGACCGGGACCTCCACCGCCTGGCCCGGGCCCGCGGCCGCGCCATGGCGATGAGGCCCGAGGGAGCCGAGGACCCCGGCACCATGGCAGCGGTCTCCGCGGACCTGGAGACGGTGGAGAAGATCGCCGCACGTCACGAGGACGTCGAGGTGTGCAACGTCAACGCCCCCGACCAGGTGGTCGTGGGCGGCGGCACCGAGGCGGTGCGGGCCTTCGCCCAGGAGTGCGGTCAGGAGGGCCTGACCGCCCGCGAGCTGCCCGTCGCCGCCGCCTTCCACACCCGCTACGTCGCCCACGCGGTGGACACCTTCAAGAAGGCCGTGGAGGCCACCCGGGTGCGCCCGCCGGCCTTCCCGGTGTACGCCGACGCGCCCGGCGCCTCCTACGGGCGGCGCATCGCGGGCAACCGCGAGGTGCTGGTCGGCCAGCTCACCGCACCGGTCCACTTCGCCCCGCGGGTCGAGGAGATGTACCGGGACGGCTTCCGGGTCTTCGTGGAGTTCGGCCCCAAGTCGGTGCTCTCCGGCCTGGTGCGCCGCACTCTCGCCGACCGCGAGGACGTCCTCGTCCTCAGCGCGGACTCCGGCCCCAAGGGGGACGGTGACCGCGCGCTCAAGCAGCTCGCCGCACGACTTCTCGTGCTCGGCGCGCCTCTGACCGACTGCAACCGCTACACCGCTGACATCGAGCCGGTCCGTCCGGCAGAGGGGATGACGATTCCGTTGAACGGTGTGAACCACGTTTCCGAGCAGCGCAAGCAGGCCTACCAGGAGGCCCTGGAGAACGGCTACCGCGTCGAAGGCGCCGCGGGCGCCGAGGGCGCCGCCGCCCCGCGGACCGGTACCGGACCCGTGCCGCAGGAGGCCCCGGCCGCCGCCGTCCCGCAGGCCGGTATACCCCGGGCCGCCGGCCTCCCGGGCACCGGCGCGGTCGCCTGGGAGCACCTGTCCATGCACCGCGAGTACCTGGGCAGCCAGCTCCGGGTGGCCGAGCGGCTGACCAACCTGCTGGACAGTTCTCCGGACGACAACGTCCTCAGCGGCATCACCGCCATCAGCCAGCAGGGTGTGGCGATCGGGCAGAGCCACGCCCAGGCCAGTGAGGTGCTGCGCAGCTTCGCGCTGCTGGAGAGCGGCATCGCGCCTGTCCCCGCGGAGTCCCACGCCTACGCCCCGGTCCAGGACTGGGGCCCGGCGCCCGCCCCTGTGCAGCAGGCCCCGGCCCAGGAGTGGGCCCCGGCCCTGCCGGCTGCTCCGGCCCCGGCGCCCGCCGCCGCTGCTCCGGCTCCTGCTCCCACCGCTGCCCCGGCCCCGGCCCCGGCTGCTCCGGCCCCGGCCCCGGCTGCTCCGGCCCCGGCCCCGGCTCCCGCCGCCCCCGCGGCCGTCACCGAGGACGACGTCCGCAAGGCACTGCTGGAGAGCGTCGCGGAGAAGACCGGCTACCCGGTGGACATGCTGGAGACCTCCATGGACGTCGAGGCCGACCTGGGCATCGACTCCATCAAGCGGGTCGAGATCATGGGGTCGCTGCGCGACCGCTTCCCCGGCTCGGCCTCCGCCGACCCCGAGAAGCTCGCCGAACTGCGCACCCTGGACGACATCATCGCCTTCGTCTCCGGCGCCGCCGCCGGCGCGGAGGAGGCGATGTCCGCCCCAAAAGCCTGAGCCCGGGCCTGGGACGGCGGCACGCCCGGCTGCGTCTCCTGCCCGCCCCCGACCTCCTGCCGGACGCCTACCGGGACGCCCCGTGCGCACTCCTGGCCGGTGACACCGGAAGCGGTCCGCTGGCCGCCCTCGCGGACGCGCTGCGCGAGGACGGCTGGACGGTCCGTACCGGCACCCGTCCCCCCGAGGACGCCGACCGGCTGGACCTGGTGGTCGCCGAGGTCGAGGCCGGCGGGCAGGAGTCCGCCGCCACCGTGCTGCGGGACACCCTGCTGCTGGCCGGTTCCGTCCAGCCCCTGCTGGAGCGGAGTGCGGCCGACGGTGGCCGGGCGGCGTTCCTCACCGTCACCAGGCTCGACGGCCGGATGGGGCTGACCGGCGCCGCCGGGGTGGAGCGGGCCGCCCTGGGCGGCGTCACGGGACTGGTCAAGACCCTCGCCATCGAGGCCCCGGCACTGCTGTGCCGCGCGGTCGACCTGGACCCGGACCTGCCCGCCGACCGGTGTGCGCGGCTGCTGCTGGCCGAGGCGTACGACGCCTGCGCGGGCACCGTCCAGGTGGGGCTCGCCGCCGACGGCGCCCGCCGCACCCTGGACCTGGCCGAGACGCCCGGCGACCTGCCCGGCGAGCCCGGCGCACCCGAACCGGGGCCGCAGGACCTGCTGGTGGTCACCGGTGGAGCGCGCGGGGTCACCGCGGCCTGTGCCGCCGGCCTGGCCCGTGCCCACCGCCCCGGGCTGCTGCTGCTCGGCCGCACCGAGCTGGCCGACGAGCCGGACTGGGCCCAGGGGGTGCCGGAGAGCGGACTGCGGGCCGCCGCCGCCGCGGAGCTGAAGCGGACCGGGCACAAGCCCACCCCGCGCGAGGTGGGGCGCATCGCCGGCGACCTGACCGGACAGCGGGAGATCCGCCACACCCTGGCGGAGCTGGAGGAGGCCGGGGCGCACGCCGAGTACGCAGCGGTGGACATCACCGACCCCGAGGCCGTGGCACAGGTCCTCGCCCCGTACGCCGACCGCGTCACCGGAGTGGTGCACGGGGCCGGGGTGCTCGCCGACGCCCTGATCACCGCCAAGCGGGGCGAGGACGTGGACCGGGTGCTGAGCACCAAGCTGGCCGGGCTGCGCCACGTGCTGGCGGCCCTGCCCGCCGGGAGGCTGCGGCACCTGCTGCTGTTCTCCTCGGTCGCCGGGTTCTTCGGCAACCGAGGCCAGTCCGACTACGCCATGGCCAACGAGGCGCTCAACCAGCTCGCCTGCGCGCTGCGCCGCGAGACGCCCCGGGCCCGGATCACCTCCGTCAACTGGGGAGCCTGGGCGGGCGGCATGGTCACCCCGGAACTGGAGCGGATGTTCGCCGAGCGCGGTGTGCCGCTGATCCCCCTTCAGGAGGGAGTCGACTACTTCACCGAGCAGTTCGGCGCCGACCACGCCGGCGACACGGTGTGCGTGGTCGGACCGGTGACCCCGCTCTCCGCACCGGAACCCGCAGGCCCGCCGGCCGGGGGAGTGGAGCTCCACCGCTCCCTGGCACCCCTGGCCGGCGACCCGGTGCTCGCCGACCACGCCATCGGCGGCCACCCGGTGCTGCCCGCCACGGCGGCGCTGGGCGCGGTCCTCAACGCCGTCCACCAGGTGCTGCCCGGCACCCCGGTGGACCGGGTGACCGGCTTCGCGGTGCACAAGGGCCTGGTCCTGGACGAGAACCGGCCGGAGGGGCTCCGGCTGGCAGTCAGGCCCGCCGGTGCGCCGGGAGCCTGGGACGTCACTGTCCACGACAGCGAGGGCCGGCCCCGCTACCGGGCACGGGCCGAGACCGGCCGTCCGGCCCCCGCGCCGGCCCCGTCCGGCCTGCCGGCCCCCGGTACCGGACGACCGGTCACCGCCTACACCGACGGCACCCTCTTCCACGGCCCGCTGCTGCGCGGCCTGACCGAGGTCCTGGACGACGGGCGGCGGCTGGTACTGGCCTGTCGACTGCCCGAGCGGCCGATCGCCGACGGCGCCTGGCAGGCGCCCGGGTACAGCCCGGTCCTGGCGGACCTGCTGCTCCAGGCGGTGCTGGTCTGGGCCCGGCTGCACCGCGGCCAGGCGGTGCTGCCCAGCGCGATCGGCGAGGCGCTGTGCCACGCCGAACTGCCCGACGGGCAGACGTTCCTGGTGGTCGTGGACGAGGTGGCGGAAACCGCGGGCGGCATCCGCTGCACCGTCACCGCGTGCACCCCGCAGGGGCGTGTCCTGCTGGAGTTCCGCGGTGTCGAGGCCGTCCACGCCCCCGGCCTCGACGCGAAGTTCCGTCCCGCGTCCGCGTGAACGCGTGACCGGACGGCCGGTGGTGCGGAAGGGGTGACGCCCCTTC
>NZ_JAJFAU010000089.1:19239-20880 GCF_022614595.1 Streptomyces sp. CNQ085
CAGTAGTCCAGGCCCGTGCGTGCCACCGATCTTGTCACGATCGCACCGCGGAACCGGCCGGCACCGAGACCCGCCCCCAGAACCCACCACCGAGCGGAAGACACGGAGAGAAATGTCGCGTTCACCTCGCCGGGACGAGCCGGTCGCCATCGTCGGCACGGCCTGCCTGCTCCCGGGCGCCCACAGCCCCGAGGAGTTCTGGACCGGACTGCTCGCCGGGGCGGACCACCGCACCGAAGGCGGCCCGGAGATCTTCGGAACCGGCCCCGACGTGCCCGGCGGCTGGGGCGACCCGGACCACCACGTCACCGCCGTGCGCGGCGGTTTCGTCACCGAACCCGCCATCGACCTGGAGGGCCTGCGCCTGCCCTCCGACCACCTGGCGGGCCTGGACCGTGTGGTGCGCTGGTCGGTGCACACCGTGCGACAGGCGCTCGCCGACGCCGGGCTGGGCGCCCGCCCCGGCGCCCTGGCGCGCACCGGCCTGGTCCTGGGCAACTACGCCTTCCCCACCGAGCAGTCGGTGCGGCTGTGCGTCCCGCCGGTACGGCAGGCCGTCACCGAGGGCCTGTCCCGGGCCGGACTGCCGCTGCCCGCGGACCCGGCCGGCACGGACGCCGAGCCCGCGCCGGAGAATCTGTGGCCGTTCGGGGGGCCCGCGGTGACCACCGCCGACGCCCTCGGTCTGGGCGGCCCCCGGCTGGCCCTGGACGCGGCCTGCTCCTCCGCCCTCTACGGGATCTCCCTGGCCCGGGACTACCTGGCCACCGGCCGGGCCGACACCATGGTCGCCGGAGCGGTCTGCGCTCCCGACCCGCTGCTGATCCACCTGTCCTTCTCCGATCTGCGCGCCTACCCGGACAACGGCGTCAGCCAGCCGTTCGACGGCCGGTCCACCGGCATCGTCACCGGCCAGGGCGCCGGGGTCTTCGTGCTGAAGCGGCTCGGCGACGCGCTGCGCGACGGCGACCGGGTGTACGCGGTGCTGGAGGCCGTGGGCCTGGGCAACGACGGCGCCGGCCGCCATCTGCTGAGCCCCAACGAGTCCGGGCAACTGGCCGCCTACCGCCAGGCGTACACCGGGATCGACCCGGCCACCGTGGACTACATCGAGTGCCACGCCACCGGCACCCCGCTGGGCGACGCCACCGAACTGCGCGGGCTCACCTCCTTCTTCGCCGAGCGCGGCGGCGTTCCGCCGCTGCTGGGATCGGTCAAGGGCAATGTGGGGCACCTGCTGACCGTGGCGGGCTTCACCAGCCTGCTCAAGGCCGTCCTCGCGCTGCGGCACGGCACCGTCCCCGCGACCGCGGGCGTGATCGACCCGCTGCGTCCGGCGGGCGGCGAGGCGGCCGCCGAGCGGATCCTGCTCGAGAACACGCCCTGGCCGCAGGGGGCGGGGCCGCGCCGCGCGGCGGTCTCCGCCTTCGGCTTCGGAGGCACCAACGCCCACCTGGTCCTGGCCGGTCCCGAGGCCGCCGAGGCCGCGGCCCCGGCCGCTACCGCCCCGGCACCCCCCGGGGGTGACGGCTTCGTGTCCGCGGGGGGTGAGTGTGACGCGGCGGACGCGGGCGTCGTGGGGGTCGGGGAGGCGTTCGGCATAGCCGAGGCGCTCGAGTTCGGCGACCGCCTTGGAGGCGC
>NZ_JAJFAU010000090.1:0-8893 GCF_022614595.1 Streptomyces sp. CNQ085
GGGCCGGGCCGCACGGCCCGGCCCGCCGCTCGTCCGGGTCAGCCCCGGTCGAGCAGCACCACCGCCACGTCATCCGTCAGCTCGTCGCCGTTGAGACCCCGCACCTCGGCCAGTACGGCGTCCAGCAACTCCTCGCCGCGCAGCCCGGCGGCCATCCGGTTGCCGACGATCCCGAGCATGCCGTCCTGGCCCAGGCGCTGCTCGCCCTGGCCGATCCGGCCCTCGATCAGCCCGTCGGTGTACATCATCAGGCTCCACGAGCCGCCCAGCTCCACCTGGGTACGGGGCCAGCGGGCCTTCGGCAGCACACCCAGCGCCGGGCCGCCCCCCTCCTCGTGGTACGGCAGCAGCCGCGGCCCGCGCCCGCCACCGGCCACCAGCGGCGCCGGGTGCCCGGCGAGGCAGAGCCCGGCCCGCCGGCCGTCCGGCGCGATGTCGACGGTGCACAGCGTGGCGAAGATCTCGTCGCTGGAGCGCTCGTGCTCCAGCACCCGCTGGAGCGTGCCCAGGAGCTGGTCGCCGCAGAGCCCGGCGAAGGTCAGCGCCCGCCAGGCGATCCGCAGCTCCACCCCCAGCGCCGCCTCGTCCGGGCCGTGCCCGCACACGTCGCCGATCATGGCGTGGACGGTCCCGTCCGCGGTGCGCACGGTGTCGTAGAAGTCGCCGCCGAGCAGGGCACGGGAGCGTCCGGGCCGGTAGCGGGCGGCGAACCGCAGCTCCGAGCCGTCCAGCAGCGGGGTCGGCAGCAGTCCGCGCTCCAGCCGGGCGTTCTCCTGGGCCCGCAGCCGGGACTCGGTGAGCTGGTGCTGGGCCAGGTCCGCCCGCTTGCGCTCGACCGCGTAGCGGACGGCCCGGCTCAGCACCCGGCCGTCCAGCTCGTCGCGGAAGAGGAAGTCCTGCGCCCCGACGCGCACGGCCTCGGCCGCGCGCTCGGCGTCGTCCTCGGCGGTGAGGGCCAGTACCGCGTGCCGGGGCGCCAGCCGCAGCACCCGGCGCAGTATGTCCAGCTCGTCCCCGCCCTCCTGGGCGCCCCCGGCGGCGGCGCCGTCGGACAGTGCCAGGTCGAGCAGGATGCAGTGGACATCGTCGGTGAGCAGCCGCCCGGCCTCGGTGAGGTTGCGGGCGGTACGGACCCTCACCCGGCCTCCGGAGGCGTCGAGCAGCTCGGGGATGGCCAGGGAACCCGCCGGGTCGTCCTCGATGACGAGCAGGGTCAGCCCGCCGGGGGCCCCGGAGGGACCGGATGCCTCCGAGGGCCTGGAGAGTCCGGGAGAACCGGCCTCCGGGCCTGCGGACTGCCGCGGCAGCGCCACGGTCATCACCTCGTCGCCCATCGATACGGGCATGCCAGAATTCCTCTTCCCTCCCCCCGAGGGCACACAGGCGTCAGGGTGGAGACGCCCCGGGCGACCATAGCTGCCCCGGGGCTCTGCACGGAATGCCTTGTGGCATATGCCAAACAGCCGACTGGCGACCAGCCGAGGCAGTCTACGCGTCGGGCCGCACCACGCCGAGGATCGGCGGTGAGCCCGCGCCGGCGGTGGTGATCCGCCGCCCGGTCCGCGGCGCGTGGACCATCACCCCGTCGCCCACGTACATGCCGACATGGATGTCCTTCCTCGCATCGGCCTTCCGCCTGCGGTCCGCCTCCAACTTCGCCCACCGGCCGGTGGCCCCGTCCGCGTACCCGTCGAGGTCCTCGCCGGCCGTCCGCGGCTTCGCGATCAGCCCCTTGACCGCCTGATCACCCTTGCGAAGCAGGCCGAGACCGTGCAGGAAGTCCTGCGGGTCGCCACCGGGTACCGGCCGCGCGGAGGGCGGCAGCCCGACCCCGTGGTACTGCGCGCGGGCCATCGCCCCGGCCCGGGTCCCTCGGATCGTCCAGCTGCCCCCGGGTCCGCACGAGCGCCCGGGCCGGCCGCACGATCTCGCGCCACTGCCTCCCGGCCCACCCGTCGGCCGCGTTGTAATCCCCGGTGGCCGATTCCGCGCTGTTGTGGAGCTTCTCGGTCCTCTTGTGGAGCTTCTCCGGGCGCACGGAGCCCTCGCTGCCCCCGCCCGGCCCTCCGGCCGTCCCGAGCCTCCCCGTTCCCCGGCGGCAGCGTCAACTGCACCGTACGCCGAGGTTCACCTTTCGTTCACTCTTGGCCGTCAGGCGCTTCACCTGCTCTGCCTAATTTCGGCCTCACAGGGAGCGCGCCCAGTCGCCGGCGGACGCGGACCGCCCCGCATGCTGAATACGAAAACCGGACAAACATCACCGCTTGCCGTCCCCACCGGCGGGCCTCAGGAAGGAACTGAACGAAGTGAAGCTTCAGCCCACCAACCGGCTCCGCACGCTCGCCATCGGCGCCGCCGTGGTTTCCAGCACGCTGGTCCTGAGCGCCTGCGGCTCGGACGACAACACCGGGGGCGGTGACGAGGGCGGCAGCACCAAGGCCGCCAGCAACATCAAGTGCGACGGCGAGGGCAACCTCCTCGCGTCCGGCTCCAGCGCCCAGAAGAACGCGATGGACATCTGGGTCAAGAACTACCAGGCGGCCTGCGAGGGTGCCGCGATCAACTACAAGCCCACCGGCTCCGGCGCGGGCATCCAGGAGTTCCTCCAGGGCAAGACCGGCTTCGCCGGCTCCGACTCGGCCCTGAAGGAGGAGGAGGTCGAGCAGTCCAAGGAGGTCTGCGAGGGCGGCCAGGGCATCAACCTGCCGATGGTCGGCGGCCCGGTGGCCGTCGGCTACAACCTGGCCGGCGTGGACGAGCTGGTCCTGGACGCCGAGACCATCGCCAAGATCTTCGACTCGAAGATCACCGAGTGGGACGACGAGGCGATCAAGAAGCTGAACCCGGACGCCGATCTGCCGTCCGCCAAGATCCAGGCCTTCCACCGCTCCGACGAGTCCGGCACCACCGACAACTTCACCGAGTACCTGCACGCCGCCGCGCCCGACGCCTGGAAGTACGAGCCCGCCAAGGCTTGGGCCGGCGAGGGCGGCCAGTCGGCCGACGGCTCCTCCGGCGTGGCCACCAACGTCAAGAACAACGACGGCGCGATCGGCTACTTCGAGCTGTCCTACGCCACCGGCAACGACATCCCGACCGTGAAGCTCGACACCGGCGCCGCCGAGCCCGTCGAGGCCACCGTCGAGAACGCCTCCGGGGCCATCGCCGCCGGCAAGGTCGTCGGCGAGGGCAGCGACCTGGCCATGGAACTGGACTACGCCACCAAGGCCGAGGGCGCCTACCCCATCGTCCTGGTGACCTACGAGATCGTCTGCGACAAGGGCAACAGCGCCGAGTCCCTGGACCTGACCAAGTCCTTCCTGACCTACGCGGCCAGCGAGGACGGCCAGAGCGCGCTGGCCGACGCCGGCTACGCCCCGATCCCCGACGAGATCATCACCAAGGTCCGCGAGACCATCTCCTCCATCTCCTGACGCAGCAGGCGCCCGGCCGCGTCCGTGTACGGAACCGCTCCGCGCACGACCGATCCATCCGGTGCACCGCCGCCAGGGGATGACTCCCCTACCCAGACCGGAGAAGAAATGGACATAGCACCCACCGCCTCCGCCGATCCGCAGAAGTCACCACCCAAGGGCGCCACCCGCCCGGGCGACCGGATCTTCCTCGGCCTCTCCCGGGGCTCCGGCATCACGCTGCTGGTGATCATGGCCGCCATCGCGGTCTTCCTCACCTGGCGCACCCTGGTCGCCCTCGCCGCGAACGAGGGCAACTTCCTCACCACCTTCGAGTGGAGCGCCAACGCGAACCCGCCGGTCTTCGGCATCGCGGTCCTGGCGTACGGCACGATCGTCAGTTCGATCATCGCGATGGTCCTCGCCGTCCCCGTGGCCGTCGGCATCGCCCTGTTCATCTCGCACTACGCGCCGCGCCGGATCGCCACCCCGCTGGCGTACGTGGTGGACCTGCTCGCCGCCGTCCCCAGCATCATCTACGGCCTGTGGGGCGCCCTGTTCCTGGTGCCGCACCTGACCGGCCTGTACGAGTGGCTCGACCAGTTCCTCGGCTGGACGGGCGTCTTCGCCTACAGCGGCGGCGCCCCGCGCTCGCTGTTCACCGTCGGCATCCTGCTGGCGATCATGATCCTGCCGATCGTCACCAACGTCAGCCGCGAGGTCTTCAAGCAGTCCCCGAAGATGCAGGAGGAGGCAGCGCTCGCGCTCGGCGCCACCCGGTGGGAGGTCGTCAGGATGGCCGTCCTGCCCTTCGGCCGCTCCGGTGTGATCAGCGCCTCGATGCTCGGCCTGGGCCGCGCGCTGGGCGAGACGATGGCGGTGGCCACCGTCCTGTCCCCCAACTTCCTGATCAACGTCAGCCTCCTCAACCCCGGCGGCGGCACCTTCGCCCAGAACATCGCCGCGGGCTTCAAGGAGGCGGGCGACATCGGCCGTGACGCCCTGATCGCGTCCGGCCTCGTCCTGTTCGTCATCACCCTTCTGGTGAACGGCGCGGCCCGGGTGATCATCGCCCGCCGCAAGGAGTACTCGGGGGCGAACGCCTGATGAGCAACACAGTCATGGACAAGCCCCCGGTCACCGTGCCGCCCTCCGGCGGCGCCCTCAGGCAGCCCCGTCTGCCGCGCTGGGCCCCCGCGGGCCTCGCCCTGCTCTCCGCGGGCGTCGGCGTCGGAGCGGGCCTGGCGTTCGGCCTGGCCAGCCGCATCCAGTGGGGCCTGATCGCCGCGATCGTCTACGTCGTGGCCACCTACGCCCTCACCACGGCCGTCGAGGGCCGCCGCCAGGCCAGGGACCGCCTGGCCACCAGCCTGATCTGGGTCAGCTTCCTGGTCGCCCTCCTCCCGCTGGTCTCCCTGATCTGGGAGACGGTCGCACGCGGCACCGAAGTGCTGGACATGTACTTCCTCACGCACTCCATGCGCGGCGTGATCACCCTCCAGCCCGGCGGCGGCATCTACCACGCGATCATCGGCACCGTCGAGCAGGTCGGCATCGCCACCCTGATCGCGGCGCCGATCGGCCTGCTGACCGCGATCTACCTGGTCGAGTACGGGCGGGGCAGGCTCGCCACGGCCGTCACCTTCTTCGTCGACGTCATGACCGGCATCCCCTCGATCGTCGCCGGTCTGTTCGTGCTGTCCTTCTGGATCATCATCCTGGACTTCGGCTACTCCGGCTTCGCCGGCGCCATGGCGCTGGCCATCCTGATGATGCCGATCGTCGTGCGCTCCACCGAGGAGATGCTCAAGCTCGTCCCGAACGAGCTGCGCGAGGCCTCCCTGGCACTGGGCGTGCCCAAGTGGCGCACCATCCTCAAGGTCGTGCTGCCCACCGCGATCGGCGGCATCACCACGGGCGTCATGCTCGCCGTCGCCCGTATCGCCGGTGAGACCGCGCCGATCCTGCTGCTGGTGTTCGGCGCCCAGTCGATCAACAACAACCCCTTCGAGGGCGCCCAGTCCTCCCTGCCGTACTACGTCTACGAACAGTGGGCCAACGGCAACGAGGCCTCCTACGACCGGGCCTGGGCGGCGGCCCTCGTGCTGATCGCCTTCGTGATGATCCTGAACCTGGTGGCCCGCGGCATAGCCCGCTGGAAGGCCCCGAAGACCGGCCGCTGACCGGCCCCACGAGCAGAAGAGAAGTGATTCCCATGGCCAAGCGCATCGACGTCAGCGGCCTCACCGCGTACTACGGCTCCCACAAGGCGATCGAGGACATCTCGATGTCCGTCGAGCCCCGCTCCGTGACCGCCTTCATCGGCCCGTCCGGCTGCGGCAAGTCCACCTTCCTGCGCACCCTCAACCGCATGCACGAGGTCACCCCCGGCGGGCGTGTCGAGGGCAAGGTGATGCTCGACAACGAGGACCTGTACGCAGGCGGTGTCGACCCGGTCTCCGTCCGCCGCACCATCGGCATGGTCTTCCAGCGGCCGAACCCGTTCCCCACCATGTCGATCTACGACAACGTGGCGGCGGGCCTGCGGCTCAACGGCTCCTACAAGAAGTCGCAGCTCGACGACGTCGTCGAGAAGTCCCTCAAGGGCGCCAACCTCTGGAACGAGGTCAAGGACCGCCTGAACAAGCCCGGCTCCGGCCTCTCCGGCGGCCAGCAGCAGCGGCTGTGCATCGCCCGCGCCATCGCGGTCGAGCCGCAGGTACTGCTGATGGACGAGCCGTGCTCGGCGCTCGACCCGATCTCCACCCTCGCCATCGAGGACCTGATCTCCGAGCTGAAGGAGCGCTTCACGATCGTCATCGTGACGCACAACATGCAGCAGGCCGCGCGCGTTTCGGACCGCACCGCGTTCTTCAACCTCGCGGCGGTCGGCCAGCCCGGCAAGCTGATCGAGATCGACGACACCGAGCGCATCTTCTCCAACCCCTCGGTCCAGGCCACCGAGGACTACATCTCGGGCCGCTTCGGCTGATCGGCCGGCCCCGGCCCGCCCCGACCGTCTGCGGTGCTGCATGGCGGTGCCACCGCAAGACGAAACGCCCGCCCCCCGGCTCCCCGGGGGGCGGGCGTCCCATGTCGCGGGCCCTCGGCCATCCCCGCCGGCCGGGAGCCCGTACCACAGGGAGCGACCCGGGGGAGGGCTCCCGGCCGAAACCGGCACCCCGTACCACAGGGACAAGGGCTCAGCCCGCGACCATCTCCACCGCCCAGTAGCTCACCGCGGCCACCAGCGCCGCGGCCGGCATCGTGATGAACCAGCCGAGCACGATGTTCTTCGCGACACCCCAGCGCACCGCGCTGATCCGCTTGGTGGCGCCCACGCCCATGATCGCGGAGGTGATCACATGGGTGGTGGAGATCGGGGCGTGGAACATGAACGATGCGGTGTACATCACCGAAGCCGCCGTCGTCTCGGCGGCGAAGCCCTGCGGCGGGTCCAGTTCGATGATCCGGCGCCCCAGCGTCCGCATGATCCGCCAGCCTCCGGCGTATGTGCCCAGCGACAGCATCAGGGCGCAGGCGACCTTGACCCAGACCGGGATCTCGCCGTGGTCCTGGACATCCGCGATCACCAGGGCCATCACCACGATGCCCATCGTCTTCTGCGCGTCCTGCAGACCGTGGCCGAGCGCCATGCCCGCGGCCGAGACCGTCTGGGCCATGCGGAAGCCCCGCTTGGCCCGCTGCGGATTGGCCCCGCGGAACAGCCACATGATGGTCACCATCACCAGGTAGCCGAGCAGCAGGCCGACCAGCGGGGAGACGAACATCGGGATAACGATCTTCGAGAACACCCCGGACCAGTACACCGCGATGCCGCCCGCCAGCGCCGCGCCCACCATGCCGCCGAACAGCGCGTGGGAGGAGGAGGACGGCAGGCCGAAGTACCAGGTGATCATGTTCCAGGTGATCGCCCCGACCAGGGCCGCGAACAGGATCGCCATCCCGCTCTGGCCGTGCGGTGTCTCGATCAGCCCCTCGCTGACGGTCTTGGCGACGCCGCTGCCCAGGAACGCGCCCGCCAGGTTCATCACCGCCGCCATCAGCAGCGCGGCCCGGGGGGTGAGCGCGCGGGTGGAGACGGAGGTGGCGATGGCGTTCGCCGAGTCGTGGAAGCCGTTGGTGTAGGTGAAGAAGAGCGCGACGCCGACGGTCAGTACGAGCGCGAGGGTGTCCACGTGGTTCAGGACTCCTTGACCGCGATGGTCTCCACCGTGTTCGCCACGTGCTCGAAGGCGTCGGCCGCCTCCTCCAGGACATCCACGATCTGCTTGAGTTTGAGTACCTCGATCGCGTCGTACTTGCCGTTGAACAGGTGAGCCAGCAGCTTGCGGTGGATCTGGTCGGCCTGGTTCTCCAGCCGGTTGACCTCGATCCAGTACTCGGTGAGATTGGCCATCGTCCGCAGGTTCGGCATCGCCTCGGCGGTCAGCTCGGCCGCCCGGGCCAGTACCTCGATCTGCTGCTCGACCCCCTTGGGCAGCTCCTCGACCTGGTAGAGGACGACGAGATCGACGGCCTCCTCCATGAAGTCCATGATGTCGTCGAGCGACGACGCGAGCCGGTAGATGTCCTCGCGGTCGAACGGCGTGATGAACGAGGAGTTCAGCTGGTGGAAGATCGCGTGGGTGGCGTCGTCACCGGCGTGCTCGGCAGCACGCATGCGCTCCGAGATCTCGGCCCGGGCCGAGATCTCCGCCCCGAGCAGTTCCATCAGGAGCTTCGAGCCCGTGACGATGTTGTCCGCGGAAGCCGCGAACATGTCGTAGAAGCTCGTCTCCCTGGGGGTCAGACGAAAGCGCACTGGGATTCCTCGAGGTGCATCGTTGTCGGTCTCGATGATGCTAGGCGCATCATCCGGCCACATCGAACCGGCGTCCTTCAGTGTCACCCATCGGACCACACGCTCCGTACCCGGGGATCCACCCTCCCATCACCACAGAACGGAACATTCGGTACCATATACCCAGTGGGGGTATTGATCCTCACGGTGACCACGGGAGGACCGTATGACGACCACCGACGCCCGTCCAGAGACCGCCCACGGTCCGCACGGCTACGCCAAGGAGAAAGAGACCCACCTCAAACGGCTGCGGCGCGTCGAGGGTCAGATTCGCGGTCTGCAGCGCATGGTCGAGGAGGATGTCTACTGCATCGACATACTCACCCAGGTCTCGGCGTCCACCAAGGCCCTGCAGTCCTTCGCCCTCCAGCTGCTGGAGGAGCACCTGCGTCACTGCGTGGCCCACGCGGCGACCGAGGGCGGCGAAGAGGTGGACGCCAAGGTGGCGGAGGCCACGGCCGCCATCGCCCGGCTGCTGCGCACCTGACGCCCGCCCCTTTCACCCCGCGCCCGTCCTGGCCGGATCCGGCCTTGCCAGGTCCGGGAGGCCGGCATCCGGGCCGAGCCCGGGGGCACGCTCAGGGCCGCGGCCGGCCGCTGGGGGGCGGGCGGTATC
>NZ_JAJFAU010000090.1:8903-20806 GCF_022614595.1 Streptomyces sp. CNQ085
CGGCCGGCCGCGGCCCTTCCGCTCGTGGTCGCGCCCGACCCGCAGCACCTCGTCGATGCGGGCGGGACTGAGCCGGTCCTCGACCGCGGACGACGCCGCGATCATCAGCTCCCCGTAGAGCTCGATCTCGTCGAGGGCCACGTGGTCCTCGGCCAGCGGACCGCTGTTCTCGCCGGACACGCGCACCACCTCCTCCCCCTCCCCTTCGACGCACCCGAACTCCAGAGTAGGAAGAAGCGTGCCCCCGCGCATGGCACGTCCGGACCATTTCGCGCCGCCGCTCCCGGCTACGCTCCGGCGCACTCCCTGTGGCGCGGCGATCCTCCCGGTGTAGACGTCCCCCGGCGGCGGCAGCTCGACGTCCACCGGTACGCCGAACCCGTACAGCGATGTGGTGGAGACCACCTCGGCCCCTTCGTTCCGGTGCTCCCGGCCCTCCCGGCCCGGAGCACCCACCGCCCGCGGGAAGGCGAAGCGGTGCCGGACCTTCCGCAGCCGTCCGCGCTCGTCCAAGTACGCGTCGAAGGCCACCACCCGGTTCGAGAGCCCTTCCGCCGCCGCGGCCAACTGCCCGCGCGAGCGCGGTTCCGCGGCCTTCGCCGCCGCCGCGAGGTCCACGGTGCCCCGGTAGTGCCGCACCGTCTCCCCGTGCAGCCGCTCCTCGCCGTGGAACGACGCCGACCGCACCCCGCGCAGCAGCTCGGCGGCGCTGATCGGATCGGTGGCGCCCCCCGTGACCAGGTTCCCGTCGGGGAGGGTCGCCGTGTCCACGCGCACCCACTTGCCGTCGGGCACACCCGCGCCCCGGTTCCTCATGTACAGCGCGCCCGGTGTGACCAGTTCCACGACCCGGCGGCGTTCGCTCTCACCGGTGGCCTCACCCGGCAGCACCACTCTCAGCCGCCCCCACCGCCTCCCGTAGTCGAAGACACCCGTGCCCCGGATGGTGACCCGGGTGCCGCCGTTGGTCATCTCCACCGTCGTACGCGTGCGGGAGGTGCCCGATCCGGCCAGCGTCCCGGCCGCCTTCCGGACGGCGGCCAGCGCCTCGGCGGCACTCACGTCGGCAGCGGCGGCGGCCCCCCGCCCGGAGCAGCCCGCGGCGGCCAGAACCGCCAGCACCGTTCCGGCGCAGACCGCGCCGACCGCCGCGCTCCTGTCCTTTCGCCTCCGCCGCACCACCATCGTCTGACGACCCCCAAGCACGCGTATCGGAACCCGTTCCGACTAACGAGGCCCCGGAGCCCCCGTCACGGCCGGTACCGTGGCCGTGTGCACCGGAACGACAGCCAGGGGGTGCCGCCCCAGCGGCCGGCGCCGCCCCGGGAGCATCTGATCTCGACCGTGGAGAAGGGGCCGTTCTGCAGCGCGGCCTGCAGTTGCGGGTGGCGCGGCCCGGCCCGGCGGGCCCGCGGGCGCGCCCGCGCGGATGCCGAGGCTCATCAGGAGGCGTGAGGTCCTGCCGGGGGACGGCCCTTCGCCGGGACGGACTTCCCCGGACACCCGCTCCCCGGGCGGCCTCAGGCGACCAGGTCCCGGTCGCAGGGCTGCCCCTGTCCGTCCGGCTCCCCGGTCCGCGCCACCGGCTCCGGCCGCGGCTCCGGTGACGTGCTCACCAGCCGGCCGACCCGCGGCGAGGCGGCCACCGCGCGCATCAGCGGCGTCAGCAGCGCCAGCGCCAACGGCGCCAGCAGCAGGGTCACGGCCGTGCCCAGCGCCAGACCGCCGACCACGTCGGTGGGGTAGTGCACCCCCATGTAGATGCGGCAGACCCCGGCGAACACCGCCACCAGGATGCCGGCCAGCCCCAGCCGGCGGTTGACCATGAAGATCCCCACGGCCAGCGCCATCGCCAGCGTCGCGTGATCGCTGACGAATGAGAAGTCCCTCTTCCCGTCCACCAGCA
Source organism: Streptomyces sp. CNQ085 (assembly GCF_022614595.1). Lineage (GTDB taxonomy): Bacteria > Actinomycetota > Actinomycetes > Streptomycetales > Streptomycetaceae > Streptomyces. Next base: position 10,810 of record NZ_JAJFAU010000090.1, read on the forward strand.
CTTCCAGCCCGTCATGGGTCAGGAAGGGTCTGGGCCGCTCCACGAACTCCCGGATCGGCACGTTCACCAGCACCGCCACCCCGGCCGCCAGCGGTGCCCAGACCAACCCGGCAACCGCCGGGACCGCGTCCGGGCGGCGCCGCGCCGTCCACCAGGCCCACAGGCCCAGCATCGCCAGCGCCACGATCGTGCCGTACTCGCCGACGTACTCCATGAGGTGGTCGGCCCAGTCGGGGGCTTCCCTGGCCAATCCGTTGATGTCGTAGAGCAGCTCGACGTCGGGGTTCTCCCATTCAGCCATCGCAATGCCGCCCTTCACTCTTCGCTGCCGACCCCCGTGGTAGCGGAATGCCCGTTCCGGACAAGGAAACGCCCGGCCCCGGCCGTGCGTTCCGACCTCCACCGAACGATCACCCGGACGTTATCGGAGGGTGACCCGCACCCGGGGCCCGAGGCCCGGGGACCCGGGGGAACCCGGCCGCGCGCCGTGTCACCGGAGCACCGGCCACCCGGAGGTCACGACGCCGTGGGCCTCGTCGCCCCGAAGTAGTCGGGGGAGTCGACCGGGTCGAAGCGGATCTCCGCGCCCGTGTACGGCGCGTTGATCATATAGCCACCGCCCACGTAGATCCCCACGTGGTGGATCGACCGCGAATCGGTCAAGTCGTGCGCGAAGAAGACCAGATCGCCCGGGAGCAACTCGTTCCGCCTCGGGTGCGGTCCGGTGTTCCACTGGTCGTTGGCGACGCGCGGCAGCTTGATGCCCACGCTCGCGTACGCCGCCTTCGTCAGGCCCGAGCAGTCGAACCGCCCGCCGTCCTCCGGCGTGCCGTCCCCGCCCCACAGGTACGGCGTCCCCAGCTTCCTCTGCGCGAAGTCGATCGCCCCGGCGGCCTGTTTCGTCGGCGACAGGCGCCGGGCGGGCGCCGCGAAGCTCTTCTCCAGCTTCCGTATGACCTTCACGTAGTTCTGGGTCTCGCGGTACGGCGGCACCCCACCGTACTTCGTCACCGCGTACGGGCCCGCGTTGTAGGCGGCCAGCATGTTGTCCGTCGGATCGCCGGGCACGCCCCGGACGTTCCTCGCCAGCGTGCAGTCGTACTTCGCCGCCGACGGTATCGCGTCCGCCGGGTCCCACACGTCGCGGTCGCCGTCACCGTCGCCGTCGACCCCGTGGACCGCCCAGGTACCCGGGATGAACTGGGCGATCCCCTGCGCCGCGGCGGGGCTGCGCGCCCGCGGGTTCCAGCCGCTCTCCTGGAAGAGCTGGGCGGCCAGCAGCGCCGGGTTGAGCGCCGGGCAGTAGTTGCCCCACCTCTGCACCAGCGGCCGGTACGCCGCCGGCACCGCGTTCTCGGCCAGCGCGACCGCGCCGCCCCGCCCGCCGAACAGGTTCGACGCGGCGCTGTAGGTGCCCACCACGAGCAACGCCAGGAAGCACATGACGAGCCCGAGGCCGGTTCCGATCGCCACCCATGCCTTCCGCATCCCTCAACCCTCCCCAATCCGAAAGGAGTTCACTGCCGATTCGGCCGCAACCGTGTCAGAATCCAAGTGAAGCGCAACTTTCGACAACCCTCACCGGGGCGGTGAACACAGCATGTTTCTGGCAGCCGAACAGGGCGACATCACCACCATCATCGGCGGAATCGCCCCCGACTGGGGCCCGTTCGGGTCACTGGGCAACGAGGCCCGGGTGATGATCGAGGTCGTCATGGCCATCGCCATCCTCCTCTGCCTCGGCATCGCCATCTGGGGCGCGGCCAAGCAGCGCATCGGCGCCACGGCGCTGCGCGACACCTTCAGCGCGGAGCAGGGCAAGGGCCTGATCGTGGCGGGCCTGACCGGGGTCTTCATCATCGGGTCCCTCGGCACTCTCTTCACGATCGTCTACGGCATGGCCGTGTAGCCGCGCACCGTCCCGCTCCCGGTGCACGAGGCCCGGACCCGTCCCGTACCCCACCGGCCGGCGGTACCGCGCCCGGCCGGTGGGCGCCTGACGCCCCGTGAGAACCCTCACGTCCGCCGCGGCGGGCGGAGCGTCCCGCGGGCCCCGGGCGCCGTCCCGCCCACGGACACTCCACCGGCGGCGGAAGGCGGCCCGGCGCCGACTCCGCCGCCCCGAGGACCGCGGCCGCCCGACCGCTCACCCCACCAGGAAAAAAGAGCACCGCACCGATGCACCAGCCCGGAACCCGATCCCGCCCCGGCCGGCACCCCTCCTCCCCCGGAACACGACCGGGGGGCGCGAGGCGGCGCCACCGGGCCGGACCGTTCGGTCCGCCGCTCACGGTGCGGAAGCATTCCCGCACACACCGGTCCCACAACCGCCCCGGCGGAGTTAACGTCAAGGACAGGGCACGACGACGACCGGGCGGCACCCGGGCTACCGAGAGGGCACACGCACGATGAGCATCGGCGGCGATGGCGGGTACGAGGACGACGTCGTCGACGCGTACGACGAGCCCAGACGACAGCCCGTCCGGGTGGGCCGCAGCATGGTGACGGTGGTGGGCGTCGTCGTCCTGCTGATCGCGGCCATCGCCTTCGCCAACAGGGGCGGCGGCGACGCCCCGGCTCAGAGCGGCGGCGGGGAGACGCGCGAGGACGCCCGGCCCACCGCCCCCACCGGCGAACGCCCCGTCACCGGGCGTTCGGACGGCGCGCCCTCGGGCTTCCCCCGCACCGAGCAGGGCGCGCAGAGCGCTGCCGCCAACTACGCGGTGGCGCTGGGCGGCACGGGCATGTTCGAGACCGAGCACCGGCACATGCTCGTCGACGCCCTCTACACCCCCGAATCCGCCGCACGCGTCAAGGAACGGCAGGACAGGGCCTATTCGGAGGCATTCCTCGAACGCCTGGGACTCACACCCCAGGGCGAGGCACCCGAGGGCATGACCTTCGTCTCCCGCACCGTCCCCGTCGGCACCAGGGTGACGGAGTACGAGGGCGACGACGCCACCGTCGAGGTCTGGTACACGGGCCTGGTCGGCATGGCCGGTGAGGAGTCGACCCTCCCCGTGACCACCACCTGGAAGACCTGGACCTTCCGGCTGAGGTGGGCCGGGTCCGACTGGAGGATCGCCGAGGACTCCCAGGAGGACGGCCCCGCCCCCGTACCGGGCGACATCCGGGCCTCCACAGCCGAGGAAATCAGCAGGGCCGTCGAGGAGTACGGAGGGTTCACCTATGCCCGTTGACCGAACCGGCCGCCGCGCCCCGCGCCGCGCCCTGCCGCTCGCCGGACTCCTGGCGGGCCTGCAGGCCGCCGGGTTCTGGTCTGCCGCCCGTGCGGCGGCCGACGAGCCGACGCCCTCGCCCTCCGGCGAGGAGCCGGACGCCTGCGAGGAACTCGACGGCCCCTCCAGGGACCTGTGCGACACCGGCGAGCCCGGCGGCGGCGACTTCGACCCCCTGTCCCCCCTCGACCCCCTCTCCTCCCTCGCCCAGGGCTGCGCCGAGGCCGCCGCCTGGATCGTCGACAAGCTCTCCGAAGCGGTCTCCGCCACCGCCACCGTCGACTTCACCAACCCCGCCTTCCTGCGCCAGTACGCCGTCGTCTTCGCCGCCTCGACGATCCTCACCCTGGTGCTGTGGCTGCTGGCCGTCGCCAAGCGTGCCGTGCGCGGCATCCCCCTCACCGAGGCCCTCACCGAGGCCATCGGCTTCCTGTGGCTGACGGTCCTCGCCTCCGCCTTCACCCCCCTGATCCTCTACACCCTGGTCACCGCGACCGACGCCGTCACCGACGTGATCGCCGCGGGCACCGGGTCCGACACCGACAAGTTCTTCGGCTCCTTCTCCGAGGCCCTGAAGGAGGGCGACGACATCGGCGGCGGCCCGATCATGCTGATCGTCGTCTCCCTGGTCTCCGTCCTCGCCGCCGGCGTCCTCTGGCTCGAACTCGTCATCCGCGCCGCCCTGCTGTACGTCGGCGCCCTGCTGGGCACGGTCGTCTACGCCGGGCTCGTCGACAAGAACCTGTGGGGCCACGTACGCCGCTGGGCGGGCATCATGATCGCGGTGATCCTCGTCAAGCCGGTCATCGTCATCGTCCTCGGCCTCGCCGGGGCACTCGCCTCCGACGAGGGCCCGAACGCCTTCTCCGCGATCGTCTCCGGCCTGGCGATCATCCTGCTCGCCATCTTCGCCAGCGCCATGATCTACCGCTTCGTACCCGGCTTCGGCGACGAGATCGTCCGCCAGCGCAACGCGAGCGCCGACCCCGCCTCCCGTACGGCAGCCGCCGTCGTCTCCTCCCCCGCCGCGATGCTCCGCCAGGGCATCACCACCCACAGCGCCCGCGGCGGTGCCGAGAGCGGCAGCGGCGGCGGGCAGCCCGGCGCCGCCGCCCGGCCCGCCAACCCCGTCTCCGGCGGTGTGGCCGCCCACGCCTCGCGCGGCGACCGGGCCTCCGGGCCCGCCGCGCCGCCCCCGCCCCGCACGGGCAACGGCGGCGGCACCACCAGCAACCGCACCGGAGGTGATCGCGGATGACGACCCCGTCCCACACCGTCGCTCCGCGCCGCACGTACATGATCGGGCGCGCCCGTCCCAACGCCATCGTCGGCAGGAACCGGGAGACGGGCGAGATCGCGCTGATCGTCGCGGGCGCCTTCCTCGGCATGATGAGCGGGCTCCTCGTCCCCGTTCTGTCGCTGCGCATCGCCCTGCTGGTCGGCTTCCCGCTGATCGCCCTGGCCGCGGTGTACGTCCCCTACAACGGCCGGACGTACTACAAGTGGTTCGAGATCAAACGCAGTTACCGGCGCCTGCTGCGCCGCGGCACCACCTACCGCTCCACCGCCGCCGAGGCCGGCACCCGGCTGGACGGCACCGAGGTGGACATCCCCGCGCCCCCCGGTGTCGGCCGGGTCAACTGGCTGTCCGCGCCCTTCGGGCCCGACGAGATCGCCGTACTGCTCCACGCCGACCGCCGCACCGTCACCGCCGCCATCGAGATCGAGGGGCCGGGCGTGGGTCTGCGCGACAGCGAGGACCAGGAGGCCCTCGTCGACCGCTTCGGCACCCTCCTCAAGCACGTGGCCAACGGCGACGGCTTCGTCACCCGGATCCAGATGCTCGCCCGCACCCTCCCCGCCGACCCCGACGCCCACGCCAAGGACGTCGCACAGCGCGGCGACGAGCGGGCCTCGCCCTGGCTGCGCGACTCCTACGAGCAGCTGCTGTCGATGGTCTCCACCTCCAGCGAGCAGCACCGCGCCTACCTGGTGGCCTGCATGCACTACACCCGCGACCTGGCCGCCGAGGCCGCCGCGATCGCCAAGGCCACCCGCGCCTCCACCGGCCGCCGCCTCACCCGCGACGAGGGCCTGGCCGTCGTCATGGCCCGCGAACTCACCGACATCTGCGCCCGCCTGGCCGAGGCCGACATCCGGGTGCGGCAGCCGCTGGGCCAGTCCCGCATGGCGTCCCTGATCCACTCCATGTACGACCCGGACCACCCCATCGACCACATCCAGGCCATGAGCCGCCGCAACGCCTGGCCCGCCGAACTGGACGCCTCCGAGCCCACCCACCTGCGGGCCAAGACCCGCGAGTCCACCACCCGTGCCCCCTGGTGCCACGCCACCGCCTGGGTCAAGGAGTGGCCGATGACCCCCGTGGGCGTCAACTTCCTCGCCCCGCTGCTGGTCCACACCCCCGACGTGATCCGCACCGTCGCCGTCTGCATGGACCTGGAGCCGACCGAGATCGCCATCGAGCGCATGCTGACGGAGAAGACCAACGACGCGGCCGAGGCCAGCCGCGCCGCCAAGATGAACCGCACCGTCGACCCGCGAGACGTGGCCGCCCACAGCCGTGTGGACCAGCGCGGCGAGGACCTCGCCTCCGGTGCCGCCGGCGTCAATCTCGTCGGCTACATCACCGTCTCCTCCCGCGACCCCGACGCCCTGGCGCGCGACAAGCGCACGATCCGGGCATCGGCCGGAAAGAGCTACCTGAAGCTGGAATGGTGCGACCGGGAGCATCACCGCGCGTTCGTGAACACCCTGCCGTTCGCGACCGGCATCCGCCGCTGAGGAGGCGCAACCACCATGGCCGCGTTCGATCCGCTGACCGCCGTCACCGACGCCTTCACCAGCTTCGTCTTCGGCAAGACCGAGACCACCCGCTCTCCCGTGCGCACCTCCACGGGCCAGGCCCAGGCCGTCTACCTGCCCACCGCCGCACCCGGACTGGGCGACTCCGGAGTGATCATCGGCCGCGAGGTCTACAGCGGCAAGGGCTACATCTACGACCCCTTCCAGCTCTACGGCCAGCAGCTCCCGGCCCCCCACTGGCTGGTGCTCGGCGAGTCCGGCAACGGCAAGTCCGCGCTGGAGAAGACGTACATCCTGCGCCAGCTGCGCTTCCGCGACCGCCAGGTCGTCGTCCTGGACGCCCAGGGCGAGGACGGCGTCGGCGAGTGGAACCTGATCGCCGAGGAGATGGGCGTCACCCCCATCCGCCTGGACCCGATGGCCGCCCTCGACCGGGGCATCCGCCTCAACCCGCTGGACCCCTCCATCACCACCACCGGCCAGCTGGCCCTGCTGCGCACCATCATCGAGGTCGCCATGGGCCACGGCCTCGACGAGCGCGCCGGCTTCGCGCTGAAGGTCGCGCACTCCTACGTCAACGACACCGTCACCGGACGCCAGCCCGTCCTCACCGACATAGTCGAGCAACTGCGCCACCCGGAGCCGGAGTCGGCCGAGGCGATGAACGTCGCCCTGGAGGACGTGCGCGCCTGGGGCCTGGACGTGGCCCTCGTCCTGGACCGCCTGGTCGACGGCGATCTGCGCGGCATGTTCGACGGCCCGACGACGGTGGGCATCGACCTCGACGCGCCCCTGATCGTCTTCGACCTCTCCCACATCGACCGCAACTCCATCGCCATGCCGATCCTGATGGCCATCGTCGGCGTCTGGCTGGAGCACACCTGGATCCGCCCCGACCGCAAGAAGCGCATCTTCCTGGTCGAGGAAGCATGGCACATCATCAACAGCCCGTTCGTCGCCCAGCTCTTCCAGCGTCTGCTGAAGTTCGGCCGGCGCCTGGGCCTGTCGTTCGTCGCGGTCGTCCACCATCTGTCGGACGTCGTCGACGGAGCGGCGGCCAGGGAGGCCGCCGCCATCCTCAAGATGGCGTCCACCCGCACCATCTACGCCCAGAAGGCCGACGAGGCGCGGGCCACCGGAAAGGTGCTGGGCCTGCCGCGCTGGGCCGTGGAGATCATCCCCACCCTCACCCCCGGCATCGCCGTCTGGGACGTCAACGGCAACGTCCAGGTCGTCAAACACCTGGTCACCGAGGTCGAGCGCCCCCTGGTCTTCACCGACCGCGCGATGACGGAGTCCTCCGCTCCGGACGCACCGGACCCCGGGTCCTCCCCGCACTCCCCCCTGGAGGACACCCTGGCCGACGACCTCGACGCCGAGACCGAATCCCGGGCCGCCGCGATGGAACGGCTCGCACGCGCCGACGAGACGGTGGCCTGAGGATGGCACGGGGCCACGACAGAGCGCCCGGAGCACCCGGAACGCGGAGCGGCGGCGGAACGGGCTCCCCGCCGGAGAGGGGCATCCCGGACGGCCTGCTGCTCGGTCTCATGGGTTTCCTGCTGAGTGTCACCACCTTGTGCTGGACGGCAGCCGGACTGGCCGGTCTCCTCGCCCACGGAGCGTGGCCGCGGGGGGTCGCCTTCACCCACACCCCGGCGGCCATGCGCTCCCTCGTCTCCGAACCGGGCGACCTGGCCGCCGCCTGGCCCGGCGCACAGGCCGGTACCCTGCCGGGACCGGGCCTGTTCTGGGGGGTCCTCACCGGTCAGGCGATGGTCCTGACGGTCCTGGGGTTCTTCGCGGCCGGGACCGTGGCCCGCCGGCGCGCCCTGCGCGTGGCCCGGCAAGCCGTCCGGCGGGCGGCCCCGCACGAGGCCGCCCCGCCCGCCTCCCCGCACGGGACGACCGCGGCGCCCCTTCCCGCTGTCGCGGACCCCGCTCCCACGGACCCCGTCCCCATGTCCCAGCACGGGCCCGTGCGGCAGGTCCCCGGCGCCGTACGGGCCCGCCCCGTCCCCGAGGCGTTCTCCGGCCCGCCCGTGGGCGTGGAGTACGGCGCTCCCCACACCGTCCGGGCCGCCGACGCCCTGCGCGCCGCCCCCGGGGCGGCCCTCGTCGTGACCGCCGACCCCGCCCTGTGGGCCGGGACCGCGGGAGCCCGCGCCAAACTCGGTCCCGTCCACGTCTACGACCCGGGGCAGCTCACCGACGCCCCCGTACGGCTGCGCTGGTCGCCCCACCACGGCTGCGAGGACCGCCGTACCGCCGCCGCACGGGCCGCGGCCCTGCTCGTCCCCGTGCGCAGCCCCGCACGGGCGGACGCGGCCGTCCACGATGCCGCCGAGACGGTCCTGGGCTGCTGGCTCCACGCCGCCGCCGTGGCCAGCGAGCCGTTCCGTCAGGTCCACCGGTGGGCCGGCGCCTCGGCGGGCTCCTCCGCGGAGGCCGTCCGGATACTGCGCACGCACCCCAAGGCGGCTTCCGGCGCGGCGGGCGAGCTGGAGGCGACCCTGATCGCCCACCCCGAACGCCGGGACGCCGCCATCGGCATCGTCCGAAGCGCTCTCTCCTGCCTCTCCCAGCTCCACGTCCGCAACGCGTGTACGGCGCCGCGCACGGATTCGGCCGCCCTGGAATCCTTCGCGGCCGAACGGGGAACGCTCTATGTCGTGGGCGAAACCGTCGAGGACCCGCGCCGTGCCCCCGGCACGATGCCGCTCCTCACGGCTCTCACCGCGAGCGTGGTCGAGCACGGCCGCCGCATGGCCGCAGGGTCATCCGCCGGCCGGCTCGACCCACCACTCTCCCTGATCTTCCACAACGCCGCGGCGGTCGCCCCGATCCCCCAACTGCCCGACCTCCTGGCGAACGGCGAGCCGACGGGCATGCCGACCCTGGCACTGCTGCGCTCGGAGGCCCGGGCACACGCCTGGTGGCCCCGGCTCGGCGAAGCCGAGCCGCCGGCGCGCCCCGTACCCTGACAGCCCGGCAGGGCGAGGACACCGTGGAGATGAGTCAACTCCAGGAGACCGTGGAGCTGGTCGACACCGTGCTCGGCCCCATGGCCATCGGCGTCTACCTCCACGGCTCCTCCGTACTCGGAGGCCTCCGGCCGGCCAGTGACATCGATCTCCTCGTCCTGTCCCGGCGAACCATGAACGAACGGGAGCGGCACGCGCTTCTCGGGGGGCTGCTCGGGTTCTCCGCCTCAACGGATTCAGCGGACGAGTCCCGCCGCCCGGTCGAGCTCACCGTCGTCGTCCAGTCCGAGATCCGCCCATGGCGATTCCCGTCGACCGGCGACTTCCTGTACGGCGAGTGGCTGCGCGACACGTTCGAGACCGGCGGCATTCCCCGGCCGGAGCCGATGCCGGACCTGGCCCTGCTGCTCACGACGGTGCTGGCAGGAGACCGCCCCCTCACCGGCCCGCGGCCCGCGCGGGTCATCGACCCCGTACCGCACGGAGACCTGGTACGGGCGAGTGTCGCAGGAGTTCCCGAGTTGCTCGACGGGCTGGAGGACGACACCCGCAACGTCGTGCTGGCCCTCGCCCGTATCTGGATCACGCTCATCACCGGCGAGATCGTGTCGAAGGACACCGCCGCCGACTGGGCCCTCGCCCGGCTTCCGCCGGAGCACCGGCCCGTCCTGGAACATGCCAGGGATCTCTACCTCAAGCGTCGCTACTCCGAAGAGACCTGGGACGACGAACTGCGAGCCCGGGTACACCCGCATACGGAGAAAGTGCTCACCGAAATCCGTCGGCTCCGGCAGGAGAAAACGTGAACACAACGTGAACACAAAAAGGCCTCGGTCTCCGAGTCATAAACTCGGAGACCGAGGCCTCACAAATTGTTCGGCGGCGTCCTACTCTCCCACACGGTCCCCCATGCAGTACCATCGGCGCTGAAAGGCTTAGCTTCCGGGT
>NZ_JAJFAU010000010.1 GCF_022614595.1 Streptomyces sp. CNQ085
CCAAGTACGGGATCATGTCCATCCCGACGATGAACGTCTACCAGGGCGGCGAGGTCGTGAAGACCATCGTCGGCGCCAAGCCCAAGGCCGCCATCGAACGAGACCTGGCCGACTTCATCGGCTGATGTTTCACGTGGAACGGGCCCGCCCCACCTCGGGGCGGGCCCTTCGCCATTCCACCTTCCACCACTGCGGAAATCACAGTGGCCTGAGGGCAGGATCCTTCTGCACCGCTCCCAGCAGCCGGTCGATCGCCAACTCCATGTCCTGCTTCCAGGAGAGGGTCGTACGCAGTTCCAGCCTCAGCCTGGGATAGGCATAGTGCGGTCGGACCGTCTTGAACCCCACCGCGAGAAGGTGGTCGGCCGGGAGTAGACAAGCGGGTTGCTTCCATCGAGCATCCCCGAACGCCTCGATCGCCTTGAAGCCCCGCCTCAGTACGTCCTTGGCCACGGTCTGCACCATCACCCGGCCCAACCCCTGCCCCTGGTACCCCGGCATCAGCCAGGCTGTGATCAGCTGCGCCGCGTCCGACGAGACAGGACTGGTGGGGAAAGCCGTCGAGCGCGGCACATACGCCGGTGGCGCGTACAGCACGAAACCCACCGGCACGTCATCGACGTAGACGAGCTGCCCACAGGAGCCCCACTCCAACAGCACTGCCGATATCCAGGCTTCTTTCTCCAGATCGGGCCGACCCGCCTTCACAGCGGCATCACCGCTGACAGGGTCGAGCTCCCAGAAAACGCATCTACGGCAGCGCTTCGGGAGATCCGGCAGATTGTCCAGGGTGAGCGGAACGAGTTGACGCCCCATGGAGACATCGTATCCATGGGGCGTCGTATGGTGGTGTTCTTGACTGTGTCCTCGATGCGCTCGATGTGCTCGGGTTCCCGGGGGTTCACTCGCCGCTGTCGTCGTCTCCTTGAGCGAGCTGCTGTTCCAGAAGCTGATTCTCACCGGGTGCGAACTGGCTCAGGATTCTCTCCAAATCCTCCATCGAGGCGAACTCGACGACGATCTTTCCCTTCTTCTGCCCAAGGTCCACCTTGACCCGGGTCTCGAAGCGGTCTGAGAGGCGGCTCGCCAGATGGTCCAGCGCGGGGGAGACCCGCTTGCCGGCCCGTGGCCCCCGAGCCCGGCTCTTCCCCTTCGACGTGGTGTCCATCACGGCCACGATCTCCTCGACCGCCCGCACCGACAGCCCCTCGGCCACAATACGGTGGGCGAGACGGTCCTGCTCCTCGGAATCCTCCACCGAGAGCAGCGCACGCGCATGCCCTGCAGACAGCACCCCGGCCGCCACACGGCGCTGCACCGAAGGTGAGAGACGCAGCAACCGGAGTGTGTTCGAGACCTGGGGGCGCGACCGGCCGATACGATCCGCCAGCTGGTCATGGGTGCAGTCGAACTCCTTCAGCAGCTGGTCATAGGCCGCCGCCTCCTCCAGAGGATTCAGCTGCGCCCGGTGCAGATTCTCCAGCAGGGCATCCAGAAGAAGCTTCTCGTCCTCCGTGGCCCGGATGATCGCCGGAATCCGCTCCAGGCCCGCTTCCCGGCAAGCCCTCCAGCGACGCTCGCCCATGATGAGCTCATACTGCTCCGGGCCCGTCTGCCGAACGACCACCGGCTGGAGAAGACCCACCTCCTGGATAGAGGTCACCAGCTCCGCCAGAGCGTCCTCGTCAAACACCTCTCGCGGCTGCCGGGGGTTCGGAGTGATCGCATCGACCGGCACCTCGGCAAAGTGAGCTCCTGCCGCCTCACCGCTCACAGCGCTGTCCGCAGCACCACTCATGGCCTCGGTTTCACGTGAAACTCCACCACCATGACGCCCATCTCCATCGGGCAGATTGGTCACCTTGGTCGCCGCCACACCGCGTCCCGGGGTCAGCACCGGAACAGCGGTCGGAGAAAGCGCGCCATTCTCTCCCACTACGGGGGTGACACTGTCGTCCGGTCCGGTCGGCGCCGCGGGAATCAGCGCACCGAGTCCTCGACCCAGCCCTCTACGTCGTTCCGTCACTGAGTCCCCTCCACCATGTGCTGTTCCTGTTGCTTGCCAGCGCCTCGCAGCGCGATCTCCCGGGCCGCCTCCAGGTAGGAGAGCGAGCCGCTGGAACTTGGATCGTAAGTGAGCACCGTCTGCCCATAGCTGGGCGCCTCCGAGATGCGCACTGACCGAGGGATGTTGGTACGCAGGACCTCCTTGCCGAAGTGTCCCCGCACCTCCTCCGCCACCTGGGAGGCCAGCCGCGTACGTCCGTCGTACATCGTCAGCAGAATCGTCGAGACATGAAGCTTGGGGTTGAGGTGCCCCTTGACCAACTCAACGTTCCGCAGAAGCTGCCCCAGCCCTTCGAGGGCGTAGTACTCGCACTGAATCGGGATGACCACTTCCGCGCCGGCGACCAGCGCGTTGACGGTCAGCAGACCGAGCGAGGGCGGACAGTCGATGAAGATGTAGTCCAGCGGCTGCTCATAGGCGGAGATCGCCTTGTGCAGACGACTCTCCCTCGCCACCAGTGACACCAACTCGATCTCCGCACCGGCGAGGTCGATTGTGGCCGGAGCACAGAAGAGCCCTTCCACTTCCCTCACCGGCTGGACGACATCGGAGAGCGGCTTGCTGTCCACCAGAACGTCGTAGATCGACGGCACCTCGGCGTGGTGATCTATACCCAAGGCGGTGGAGGCATTGCCCTGGGGATCCAGGTCGATCACCAGGACCCGGGCACCGTGCAAGGCCAGAGAGGCGGCGAGGTTGACCGTGCTAGTGGTCTTGCCCACTCCGCCCTTCTGGTTGGCGACCACCATCACCCGGGTCTCCTCGGGCCTGGGGAGAGCCTCACCAGCACGGTTCATCGCCTCGACCGCCTGCTGAGCGGCACGACCGACGGGGGCGGAGACATCCCCTTCGTGCCGGGGGGAGGCATCCATCGGAGGCGGTGTCTCACTCATCGTTTCACGTGAAACATCCACAGCTTGAGAACGGGGACCCGGGACCGGATCGGTCATCGGTCCCGCGATATGGCCGTCGGACCGCAACGGTTCACTCTCCTCGACGTCAGGCTCGCAATGAGAAGAGCCTGCCATGCTCCCCGGGTCGGGAACCAGCGAGCCCCGCTCACCTGTGGATGAATCCACCTCTGAGCGGGGCTCGGATGGGTCCGACGCGTCAGCCGCGCGCCCTCGACGGATGAATCCATGCAGAAAGCGACGTTTCACGGGAAGCACGATGCATCCACACCCGCCCTCGGACGCGACGACACTCCGCACGGCTCGTCTTTGGCGACTCTACGGAGTAACGGGGGGTTACCTTCAGGGACACCGCCGGTCTCCGGGAATCACCGCCGGCGACGCGCCGCGCTCCGCGAGCGTCCAGCTCTGGCGGCTTTCGCCCTCTTGGCTGCGAAGCGCACCCCACCCGGACTCTCACCGACCTCGACACGGACCACAGTGGCAGCCGGCTCCACCAGGCCCTCACCGGCACGGAGCACTGAGGCATCCACCGCGCCGAGTTTCTGAAGCGCGGACCGCGCCGTCTTCAGCTCCTCCTCCGCGGTGTCTCCCTTGAGGGCCAGCATCTCGCCGTACGGCCGCAGCAGCGGTACCCCCCAGCCGGCGAGCCGATCCAGCGGAGCCACGGCGCGGGCCGTCACCACATGCACCGGAGACAGCGACCCCAGAACCTCCTCGGCCCTGCCCCGCACCACCGACACATGGTCCAGCCCCAGCAACTCGACGACCTCCTGAAGGAAGGTCGTACGCCGCAGCAGCGGCTCCAGCAACGTGATCCTCAGATCCTGCCGCACCAGTGCGAGGGGAACACCCGGCAGGCCGGCGCCGGAGCCAACGTCGCAGACCGTCACGCCGTCGGGCACGACCTCGGAGAGCACCGCGCAGTTCAGCAGGTGACGCTCCCACAGCCGGGGTACCTCACGCGGCCCGATCAGCCCGCGCCTGACCCCGACCTCTGCCAGCAGTTCCGCGTAGCGGACAGCGTCCTCGAAGCGGTCACCGAAAACCTCCCGCGCCACCTCGGGCGCGGGAGGCAGGGGCGACGACACGGCGTCCGTCACGGCAGCACGACCACGCAGCGCTGCGGTTCCTCGCCCTCGGACTCGCTGCGCAGCCCCGCCGCGGCCACCGCGTCATGCACCACCTTGCGCTCGAAAGGCGTCATCGGCTTCAGCTTCACTGGCTCACCGGTGCGCTGCACCTCCTTGGCCGCCTTGGTGCCCAGCTCCGACAGCTCCTCGCGCTTGCGGGCGCGGTAACCGGCGATATCCAGCATCAGCCGGCTGCGGTCGCCGGTCTCGCGGTGCACCGCGAGCCGTGTCAGCTCCTGCAGCGCCTCCAGCACCTCACCATCCCGGCCGACGAGCTTCTGCAGGTCCCGGCTCTCTCCGTCACTGATGATCGACACAGCGGCGCGGTCGCCCTCGACGTCCATGTCGATGTCGCCGTCGAGGTCCGCGATGTCGAGGAGCCCCTCGAGATAGTCGGCCGCGATCTCACCCTCCTGCTCAAGGCGGGTCAGGGTGTCGGTGCCCTCTGCGGTCGTGTCCGTCACGAGTGGACTCCTTCTTACTTCTTAGACGGGTGCGTGGAACGCTGCGAGCCCTTGCGCTGTCCGGGCTTCCTCTTCGGCTGCTGCCCGGGCCGCGCCGACGGGGAGTCGGAGGCCTCCTTGCTCAACGAGGTCTTCTGTCCGGTGGCCTTCTTCTCCTTGGCCTCCGCCTCCGCCTGAGCCGCGGCGGCCTGGCGCTGCGCCTTGGTCATGCGCTTGGGCTGCTGGCGGTTGGCACGGGCGGCCTCAACGGCCTTCTTGGTCTCGACCTCCGCCGGGTCCTCCTTGAGCTTGCCCTTGGCCCGCAGCTTCTCCTGACGCTGCTTGTAGGCCAGCGAGCCCGGCGTCGGGTTGCGCTTGATGATGTACATCTGCTGCCCGAGGGTCCACATGTTGGTGGTCAGCCAGTAGACGAGAACACCGACCGGGAAGTTGATGCCGAAGACGGCGAAGATGATCGGGAAGACGTACATCAGCATCTTCTGCTGCTGCATGAACGGCGTCTTCACCGTCAGGTCGACGTTCTTCGTCATCAGCTGGCGCTGCGTGTAGAACTGTGACGCCGACATCAGCAGGATCATGATGACCGTGACCACGCGCACGTCGGTCAGCGAGGCGCCCAGCGCCTGGACCTTCTCGGCGCTGTCCATGAACCGGGTCGCGATCGGGGCCCCGAAGATGCTCGCGTTACGGGCGCTCTCCACCAACTGATCGCCCATGACACCGACCTCTTGGTCGTTGGCGATCTTGTTCAGCACCTGGTAGAGCGCCAGGAAGAACGGGGACTGCGCCAGGATCGGAAGGCAGCTGGAGAGCGGGTTGGTACCCGTCTCCTTGTACAGCTTCATCATCTCTTCCGACTGGCGCTGTCGGTCGTTCTTGTAGCGCTCCTGGATCGCCTTCATCCTCGGCTGGAGCGCCTGCATGTTCCGCGTCGCCTTGATCTGCTTCACGAAGAGCGGGATCAGGGCGATGCGGATCACGATCACCAGCGAGACGATGGACAGACCCCAGGCCCAACCGCTGTCCTCGTCGAACACGAGGCTGTACAGCTTGTGGAACTGGACGATGATCCAGGAAACAGCGGTATAGAGAGGACCGAGGATCGTGTCGATCGTGTCCACGAGTCAGGCTCCTTGGGCATTGGACTGGGACCGGTGCTGCCAGCGGTCACGCATCCGCTGGTGCCAGACCGGATGCTTACGGGCGGGAACGTGGTCGACTCCACCGGGCGACCATGGATTGCAGCGCAGGATGCGCCAGGCTGTCAGCGCCGTCCCCTTCACCGCGCCGTGCCGTCGGATGGCTTCGTAGCCGTAGTGCGAACACGACGGGTAGTACCGGCACACCGGACCGAGCAGTGGGCTGATGGTCCACTGGTACAACTTGATCAACCACAGCAGCGGATATTTCACGACGGGCCTCCAAGCAGCCGCTGCAGTGCGGTGTCCAGATCGCGGGCCAGCCTGTCGTGGTCCGCCCCGCCCGCACCGGGCAGCGCCCGTATGACCATCAGGCTACCGGGCGGCAGAAGGTCGAGCCTCTCCCGGACCAGGTGACGCAGTCGCCGCTTCACGAGGTTACGGACCACCGCGTTGCCCACTGCCTTGCTCACGACGAAACCCGCACGCGCCGGGGGAGCGACTCCCCCGGCGGCATGCGGGTCCGTGCGTTCCCCGGAATTACTCCGGGGGGACGCCCTGCGCAGATGGACGACGAGGAGCGGGCGTCCGGCCCGGCGTCCTCGACGTACCGAGGCCGCGAAATCCTCGCGCCGCCTCAGCCGGTTCTCGGTGGGCAGCACGTCACGGATCCGCGGTCTGACTCGTCGGGTCGGTCAGGCCGACAGACGGGCGCGGCCCTTGCCGCGGCGGGACGCGAGGATCGCGCGCCCGGCGCGGGTCCGCATCCGCAGACGGAAACCGTGGGTCTTCGCGCGGCGGCGGTTGTTCGGCTGGAAGGTGCGCTTGCTCACTCGGGGCTCCAGGAATGCTTGTGTCTCGTACGAGACGCGTGGGGCGCCGACTGGCTGTCACCGTGCGCCCACGAGTAGCTCGCAACGCCCGAGTGCACCGCTTCTATGATCACCAGGATCTTGCCCATCGGAGGCAGGCGGCAGCAGCCATCGACAACTCGACCTGGTTACGGTACGCGCGCCCGCACCATCAGGTCAAACCAGGGCCGGCCGGGGGGTTCTGTGCACAGCCTGTGGACAACGACTTGAACCACGCATGCCGCGCTGACTACCGTGGCCGAACTTCCGTTTCCTCCCGACCGTCCCAAGCACCACACATGGGCGGGACTGTCGAAACCCGAACAATCCCACCCAGTGAGTGAGTGAGCGTGCCCTGTGGCTGACCTGCCTGCCGATCTTGCCGCAGTGTGGCCACGCGTGCTGGAGCAGCTCCTCGCCGACGGCCAGGGGGTCGAGGCCAAGGACCAGCGGTGGCTCAGAGACTGCCAACCCCTGGTGCTGGTCTCCGGCACCGCGCTGCTCGGCGTGCCCAACGAGTACGCGAAGGGCGTACTGGAGGGGCGGCTCTCCCCGCTGATCACCGACACGCTCAGCCGCGAGTGCCAACAGCCGATCCGTCTCGCGATCACCGTAACCGGGCCGGTCCCCGAGCCCCAGGCGCCGGCGGCTCCCACCCCGCCGGCGCACCCGGAGCCGCCGCAGCACCGCAGGCCGGCGCCGCACCAGCAGCCGCTGCACTTCGACGAGCCCCGCTACGACGCTCCGCAGCACGGTGGCCGGCACGCCCGGCAGCACGGTGGACCCCAGCACGAGGACCGGCAGCAGGAGCTCGAGCTGCCCAGCGCACGGCCGGCGTATCCGGACTATCCGCACGCTCCCCAGCAGCACCAGCCGGGTGCCTGGCCCCGCCCCCAGGGCCCCGACGCCTGGCGGCCGCCGCACGACCCGTACCAGTCGCAGAGCCCGTCGTACGAGCCGCCCCCCTACGGCGGCCGGCGCCACGCCTCCCCCTACGACCAGCCGTCGGTGCCCCGTTACGACGGCGCCCGGGGCACAGGCCGCGACCCCCAGCAGCTTCCCGCGCCCAGCGGTGCCCCCGGCCCGCTCGCCGCGCAGCCCGCGCCCGCGACCGGCCCCGGTGAGCCGACGGCCCGGCTGAATCCGAAGTACCTCTTCGACACCTTCGTCATCGGCGCCTCCAACCGCTTCGCGCACGCTGCCGCCGTGGCCGTGGCCGAGGCGCCGGCCAAGGCGTACAACCCGCTGTTCATCTACGGCGAGTCCGGACTGGGCAAGACGCACCTGCTGCACGCCATCGGGCACTACGCCCGCAGCCTCTACCCGGGCACCCGGGTGCGGTACGTGAGCTCGGAGGAGTTCACCAACGAGTTCATCAACTCCATCCGCGACGGCAAGGCGGACGCGTTCCGCAAGCGCTACCGCGACATGGACATCCTGCTGGTCGACGACATCCAGTTCCTGGCGAGCAAGGAGTCCACCCAGGAGGAGTTCTTCCACACCTTCAACACCCTGCACAACGCGAACAAGCAGATCGTGCTCTCCTCCGACCGGCCGCCCAAGCAGCTGGTCACCCTGGAGGACCGGCTGCGCAACCGCTTCGAGTGGGGTCTGATCACCGACGTCCAGCCGCCGGAGCTGGAGACGCGCATCGCGATCCTGCGCAAGAAGGCCGTCCAGGAGCAGCTGAACGCGCCGCCGGAGGTGCTGGAGTTCATCGCCTCGCGGATCTCGCGCAACATCCGCGAGCTGGAGGGCGCGCTGATCCGGGTCACGGCCTTCGCCAGTCTCAACCGGCAGCCGGTCGACCTGGGTCTGACCGAGATCGTGCTGAAGGACCTCATCCCCGGCGGCGAGGACGCCGCCCCGGAGATCACCGCAGCCAACATCATGGCGTCGACGGCCGACTACTTCGGACTGACGGTGGACGATCTGTGCGGCTCCTCGCGCAGCCGCGTCCTGGTCACCGCCCGGCAGATCGCCATGTACCTGTGCCGCGAGCTGACCGATCTGTCACTGCCGAAGATCGGCGCTCAGTTCGGCGGCCGGGACCACACCACCGTCATGCACGCCGACCGCAAGATCCGCGCGTTGATGGCCGAGCGGCGGTCCATCTACAACCAGGTCACCGAGCTGACCAACCGCATCAAGAACGCCTGACGCAGCGCCGCCCTGTGCCGCCGGCACAGAGGCTCTTCCGCGACGCCCCGCGCCACACTTCACCCCAGGCGTCCCTCCGGACGCGGAAGCCCCCGAGAAGGCCCCTCCCGGGGGCTTCTCACTGTTCGAATCCACAGGCGGCAGAGTTGGTGATCCACAGATTCGCCGACTTTCTTCCGTCCACACGCTGGGGACCGGCGGGTTGTCCCTATAGCGTCCACAGGCACGCCGCTCGATGATCGAATGGGCCTGGTCAGATGCCTGGGGATCTGTGGGCAGAAGTTTTCCACAAGCTGTGGACAATGATTGCGCCCACAAGCGGCAGATCGGGTTGTCCACTGCCTGCCCACAGCCTGGGCCGCGTTGTGCACAGTTTTCACCGGCTTCTCCACAGAGCTGTCCACTGTTCGACAACATGGCGCGCGTTGTCACCCCTCCGTGTGAAAGGCGTCACATGGAGGGCCTGGGTTGGGCTGTTGAGAAGGCGGGTAAAACTGTGGGCGGCCCTGGGGAGAAGTCCCGGATCGCTGTGCACGGGATGTGCAGAACTTTCCGTCGTCCACAGCGGCCCCCTGTTCATCCACGTCCCCACCCACAGGGCCGGTGGACAAAACTTCCGGTCTGACCTGCGCAGATCGAGTTATCCCCGGTTTCCACAGGCCCTACTACTACGACCACAGAGGTTAAGAGCGGACTTCCATCGGAAGTGGGCCCTGTGCACAACTCGGCCCGATCTCGCTCCACGCCCCTCCCGGCGACTTGACCCCGGCCCGCCCCGACTGTCAGCCGGGTGCGTCAGACTGGTCCCCGGCGACAAGCCGACGACGAAGACCAGCAAGGCGAGCAGCCAGCAACAGCGGGAGGCGGCTTAAGTGAAGATCCGGGTGGAGCGCGACATCCTCGCGGAGGCGGTGGCCTGGGCAGCCCGCAGCCTGCCTGCCCGGCCCCCGGTGCCGGTCCTCGCGGGCCTGCTGCTGAGGGCCGAGGAGGGCTCGCTGAGCCTGTCCGGTTTCGACTACGAGGTCTCGGCACGGGTCTCGGTGGAGGCCGACGTGGAGGAGGACGGGACGGTACTCGTCTCCGGCCGCCTGCTGGCCGACATCTCGCGAGCCCTCCCCAACCGCCCGGTGGAGATCTCCACAGACGGTGTCCGGGTGAGCGTCGTCTGCGGATCCTCGCGGTTCACACTCCACACACTGCCTGTGGAGGAATACCCGGCGCTTCCCCAGATGCCGAGCGCGACCGGCACGGTCCCGGGCGAGGTCTTCGCCGCCGCCGCGGCCCAGGTCGCCATCGCGGCCGGACGCGACGACACCCTCCCGGTCCTCACCGGTGTGCGGATCGAGATCGAGGGCGACACGGTCACCCTGGCCTCCACCGACCGCTACCGCTTCGCGGTCCGCGAGTTCCTGTGGAAGCCGGAGACGCCGGACGCCTCCGCGGTGGCCCTGGTCCCGGCCAAGACGCTGCTGGACACGGCGAAGTCCCTCAGCGGCGGTGACAACGTGACGCTGGCGCTGTCGGGCTCCGGCGCGGGCGAGGGCCTGATCGGATTCGAGGGCAACGGGCGGCGGACCACGACGCGGCTGCTCGAGGGCGACCTGCCGAAGTACCGCACGCTCTTCCCGACGGAGTTCAACTCCGTCGCGGTGATCGAGACCGCCCCCTTCGTGGAGGCGGTCAAGCGCGTGTCCCTGGTGGCCGAGCGGAACACCCCGGTGCGGCTCACCTTCGAGCAGGGTGTGCTGATCCTGGAGGCGGGATCGAGCGACGACGCGCAGGCTGTGGAACGTGTGGACGCGCAGCTGGAGGGCGACGACATCTCGATCGCCTTCAACCCCGGCTTCCTGCTGGAGGGTCTGAGCGCCATCGACGCCCCGGTCGCGCAGCTCTCCTTCACCACCTCGACCAAGCCCGCGCTGCTGAGCGGCAAGCCGGCGGTGGACGCGGAGGCGGACGAGGCGTACAAGTACCTGATCATGCCGGTGCGGCTGTCGGGCTGAGCCCGGTGGCATGCGGCCGGGCGCACGAGGACCGTCCATCGCGCGGGTGCGGCATGCCGGTGCGGCCGGACCGGGCTCCGGGGCGTTCTTCCGGCTCGGTCGGCGCGCATACGAGCGGAGTGTGCCCGCAGCTGTGCGTCGCTCCCTCCGTCGTAGGCTCGTACCCGGGTACGCAGCACCAGGACACCGAAGAAAGGCCCCCTGATGGAGCTCGGTCTCGTCGGTCTCGGCAAGATGGGCGGCAACATGCGCGAGCGCATCCGCCGCGCAGGCCACACCGTCGTCGGATTCGACCGCAACCCGGACCTCGCCGACGTCCACAGTCTCGATGAGCTGGTGGACTCGCTGAAGGTGCCCCGGGTGGTGTGGGTCATGGTCCCGTCCGGCGGCCCGACGCAGTCGACGGTCGACGCCCTGGGCGAGCTGCTCTCCCCCGGGGACGTGGTCGTGGACGGCGGTAACTCCCGCTGGACGGACGACGAGCGGCACGCCCAGGAGCTGGCGGCCAGGGGCATCGGCTTCGTGGACTGCGGCGTCTCCGGCGGCGTGTGGGGTCTGGAGAACGGCTACGCGCTGATGTACGGCGGTGACGCCGAGCATGTCGCGAAGGTGCAGCCGGTCTTCGACGCGCTCAAGCCGGAGGGCGAGTTCGGCTCCGTGCACGCCGGGAAGGTGGGCGCCGGCCACTTCGCGAAGATGGTCCACAACGGCATCGAGTACGCGATGATGCAGGCATTCGCCGAGGGCTGGGAGCTGCTGGAGGCGGCCGAGGCCGTCACCGACGTCCGCGAGGTCTTCCGCTCCTGGCAGGAGGGCACCGTCATCCGCTCCTGGCTGCTGGACTTGGCCGTCCGCGCGCTGGACGACGACGAGCACCTGGGAGCGCTGCGCGGTTACGCGGCCGACTCCGGCGAGGGCCGGTGGACGGTGGAGGCGGCGATCGACCACGCCGTGCCGCTGCCCGCGATCACCGCGTCGCTGTTCGCCCGCTTCTCCTCGCGCCAGGACGACTCCCCGCAGATGAAGATGATCGCCGCGCTGCGCAACCAGTTCGGCGGCCACGCGGTGACCGCCGCGGCCGGCGGAGAGAAGGGCGCCGACGCGCCGGGCGCCGACGTCATCCCGCCCGTCGGCGGCTGACCGGCCCGAAGCGGATCCGATGCACGTCACGCATCTGTCGCTGGCCGACTTCCGGTCCTACGCCCGGATCGAGGTTCCGCTCGATCCGGGCGTCACCGCTTTCGTCGGTCCGAACGGCCAGGGCAAGACCAATCTCGTCGAGGCGGTCGGCTACCTCGCGACGCTGGGCAGCCACCGGGTCTCCTCCGACGCGCCGCTGGTACGGCAGGGCGCCGACCGCGCGGTGGTGCGGGCGGTGGTGCGGCAGGGGGAGCGCCAGCAGCTGCTGGAGCTGGAGCTGAACCCGGGGCGGGCCAACCGGGCGCGGATCAACCGCTCCTCGCAGGTCAGGCCGAGGGATGTACTGGGCATCGTGCGCACGGTGCTGTTCGCCCCGGAGGACCTGGCGCTGGTGAAGGGCGATCCCGGGGAGCGCCGCCGTTTCCTGGACGAGCTGGTGACGGCGCGCTCGCCGCGGATGGCGGGGGTGCGGTCGGACTACGACCGGGTGCTCAGGCAGCGCAACACCCTGCTGAAGACGGCGGCGACGGCGCGCCGGCACGGCGGGGGGTCCGGCGGCGGGGCGCTGGCCACCCTGGATGTGTGGGACCAGCATCTGGCCGGCGCCGGGGCGGAGCTGCTGGCGCACCGGACATCGCTGGTGGCGGCGCTGGGACCGCTGGCGGACAAGGCGTACGAGCGGTTGGCCCCGGGCGGCGGGCCGGTCGTGCTGGAGTACCGCTCACCGGTGGAGGGCGGCACGCGCGAGGAACTGTACGAGGGGCTGCTGGCCGCGCTCTCCCGGGCGCGTCGGCAGGAGATCGAGCGCGGTGTGACGCTGGTGGGTCCGCACCGTGACGATCTGGTGCTGAGGCTGGGGGAGTTGCCGGCCAAGGGGTACGCGAGCCACGGGGAGTCGTGGTCCTGTGCGCTGGCGCTGCGGCTGGCCTCGTACGACCTGCTGCGCGGTGAGGGCAACGAGCCGGTTCTGGTGCTCGACGACGTCTTCGCCGAGCTGGACGCCGGACGGCGGGAGCGGCTGGCGGAGCTGGTGGCGCACGGCGAGCAGGTGCTGGTGACGGCGGCCGTGGAGGAGGACGTCCCCGAACTGCTGGCGGGGGCTCGGTACGCGGTCGGCGACGGGGAGGTGACCCGGTTGTGAGGTGGGATGACCGTCCGGACGGACGGAGCGGCCCGTCCGGGATTCCTCCCGCTCCCCCGGGCGGGCGGGAGGGTTCCGCGGAGGCGCGGATCCCGGGGCCCGCGGCCGAGCCGTCGGGTGTCGATCTGGCCAGGGTGGCGCTGCGGGCCGCCCGGGAGCAGGCGAAGGCGCGCGGCAGTGCGGTGCGGCAGAGGCGGCAGGCGCGCACGGGCGGCGGTCCGCGGTCCGGGGCGCGGCGGGACGGCCGTGATCCGCTGCCGCTGGGGGCGGCGATCGAGCGCCTGAAGACCGAGCGCGGCTGGGAGATGCCGATGGCGGTCGGCGGTGTGATGGGCCGCTGGCCGGAGTTGGTGGGCCCGCAGGTGGCGCGGCACTGCGTACCGCGGTCCTACGACGAGCGGGCGCGGGTGTTGTCGGTGCGCTGCGACTCGACGGCCTGGGCGACGCAGGTCCGGCTGCTGGCCCCGCAGCTCGTGGCACGGCTGAACGCCGATCTCGGGCAGGGGACGGTGAAGTCGATCAGGGTGCGGGGGCCGGAGGCGCCGGACACCCGGCACGGTCCGCTGCGCGCGCCGGGCAGCCGGGGACCGGGGGACACCTACGGCTGACGGACGGCCCGCGGATGGCTCCCGGATCTTCGGAAGAGGTCGCTCAGCCGTTCGGACAGGCCTCTGACCAGCACGGACACCCGGTGAGTGGAGGGAGGCGGCGCCCCTCGCCCCGTGAGTGCGCTCACAGTGACGGTCCATTGACATGCCGAGGCGCTGAGGGCCGTCGTGAGCGTCCTGGGGGCCCGGCCCGCATATAGGGAGTCGGTGGACGCCGGTTCAGGGCGGCACATGCGGTTCCAGGTACCGGCAAACCCCCATCGATGTCAGTGGTACCGGTAGACTGGAGACACACCCGCCTTACTGCGGAACATGTCGAACGACGCAGCCGCTCCTGCCGTGCGGACAGGGTCGCCGGAAGGTCTCCGGAACCCTTCCCCCGGTCACAGGGGAAGGCTTGTGCTGTGCCAGAAAGGGCGCTTCGTGGCCGATTCCGGCAACTCCAACGAAACCATCCCCACTTCCGGCGAGGAGTCCCCTGTCCCGCCCGCGACCCCGCCCGTCTCCGGAGCCGGTGGCGGCGAGCCGTCGTACGACGCCAGCGCGATCACGGTCCTGGAGGGCCTGGACGCGGTCCGCAAGCGGCCCGGTATGTACATCGGGTCCACCGGTGAGCGCGGCCTCCACCACCTCGTGCAGGAAGTGGTGGACAACTCCGTCGACGAGGCGCTGGCCGGGCACGCGGACACCATCGACGTGACGCTGCTGGCCGACGGCGGCGTCCGGGTCGTGGACAACGGCCGCGGCATCCCGGTGGGCATCGTGCCCTCCGAGGGCAAGCCGGCCGTCGAGGTCGTGCTGACGGTGCTGCACGCGGGCGGCAAGTTCGGCGGCGGCGGCTACGCGGTCTCCGGCGGTCTGCACGGTGTGGGCGTCTCGGTGGTCAACGCGCTGTCCACCAGGGTGTCGGTCGAGGTGAAGACCGACGGCCACCGCTGGACGCAGGACTACAAGATGGGTGTGCCCACCGCTCCCCTCCAGCGGCACGAGGCCACCGAGGAGACAGGCACGACGGTCGTCTTCTGGGCCGACGGCGACATCTTCGACACCACCGACTACTCCTTCGAAACGCTCTCGCGGCGCTTCCAGGAGATGGCCTTCCTCAACCGCGGTCTGACGATCGCCCTGACCGACGAGCGGGCGGCGGCCAAGCAGACGGCCGGGGCCGACACCGCGGACACCTCCGAGGACGACAAGCCGCGCCACGTCCGCTACCACTACGAGGGCGGCATCTCGGACTTCGTCCGCCACCTCAACTCCCGCAAGGGCGAGCCCGTCCACCCCTCGGTGATCGACATCGAGGCGGAGGACAAGGAGCGCAAGATCTCGGTGGAGATCGCCATGCAGTGGAACACCCAGTACACCGAGGGTGTCTACAGCTTCGCGAACACCATCCACACCCACGAGGGTGGCACCCACGAGGAGGGTTTCCGGGCCGCGCTGACCGGTCTGGTCAACCGCTACGCCCGCGACAGGAAGCTGCTGCGCGAGAAGGACGACAACCTCACGGGCGAGGACATCCGCGAGGGTCTGACGGCGATCATCTCGGTGAAGCTGGGCGAGCCGCAGTTCGAGGGTCAGACGAAGACGAAGCTGGGCAACACCGAGGCCAAGACCTTCGTCCAGAAGATCGTCCACGAGCACTTCGGTGACTGGCTGGACCGCAACCCCAACGAGGCCGCCGACATCATCCGCAAGGGTATCCAGGCTGCCACGGCGCGTGTCGCGGCCCGCAAGGCGAGGGACCTCACCCGCCGCAAGGGCCTGCTGGAGACGGCCTCGCTGCCGGGCAAGCTGAGCGACTGCCAGTCCAACGACCCGGCCAAGTGCGAGATCTTCATCGTCGAGGGGGACTCCGCCGGCGGCTCGGCCAAGTCCGGCCGCAACCCGCAGTACCAGGCCATCCTGCCGATCCGCGGCAAGATCCTGAACGTGGAGAAGGCGCGGATCGACAAGGTGCTGCAGAACCAGGAGGTCCAGGCACTGATCTCGGCCTTCGGCACCGGGATCCACGAGGACTTCGACATCACCAGGCTCCGTTACCACAAGATCATCCTGATGGCCGACGCGGATGTCGACGGCCAGCACATCAACACCCTGCTGCTGACGCTGCTGTTCCGCTTCATGCGGCCGCTGGTCGAGGCCGGCCACGTCTACCTGTCCCAGCCTCCGCTCTACAAGATCAAGTGGTCGCGTGACGAGTTCGAGTACGCGTACTCCGACCGCGAGCGCGACAGCCTGATCCGCCTGGGCCGTGAGCAGGGCAAGCGCATCAGGGATGACTCGGTCCAGCGCTTCAAGGGTCTGGGCGAGATGAACGCCGAGGAGCTGCGCGTCACCACCATGGACCAGGCCCACCGGGTGCTGCGCCAGGTGACGCTGGACGACGCGGCCGCCGCCGACGACCTGTTCTCGATCCTGATGGGTGAGGACGTGGAGGCGCGGCGCTCGTTCATCCAGCGCAACGCCAAGGACGTCCGCTTCCTCGACATCTGAGTCGGCCGTACGCCGCTCAACGAAGGGATTGACCAGTAATGGCCGACGAGACCACCCCTGCCCCGACCGAGGGCGACGCCCCCGGCCCCCTGGCGCCGCCCCCGGGCACCCCCGTGGTCGACGAGGGTGCCGGACTCCGGGTGGAGCCGGTCAGCCTCGAGACCGAGATGCAGCGCTCGTACCTCGACTACGCGATGAGCGTGATCGTCTCGCGTGCGCTGCCGGACGTGCGCGACGGGCTCAAGCCGGTGCACCGCCGTGTGCTGTACGCCATGTACGACGGCGGCTACCGGCCCGAGAAGGGCTTCTACAAGTGCGCCCGCGTCGTCGGCGACGTGATGGGCACCTACCACCCGCACAGTGACGCCTCCATCTACGACGCCCTGGTCCGGCTGGCCCAGCCGTGGTCGATGCGGATGCCGCTGGTGGACTCCAACGGCAACTTCGGCTCGCCGGGCAACGACCCGGCCGCGGCCATGCGCTACACCGAGTGCAAGATGGCGCCGCTGGCCATGGAGATGCTCCGGGACATCGACGAGGAGACCGTCGACTTCCAGGACAACTACGACGGCCGCAACCAGGAACCGACCGTCCTGCCCTCGCGTATCCCCAACCTGCTGGTCAACGGCTCGGCGGGCATCGCGGTCGGCATGGCCACCAACATCCCTCCGCACAACCTGCGCGAGGTGGCCTCCGGCGCCCAGTGGTACCTGGAGCACCCCGAGGCCACGGGCGAGGAACTGCTGGAGGCGCTGCTGGAGCGGATCAAGGGCCCGGACTTCCCCTCCGGCGCGCTGGTGGTGGGCCGCAAGGGCTTCGAGGAGGTGTACCGCACCGGCCGCGGCTCGATCACGATGCGCGCGGTGGTCGAGGTGGAGGAGATCCAGGGCCGCCAGTGCCTGGTCGTCACCGAACTGCCCTACCAGGTCAACCC
Organism: Streptomyces sp. CNQ085; assembly: GCF_022614595.1. Lineage (GTDB taxonomy): Bacteria > Actinomycetota > Actinomycetes > Streptomycetales > Streptomycetaceae > Streptomyces. The sequence goes on from NZ_JAJFAU010000010.1 coordinate 17,049, forward strand.
GGACAACCTGGCGCTGAAGATCGCCGAGCTGGTCAAGGAGGGCAGGGTCGCCGGCATCGCGGACGTCCGGGACGAGACGTCCTCGCGCACCGGCCAGCGGCTGGTGATCGTCCTCAAGCGTGACGCGGTCGCCAAGGTCGTGCTGAACAACCTGTACAAGCACACCGATCTGCAGACCAACTTCGGCGCCAACATGCTGGCCCTGGTCGACGGCGTGCCGCGTACGCTGTCGCTGGACGCGTTCATCCGCAACTGGGTCACCCACCAGGTCGATGTCATCGTCCGCCGCACCCGCTACCGGCTGCGCAGGGCCGAGGAGCGCGCCCACATCCTGCGCGGTCTGCTCAAGGCGCTGGACGCGATCGACGAGGTCATCGCCCTGATCCGGCGCAGCAACACCGTCGAGGTGGCGCGCGGGGGCCTGATGGAGCTGCTGGCCATCGACGAGATCCAGGCGAACGCGATCCTGGAGATGCAGCTGCGCCGCCTGGCCGCCCTGGAGCGGCAGAAGATCACCGCCGAGCACGACGAGCTCCAGGCGAAGATCGACGAGTACAACGCGATCCTGGCCTCGCCCGAGCGGCAGCGGCGGATCATCGGCGAGGAACTGGCCGCGATCGTCGACAAGTACGGCGACGACCGGCGCAGCAAGCTGGTGCCCTTCGAGGGCGACATGTCCATCGAGGACCTGATCGCCGAGGAGGACATCGTCGTCACCATCACGCGCGGCGGTTACGTCAAGCGCACGAAGACCGACGACTACCGTTCGCAGAAGCGCGGCGGCAAGGGTGTGCGCGGGACGAAGCTCAGGGAAGACGACATCGTCGACCACTTCTTCGTCACCACCACCCACAACTGGCTGCTGTTCTTCACCAACAAGGGCCGCGTCTACCGGGCGAAGGCGTACGAGCTGCCGGACGCCGGGCGGGACGCGCGCGGCCAGCACGTGGCGAACCTGCTGGCGTTCCAGCCGGACGAGACGATCGCCCGGATCCTGGCGGTCCGGGATTACGAGGCCGCGCCGTACCTGGTGCTGGCCACCAAGTCGGGCTTGGTGAAGAAGACCCCGCTGAAGGACTACGACTCGCCCCGCTCCGGCGGAGTCATCGCCATCAACCTCCGGGGGCTGGAGAGCGGCGGCGAGGACGAGCTGATCGGCGCGGAGCTGGTCTCGTCCGAGGACGACCTGCTGCTGATCAGCCGGAAGGCGCAGTCGATCCGGTTCACCGCCACCGACGACGCGCTGCGCCCGATGGGGCGTGCCACATCCGGTGTGAAGGGCATGAGTTTCCGCGAAGGGGACGAACTGCTCTCGATGAACGTGGTGCGAGCCGGTACGTTCGTGTTCACCGCCACCGACGGCGGGTACGCGAAGCGCACGGCCGTGAACGAGTACCGCGTGCAGGGCCGCGGCGGCCTGGGCATCAAGGCGGCCAAGATCGTGGAGGACCGCGGTTCGCTGGTGGGGGCCCTGGTGGTCGAGGAGACGGACGAGATCCTCGCCATCACCCTCGGCGGTGGCGTGATCCGCACGCGGGTCGCCGAGGTCAGGGAAACCGGACGTGACACCATGGGCGTCCAATTGATCAACCTCGGCAAGCGCGACGCCGTGGTCGGTATCGCACGCAATGCCGAGGCCGGCCGCGAGGCCGAGGAGGTCGAGGCGGAGACCGGTGCCGGGGACGGCGCCGCGGATTCCGCGCAGGAGCCTTACCCGGAGACGGCCGCCGAGACGGCTCCGGACAACGAGGAGTAGACAGAACGTGAGTGGAACCGCGGGCGCCGCCAGGGGCGGCGATGATGACGGCGGTGCCCGTGGACCGGCCGCTGACGACGCTCGACGACAGGGCGAATCCCACCGTGGGGGAACAACCGTGACCAGTGCCCACCCGCAACCGCAGCCGCATGCCCAGCAGCACGCGGGCACGCCGCAGCCGCACCAGCCGCCGCAGGCGTACCCGCCCCCGCCGGGCGGCGCCCCGCCGCCGCGCGCCGTCCGGGACGGACGGGAGGACCGGGACGACCTCCGGCAGGACATCATGCGCCGCCCGCGCACCGGCGCCCGTACCGTCCCCAGGACGCGCAGGGCGCGGCTGAAGGTGGCCAGGGTCGACCCGTGGTCGGTGATGAAGGTCGGCTTCCTGCTGTCGATAGCACTGGGCATCTGCACGGTCATCGCGGTGGCCGTGCTGTGGACGGTGATGGACGCCATGGGCGTGTTCGCGGCCGTCGGCGGGACAGTCAGCGAGGCGACCTCCACGGACAGCGACGGTGGCTTCGACCTCCAGGCGTTCCTGTCCCTGCCCCGGGTGCTGACCTTCACCTCGGTGGTGGCGGTGATCGACGTGGTGCTGTTGACGGCCCTGGCCACACTGGGGGCGTTCATCTACAACATGTCGGCCGGCCTCGTCGGCGGTGTCGAGGTGACCCTCGCGGAGGAGGAGTGACCCCGGGATCCTCCTGGGCGCCGCACCGGAGCGGCCGCGGAACGACGCGATTTTGGCACGCGGCTGAAGTGCGCTAATCTTTCGGTGCAGCGCGGGGCTATAGCTCAGACGGTTAGAGCGCTTCCCTGATAAGGAAGAGGCCACAGGTTCAAGTCCTGTTAGCCCCACACGGCGGACCGAACGCCCGGACCCTCTGCGGGGGGCCGGGCGTTCGGCGTTCGGCCCCTCCGGAGTGCGGAGTGGCGGGCGCCGCCCGCCCGGGTCGGTCGCTCTGCCGAGATGCCCGCTTGGGTATCATCGGGCGCCAGTAGGTCCCAATGTCTAGAAGGACGAGGTAGCGCGGTGAAGAAGCTTCTCCTGATCGCACTGGCCGCCGTCGGCGGGCTCCTCGTGTACCGCCAGATCCAGGCGGATCGCGCCGAGCAGGATCTGTGGACGGAGGCGACCGACTCCGTGCCCGCGGGTTCGGGGGTCTGAGAGCAACCAGTACTTCGCGCGAAGCCCCGGCCGGTCCCGGCCGGGGCTTCGCCGTCTCCGTGTACGGGAGCCGGGCGCCCCGGTACCGGCGCGCATGTCGCGGGAGCGTGACGCGGCCCTCTTGACGTGCGCACCAGCGAATACGTGCGATGCTTCCGCAAGGCATCGGAGAGGTGCGCCCGAGGCAGACAAGGTACATGGCACCACTCCATCGCCGCATGGCCGCGTCGTTGAGCTGCGGAACGCTTCTCGCGCTGTCGCGGTGCCGCTCGCCGCCGCGGCTCCCCGGTAGGTTCCCGCGGCACCACGGACGGTTGCGGAAGACAACGCCTCACTGGTGATGGTGCTGGACTCCGCCGGTTCGACGGCGGAGGACGACGGCGCGGGGCACCGAGCGGGACGGTGAGGGCACGCGGAAGGAAGCCGGGGCCGCCCGGGACGGTTCGGTTCCGGAGGTGCAGGATGGTCCGGTCCGGCCGTCGCGGTGGCGGCCGGGACGGTGACGGGGCCGGCGATCGCGCCGGCGGCCGTGTACACGCGGCTGCGCGGGCGTACGGCGGCACGCGCGGGAGCGGCGAAGGGGTGCCGGCGACACGGGGGAACGGCACGACGGAGGGTGGCGCATGGTGAAGGGGCGGGCAGGACGCACGATGAGGAGTTCACTGGCCGCCGCGGCGGCGCTGTGCGCGGTCGCGGCACCGCCGGGCGCCGCGGCGGCCGCACCGTCGGACGGGCCGGATGACCTGCCCGCCTATGAGACGGCTCCGGGTGCCCAGCGCGTCGAGGGCCAGGAGAGCAGCGCGCACGGCCCGGCCATCGAGCCGGGCTTCCACACCGACGACATCGGTCCGGGCGAGCGGAGGTACTACAGCGTCACGCTGGACGGCGAGTCCAACGTCTGGATCTCCGCGACCGCCCTGCCCGAGCCGGGCAGCCGGGTCAGGAGCATGGACGGCATCGAGGTCACCCTGGAGTCGGCGGACGGTGACAACTGCGGTGACGGGGACGCGAGCTTCGGCTCCGACGACACGGCCCGGCCGATCGCCGACCTCGCCGGACGCATGATCAGGGAGGACGGCTACTGCCAGGAGCCGGGCGTCTACCACTTCTCCGTGGAGCGGGAGAGCGACGAGACCGCCGACTCCACCCGCTGGCCCCTGGAGATCTCCTTCATGCGGGAGCCGGGGGTGCGCAGGCCGGCCTCCGAAGGCACGTCCGGGGCCGCGCCCGACGCCGCGACGCCGAGCCCGCCCGCCGCGCCGAAGGGGGAGACCAGGCCCATCGAGGGCGGCACCGGCTTCAACGACGCGCCCGGCATGGGCGAGGGCAACTGGAGCGACCGGCTGCGGCCCGGCGAGACCCGCTTCTACAAGGTGCCGCTCGACTGGGGCCAGCGGCTCCACACCCGGGTGGAGTTCGGCACGGCCAGGGCCAGGAGTGGCGGTGCCTCGTACATCGGCGGCGCCTTCCGGGTGGACTTCTACAACACCGCCCGCGGGCGGATCGGCACCGGCGGGGTGGGCTACCGGCCCGACAAGCCCGCCGCGTACCGGCTGGACGGGCAGCGCGTCGCCTTCGCCAACCGCTTCGACGGCGGCACGGAGCTCGGCGGGACGCGCTTCGCCGGCTGGTACCACATCGCGGTGCACGCGAACGGGAAACTCGCCGAGTCCGTCGAGGGCACGGTGCCGGTGGTGCTGCGCACCACGGTCGTGGGTGAGCCGGAGGCCGGCCCCGAGTACGAGGGGAACGCCGGGGAGGCGGGTTTCGCGGTCACCGACGGCGACCGCGAGGCCGCGGCCGAGGGACTGAACCGGTCGGCCGCGGAGAGCGGCGACACCCTGCGGCTGCTGGGCTGGGCCGGGATCGGCGTCGGCACCGCGCTGATCCTGGGGCTCGGCCTGTGGACGTTCCTCGCCCGGCGGAGCGCGGCCCGGGCCTGAGGCGCGGCCGGGTCAGGGCGCCAGGGTCAGAGCCCAGACGCCGACGGCGATGAGGGCCAGGGCCAGCACCAGGAGCGGGGCCGCCACCTTCGGGGGCGGCCCCGGCCTGCGCGCCGCGGGGGCGGGCGGCCGGGCGGCGGTGTAGGGCCGTGTCGGAGGCGGCATACCGGCGGCGGGCGGCCCCGGGTACGTGTGCGGCCGAGGCCGCGGATACGGCTGGACGGGGGCGCCGGGAGACGCCTGCGTGCTCTCGTGCGCCACCGCCGGCGCGTGGGACTGCGCCTGTGCCCGGGCTCCGGGATGGGCCGGTGCCGGGAACGGCGGGGCCTGCGGCGGCTCCCGGACGTACGCCGGCACGGGCGGGGGGAGGTGGAAGCTCCCGGTCTCGGAGGCGGGGAACGCCGCGGGCGCCGAGGCGCCGGCGGTCTCCCGGCCCTTCCCGCCGTCCGGGCCCGGCTCCGGCTCCGGCTCCGGGCCCCCGGAGTCCTCCGGACTCTCCTGGGCCTTCGAACCCTCCCGGTCCCGCGGCCCGTCCGGTCCGAATCCAGGCGGCAGCGGGCCGATCTGGTCGAAGACCTCCACGGCCTCCCGCTCCGCCGCGGCGTCCGCCGGCAGCAGCTCCGCAGCGGACACCAGCGCCCTGCGTACGCCCGTCGCCGTACGGAAGCGGACCTCCGGATCGGGTTGCAACAGGGCGCCCAGCACCTGCCACAGCGGCTCGGGGATGTCCTGCGGCGCGGGCGGCATCCCGTGGACGTACGCCTCCACCAGCGCCTGGGAGTCGGGCTTCCGGCCGGTCAGCAGATACAGCGCCACCAGCCCGACCGCGTACAGGTCGGCGGGGAAGTCCGGCTCGGCGCCCATCAGCTGCTCGGGGGCGAAGTAGCCGGGCGTGCCGAGCACGTAGTCGGCCTCGGTCAGCCGTGGTTCGCCCTTGCGCATCGAGACGCCGAAGTCGGACAGCCGCAGATGGGGCCGGCCGGTGCCGGTGGCCTCCAGCAGGATGTTGGCGGGCTTGATGTCGCGGTGCACCACGTCCTCGGCGTGCACCGCGGAGAGCCCCGACAGCAGCTGGTCGAGCAGTGTGCACACATACGCCGGGGGCAGGGGGCCGTAGTCCCCGATGAGGTGTGCGAGCGATCCGCCGCGGACCAGTTCCATGGTGAACAGGACCTTGTCGTCGTCGGCGGCCCAGCTCGTCGGGGCCAGGACGTGGGGGTGGTCGATGCGCAGCGCCTGCTCGCGTACGAAGCGCAGCAGGGTGTGCGCGTCGCTCTGCCGGAGGACCTTGGCGGCCACGTAGCGCCCGCGCCGGTGGTCCCAGGTGCGCCAGACCGCGCCCACGCCGCCGCGTCCGATCGGGTCGACCAGTTCGTAACGCCCCGCGAAGACCTCACCCATCGCGCTGTGCCCGCCTCGTCCCTCTGCCCGCCGGTCGCCTGCCCCGTCGTCGCCGTCGTCTCAGGCTTGGTGTGCCTCGTAGTGCCGGACCGCGTCGGCGGTCTTGCCCGCCCCGTACACCCGCAGGAACTCTGCCAGCTCCGGGTGGCTTCCGGCGAGGGAGTCGGAGGCATCGATGATGTCGGCGGCGTCCGCGACCGAGCGCAGCAGCGCCTGGATCTCGCGCACGACGCGCTTGACGGTCGTGGTCTGGCCGCCGGAGGGGGTGACATGGGTGGAGGAGGTCAGCACGTTGCCGCCCGCGGTACGGCGGATCTCGTCCATGCGCTGGGTGGCCTCGGCCGCGGTCACGGTGCCCTTGCTGACGTCAGCGGCCAGTTCCTGCAGCGCCTGTACCCGCTGGACGACGGCGGGGTTGCCGATCTTCGCCCGCTGGCCGCTCATCAGCTGGGAGAGCATGGGGGCGGACAGGCCGAGCACCGTGGCCAGCCGCGCCTGGTTGAGGCCGAGGTCGTCGATGAGCCGGCGGAAGAGGGTGCCCAGCGGTTCGCCGTACCACTGGCTCTGCAGTTCCCTCGCCCTGGCGGTCGCCTCCTGCTGTGCTGCGTCCATCGCTCTCCCCTGTCTCCCCGTGTCCGCTTCGCTGGAGCGAACTTTCGGAGCATCCTACGGAGGCGGCGCGCTTGGAGCGATACCCGGTCGGAAGCAACCCCGGGCATTGGGTACTCTGTTCCCTGGCGGGGCTTTAGCTCAGTTGGTAGAGCGCTGTCTTTGCATGGCAGATGTCAGGGGTTCGACTCCCCTAAGCTCCACACCACGCAGGCCCGGTGCCGCGGAACCCAGGGTTCCGCGGCACCGGGCCTGTCGCGTGCCGTGCGGCTCGCGCGGCGGCGGACGGACCGCACGCCGGGAGGGAGGGCGACCGCCGGCGCCCTCAGCGCTCCTCGTCCGACGGTGCGGCCTCGGAGGAGGAGCCCTGGGTGTCGGTCCGGGCGGCGGTCGCTCCGGCCTTCGGCTCGGCGGATCCGGTCCCCTCCATGACGGCCGCGTCCTCGCCGACCTCGGTGGCGGCCGGGGGCTCGACCAGCCAGTCGGGGCTGGACTGCTTCTCCCACCACTTCCAGACGGCCGCCGCGCCGCCGGCGACGACACCGGCCACCATCAGCCGCTTGAACGTCCGGGCCCTGCGTGCCCGGCGGGCGTTGCGCCGCGCGAGCTTGCGGATGTCCTGGGCGGTCAGCTCACCGCGCAGCGCGGCGACAGCCGCGGTGGAGCGGGCCACCGCCGCCTCCCGGACCGGGCCGGCAGCGGCGCAGGCGGCCTCGACGCGGGGGGCCACGTACTCGCCCGCCGTACGAGCGGCCTCGCGGGTGCGGTGGGCGGCCCGGGCGGCGGCCATGTCGACCGCGGGGGGCAGGGTCTCGCGGGCCTGCTCCAGCCGCGGCGCGACACGGGCGGCGTACTGTCCGCGCACCGTGGACCGGGCCTGTCCGGCCGCGAGGGCCACCTTCGGCGCCACCACTTCAGCGGCGTGCCGCACGGTCTCCCTCGTGTTGTCGGTCGCGCTGCGCACGCTGTCCATGCGGGTCACGGGATCTCCTCCTCATCGGTGGCGTGTGTCTTCCGCCTTCCACCCATGCTGGAGATCATGCCTTCACAATGGTGTCGAGGCATGCCTCAACGGGCATACGGGCTATGCCGTATTCGCTCCTTTTCCGGCTTCTGTGTTCCTTCGCCGTCTTTTCGGTGTCACCCTCTGCGTCACCCCGGCGTCCTCTCGGTCCGGTCCCGCTCGCCGCCGTGCTCCCGCGGCTCCCCCGGCCGCGGGGGCACGGAAGCCCCGCGCCCCGTCCGGCGCACCCCGCAGGACGGCACCGGGGGTCCGGCTGTGCGAGGATCGGGGGGTCCGAAAGTGCAGACGGAAGGCAGACCGTGGCCGAGCAGCTCTACGCCACCCTGAAGACCAACCAGGGCGACATCACCATCCGGCTCTTCCCGGACCATGCGCCGAAGACGGTCAGGAACTTCGTCGAACTCGCCGAGGGCAAGCGCGAGTGGACTCACCCGGCCACCGGGAAGAAGTCCACGGACCGGCTGTACGACGGCACGGTCTTCCACCGGGTGATCAGCGGCTTCATGATCCAGGGCGGAGACCCGCTGGGCAACGGCACCGGTGGCCCGGGCTACGAGTTCGGCGACGAGTTCCACCCCGACCTGGCCTTCAACAAGCCGTACCTGCTGGCGATGGCCAACGCCGGCCCGGGCACCAACGGGTCGCAGTTCTTCGTCACCGTCTCCCCGACGGCCTGGCTGACCGGCAAGCACACCATCTTCGGCGAGGTCGCCGACGAGGCGGGGCAGCGGGTCGTGGACGCCATCGCGAGCACCCAGACCAACCAGCGCACCGACCGTCCGCTGCAGGACGTGGTGATCGAGTCGGTGGTCGTCGAGAAGCGCTGACGAGCGCTGACAGGCACCGGGGGACGCCGCCCGACGGGAACCCGCCGCCTTCTCCGTCCGTAGGACGGAGGGGCGGTGTTCTCCGTCCCCGTGGGTATGCCACGACCGTGGGCGGGGGCGTGTCGTGTCCGTCGTGAGGGGGCGTTGAGGTGGCCATGGAGGACCAGCAGGACGGGGCGCGGCCCGCGATGCCGCGCTGCTACCGGCACCCGGACCGGGAGACCGGCATCTCCTGTGCCCGCTGTGACCGGCCGATCTGCCCCGAGTGCATGATCCCGGCCTCGGTCGGCTACCAGTGCCCCGAGTGCGTGCGCGGCGGCTCCGGCGGGGAACGCTCCGCGGGCGACGCCCGGCCGCGCACCCTGGCGGGCGGCACCGTCGCGGCCGACCAGCGCCTGGTCACCAAGGTGCTGGTGGGGATCAACGTGGCGGTGTTCTTCGCGGTCCTCGCGGCCGACGACCGTTCGCTGCTCGGCGCGCTGACGATGCTGGGGTACGCCTACGATCCGGCGGCGGCCGACTGGGCCGGAGTCGCGGACGGCGAGTGGTACCGCATGCTGACCTCCGCCTTCCTGCACCAGGAGATCTGGCACATCGGCTTCAACATGCTGGCGCTGTGGTGGCTCGGCCCGCAGCTGGAGGCTGCGCTGGGCCGCTGGCGGTTCCTGGGACTGTATCTGCTGTCCGCGCTGGGCGGCAGCGCGCTGACGTATCTGCTCGCCGCGCAGAACCAGGAGTCGCTGGGCGCCTCGGGCGCGATCTACGGGCTGTTCGGTGCCACCGCCGTGCTGATGCGGCGGATGCGGTACGACATGCGTCCCATCCTGGTGCTGCTGGCGATCAACCTGTTCATCACCTTCAGGTTCTCGGGCATCGCCTGGGAGGCCCACATCGGCGGCCTGGTGGTGGGCGCGGCGATCGCCTACGCGATGGTGCACGCCCCGCGTGCCCGGCGCGCGCCGGTGCAGTACGCGGCCATGGCCGCGGTGCTGCTGGTGATCGCGGTCGTCTGCGTAGTCCGTACGGTGGAGCTGCTCGGCCGCTGACCGGCTGCCGCCGAGCGCTGCACGCGGAGCTGTGGCCAGAGGTTATCCACAGCAGGTGACCGATCTTGTGCATGGTGTGGGAAGCCGCGGGTACAGACACCCGGGCGCCTGTGCACATGCGTGTTTCCCCAGGGAGACGGGGGCTGATCCCATGTACCTACCGGGGGTCACCAGTCATAACAACAGACAGGCTGGAAAAGTTATCCACAGATCTTCTGAAGTTTTCCCAGGGCTGTGGAAGACCTGTGGATAACGCTGCCGCGGGGCGTACTCGCCCTGGTTGTGACAGTGGCTACTTCCACTGCGTGGAGACGACGAACCCCGCCGCGATGAAGCCGAAGCCCACCACGATGTTCCAGTTGCCGATCGACTGGACCGGCAGATCGCCCGTCGTCACATAGAAGACGACGATCCATGCGAGTCCGATCAGGAACAGCGCCAGCATCAGCGGTGCGACCCAGCTGCGCCCCGAGGTGAGGCTGATGTTCGCGGCCTTCTTCGCCGGCGGCGGCGTGAACTCGTCCTTCTTGCGGATCCGTGACTTCGGCACGAGGGACTCTCCTGTCGATGCGCTGCGTGACCGCGCGGGCCTGTTCGTGATGGCCCTTCCCCGGCGGCCGGAGTCCGGTCCGGGATCCGGAGGGAGGCCGGGGAGGGGACGATTCCTGGTTCCGCTAGCGTAGTACCTCCGCGCGCTGGAGGGAGACAAGGGTAAGGTGACCAATTCCCGCTTCCGGCCCGTCCGGCTCGCCACGGCGGGCGTCTTCGCCCTCGCCGGCTTCCTCTTCTGGATCAGCTTCAACACCGCCCAGGGCATCGACCTGCGCACCGATGACTCGATGCTGCGGCTGTCCGACCTCATCGAGGACCGCAGCGACGACATCGGGGCGCTGCACGAGTCCGTGGGATCCCTGCGCCGGGAGGTGGACGCCCTCGCCCGGCGCGACAGCGGCGGAACGGAGGCCGAGAAACGCGCGTTCGAGGAACTGGAGCGGGCCGCGGGGATGGAGAAGCTCTCCGGCTCCGGTCTCACCGTCACCCTCGACGACGCCCCGCCCGACGCCACCGCCCGCACGCCCGGCCTCCCCGACCCCCAGCCCAACGACCTCGTCGTCCACCAGCAGGACCTCCAGGCCGTGGTCAACGCGCTGTGGGCGGGCGGGGCCGAGGGCATGAAGGTCATGGACCAGCGACTGGTCTCCACCAGCGCGGTGCGCTGTGTGGGCAACACCCTGATCCTCCAGGGGCGCCTGTACTCCCCGCCGTACACCGTCACCGCCGTCGGCGACCCCGACCGGATGCGCGAGGCGCTGGAGGACGCACCCGCCGTCCGCGGCTACCGCGAGTACGTCGACGCCTACGGCCTGGGCTGGTCGGTCGACGAGCACGACGCGGTGACCCTCCCCGGCTACTCGGGCACGGTCGACCTGACCCGGAGCGCACCGGTGGACGAGGCGGCCGACGGCTGAAGCCGGGGTGGGCTGCGACGCATTGCGGGGCTTGAGCCCCCCGGCGCGCCCGCGTACCCGTACCCTGGTTGCGCGAGTAACAGAAGGGACGGCTACACGGCATGTACGGCTGGATCTGGCGGCATCTGCCGGGCAACACGCTCGTACGGGGGCTGCTCTCGTTCGCGCTGGCCCTGGCGGCCGTCTACGTGCTCTTCCAGCACGTCTTCCCCTGGGCGGAGCCGCTGCTCCCGTTCAGCGACGTGACGGTCGACGAGGGCCGGGCCGGAACGGGGCGGGAACGATGAGCGCGCGCGTCCTGGTCGTCGACAACTACGACAGCTTCGTCTTCAACCTCGTCCAGTACCTCCACCAGCTCGGCGCCGAGTGCGAGGTGCTCCGCAACGACGAGGTCCGCCCCGAGCACGCCGGGGACTCCTTCGACGGGGTACTGCTCTCCCCCGGGCCGGGCACGCCCGAGGAGGCCGGCGTCTGCGTCGAGATGGTCCGGCACTGCGCCGCGACCGGTGTGCCGGTCTTCGGCGTCTGCCTGGGCATGCAGTCCATGGCTGTGGCGTACGGCGGCGTGGTGGACCGGGCGCCGGAACTGCTGCACGGCAAGACATCGCCGGTCAGCCATGGCGACGGTGGCGTCTTCGCCGGACTCCCCTCCCCCTTCACCGCCACCCGCTACCATTCACTCGCCGTCGAGCCCGCCACCGTCCCGGCGGAGCTGGAGGTCACCGCGTGGACGGAGACGGGCGTGGTCATGGGGCTGCGTCACCGCGAACTGCCGGTGGAGGGCGTGCAGTTCCATCCCGAGTCGGTGCTCACGGAGTGGGGCCACCGGATGCTCGCCAACTGGCTCGCGGAGTGCGGTGACACCGGCGCCGTGGAGCGCTCGCGGGGCTTGGCCCCCGTGGTCGGGGCGTGACGGCCCTGCGTCCGGAGGGCACCCACGGGGCTGACCCGCTCCCCGGGCGCCACCGGGCCGGCCCGCCCGCCGACGCCCCTGCCGATCCCTACGCCGAGCAGGTGGGGCACGCCGAGCAGCAGGCCTTCGAGGCCGCGGTGGCGCGGCTCGCCGACCCGCTGAACGATCCGCTGCCGGGACGGGAGCCGATACCGGTACGGGGGGAGGAGCGGCCGGAGACGGACGCGCCCCCCTACACCGAACCCCGTGCCGAGCCGTACGCGCCCGGTGCCGACCGGCGCGTGCGGGCGTACCGACGACCCGTCGTCCCCAAACCCGCGCCCGTCCCCGACGACGAGACGATGACGCTGCGGCAGGCGTGCCTCCCGGCGGACGAGACGATGACGCTGCGCCGGGTGGAGGCCGTGCGCCCGGTACCGGGCGGGGAGCCGCCCGTTCCCGCTCCAGCCCCGGAGCCCGTCCCCGAGCCCGTGACCGAGCCCGTGACCGAATCCGCGCCGGGGACCGACGTGCCCCCGCCCGGCGGCCGCGCCGCGCGCCGGCGAGCGGCGCGGGCGAGCCGCGAGAGCCCGATGGTGGTCGCCAGCCGGGTCGTCGGCGAACTGTTCATCACCCTCGGTGTGGTGATGCTGCTGTTCGTGTCCTACCAGCTGTGGTGGACGAACGTGATCGCGGACCGCCAGGCGGGCAACGAGGCGAAGAAGCTGGAGCAGCGGTGGGGCGAGAAGGGGGACGGGGAGAGCCGCGACCCCGGGGCCTTCTCCGCCGGCGAGGGATTCGCGATCATGCACATCCCCAAGCTGGACGTCAAGGTGCCCGTCGCCGAGGGCGTGGACGAGGGCGGCGTCCTCGACCGGGGCATGGTCGGCCACTACGGCGAGGAACCCCTGAAGACGGCGATGCCCTGGGACGAGAAGGGCAACTTCGCGGTGGCCGGGCACCGCAACACCCACGGCGAGCCCTTCCGCTACATCAACAAGCTCGACCCGGGCGACCCGATCGTGGTGGAGACCGAGGACACCTACTACGTCTACGAGATGGCCAGCCGTCTCGACTCCACCCTGCCCTCGAACGTCGGCGTCATCGACCCCGTACCCGGGGAGTCGGGGTTCACCGAGCCGGGCCGGTACATCACCCTGACCACCTGCACGCCCGAGTTCACCTCGAAGTACCGGATGATCGTCTGGGGGAAGCTGGCCGAGGAGCGTCCGCGCAGCGAGGGGAAGCCGGACTCCCTCGTCCGATAGCCTGCGCGCAGGAACTGCGGAGGGGAAGGGGCGGTGCGTCGGGTGGCAGCGATCGACCAGGACAACGGTTCGCGGACGGATCAGCCGCGCGCACCACGCCGCGGGCGCTCCCGGGCCGCCTCCGCCGTCAGCCTGCTGGGCGAGCTGCTGGTCACCTTCGGTGTGCTGCTGGGCCTCTTCGTCGCCTACTCGCTGTGGTGGACGAACGTGGTCGCCAACCGCGAGGCCGAGCGCGACGGCAACGAGGTGCGCGAGAGCTGGGCGGAGGACGGGCCGGACGGCGGGGGGAAGAAGGAGTACGAGGGCGGGGACGGTGTCGGCTTCCTCCATGTGCCGTCGATGGGCGGCGAGGTGCTGATCAAGAAGGGCACCGACACCGAGGAACTGAACAAGGGCGTCGCCGGCTACTACACCGAGCCCGTGAAGGCCACCCCGCCCTGGGAGGGCGAGGGCAACTTCTCGCTGGCCGCGCACCGCGACGGCCACGGCGCCAAGTTCCACGACATCCACAGGATCGACGAGGGCGACCCGATCGTGGTGGAGACCGAGGACACCTGGTACGTCTACAAGGTCTACGAGACGCTCCCCAGGACCTCCAAGTACAACGTCGACGTGCTGGCGGACATCCCCGGGGAGTCGGGGTTCACCGAGCCCGGCCGGTACATCACCCTGACCACCTGCACTCCCGTCCTCACCTCCGACTACCGCTACATCGTCTGGGGCGAGCTGGTGCGCACCGAGAAGGTGGACGAGCGGCGCACCCCGCCGGAGGAGCTGCGCTGACCGGTACGCGCCGGCCGCCGCGCGTACCGCCCGCACCGCCGCCCCGCCCGGGAGCGGATGTCCGAGGGCCCCGACCGGAAGCGACCGGCCGGGGCCCTCGGACGTATCCCGCACACGTGCGGCGGGCGTCCGGCGGGATCAGTCGTCCCCGCCGGTCATCCCCTCGATGAAACCGCCGCCACCGCCCGGCCTGCCGTCCCCGCCGCCGAAGGTGCGCACGGTGACCGTCTCGCCCTTCTTGAGCTGGGTGCCAGCGGGCGGGTCGGTGGTGAGGACGACGGCGTCGCCGTCGTCAGGGCCCGCCACGTTGACGTTGAACCCGGCGCCCCGGAGCGTCTTGCGGGCATCCTTGAGCGGTGTGCCCGCCGCGATGGCCGGGACGGCCACCTGCTCCTCCGCCGGCGCCTTGGCCACGATCAGGGTGATGGCGGTGTCCGCCTCCACCTTCTGGTTCCCCTCCGGGTCCTGTTTGAGGACCGTGTTCGGAGGCTGCTCGCCGTTCTCCTGCTCGGCACGCGAGATGTTGGTGAAGCCCGCGTCCTGCAACTGCTTCCTGGCCGCCTCGAAGTCCTGCCCGACGACGGGCGGCAGAGTCGGCCGCGGGTCCTCCGTGGCCACCGTGATGGTGACGGTGGCGCCCGGCTCGGCGCTCTCGCCACTGCCCGGGTCCTGCTCGGTGACGGTGCCGGCCGGCTGCTCCGAGACCTCGGTCTCGCGCTTGACCTCGAAGCCCGCGTCCCTCAGCTCCTGCTCGGCGTCGTCCGCCGTCTCGCCGATGACGTCCGGGACCTCGACCTCGCTGGGGCCCTTGGACATGATCAGGGTGACCGTCTCACCCTCCTCGACCTCGGTGTCGGCCGCCGGGTCGGTCCTGCAGACGGTGCCCTCCTTCTCCTCGCAGAACTCGTCAGGGCCCTTGGCCACCTCGATTCTGGAATTGGTGGCCTTCCGCTGGGCCTCCTCGAGGGTGTCCCCGATCATGTTCGGCACCGTCGGGTTGTTGGCCGTGGGACTGGAGATTACCTTGCCGATGAAGACCGCGCCGATCAGCACCAGGATGCCGCCGAGGACCAGCAAGGCCGTGGAGAGCCGGTTGCGGCTCCCGCCGCCGCGCCGCCGGTCGGGCCGCTCGTCGTAGCCGTAGCCGCCGTCGTCCTCGCGCATCGGCGGCAGCATCGAGGTCTGGGCGGACGCCGGGGCCGCGGCGCGCAGCGCGGCGGTGGGCTGGTCGTCGGGGTGGTAGCCGCCGCCCGCGCCGTAGGCGGCCGCCCCCATGGCCGCGGCGGCGCCGACCGGCTGGCCGTCGAGGGCCGCCTCGATGTCGGCGCGCATCTCGTCGGCGGACTGGTAGCGGTAGTCCGGGTCCTTGACCAGCGCCTTGAGGACGATGGCGTCCATCTCGGACGTGATCTCGGGGTCGAAGGAGCTGGGCTGCTGCGGCTCCTCGCGCACGTGCTGGTACGCCACCGCGACGGGGGAGTCCCCGACGAACGGGGGCCGCACCGTCAGCAGCTCGTACAGCAGGCAGCCGGTGGAGTACAGGTCGGAGCGGGCGTCGACCGTCTCGCCCTTGGCCTGCTCCGGGGAGAGGTACTGGGCGGTGCCGATGACGGCGGCGGTCTGGGTCATGGTCATGCCGGAGTCGCCCATGGCGCGGGCGATGCCGAAGTCCATCACCTTGACCTGCCCGGTGCGCGTCAGCATGACGTTCGCGGGCTTGATGTCGCGGTGGACGATGCCGTTGCGGTGCGAGTACTCCAGCGCCTGGAGGATGCCGACGCACATCTCCAGGGAGCGCTCGGGCAGCAGCTTGCGCCCGGAGTGCAGCAGCTCGCGCAGGGTTGAGCCGTCCACGTACTCCATGACGATGTACGGGATGGAGATCCCGTCGACGTAGTCCTCACCGGTGTCGTAGACGGCGACGATCGCCGGGTGGTTGAGCGAGGCGGCGGACTGGGCCTCACGGCGGAAACGGGCCTGGAACGTGGGGTCGCGCGCGAGGTCCACCCGGAGGGTCTTCACCGCGACGGTGCGGCCCAGGCGGGTGTCGTGGGCGAGGTAGACCTCGGCCATACCACCCCGGCCGAGCACCGAGCCCAGCTCGTACCGGCCGCCGAGGCGACGCGGCTCTTCCATAGTCTCCAGCCCTCTCCGTGCGTCCTGACCGTCTCCCTGCGCGGTCCGGCGGTGCTGCTCGGCCATACGGTACCCGGACCGGGCGGCGGGCCGGGATGCGACCACTGATGTGACCACCGGAGTGACCGGCGCCCTCCGGTCACCTACTGCCGTCGAGAGCCGCCTCCATCATGGCCTTGGCCACCGGGGCGGCCAGCTTGCTGCCCGCGATGTCGTCGCGGAGGACGTCGGCGCTCTCGACGATGACCGCGACGGCGACCGGGGTCGAGTCGTCGGAGGTCTTGGCGTAGGAGATGAACCAGGCGTACGGGTTCTTCTCGTTGTTCTCGCCGTGCTGCGCGGTGCCGGTCTTGCCGCCCACTGTGACGCCGTCGATCTGCGCGGGGGTTCCCGTGCCCTCCTCGACGACCGTCTCCATCATCCGCTGGAGCTGCTGCGCGGTCTCGCCCGAGACCGCCTGCCCCATCTCCCGGGGCTTGTGCTCCTCGACGACGCTGAGGCTCGGCGCGATGAGCTGGTCCATCATGTACGGCTCCATCATCCTGCCGTCGTTGGCGACGGTGGCGGCGACCATGGCCATCTGGAGCGGGGTGGCGCGGTTGGACGCCTGGCCGATGCCGGCCATGGCGTTCTGCGAGTCGATGTCCTCGGGGTAGACGGATTCGGCGGTGCGGACCGGGACGAAGTGCTCCTGGCCGAAGCCGAACTTCTCGGAGTACTCGATCATCTTCTCGTTGGTCACTTCGTGACTGATCTTGGCGAAGACGGTGTTGCACGACCACTGCATGGCCACCCGCAGCGAGGCGTTCTCACAGGGGTGGTCGCCGTCGTTGACCATGTCGGTCCTGGTGCCGGGCAGCTGGTACGGGTCCGGGGAGTCGGTCTTCTCGTCGATGCTCTCGTACAGACCGCTCTCCAGCGCCGCGGCGGCGGTGACGACCTTGAACGTCGAGCCGGGCGGGTAGGTCTCACGCAGCGCCCGGTTGAGCAGCGGCTTGTCCTCGTCGTCCAGCAGGGCGTTCCACTTCTCGGCGTCCTTGGAGGAGCTTCCCGCGAAGGAGGAGGGGTCGTAGGAGGGGGTGCTGACCAGACCCAGGATCGCGCCCGTCTCGGGGTTGATCGCGACGGCCGCGCCCTTCTTGTCGCCCATGGCCTCGAACCCGGCCTTCTGGACGTCGGCGTCCAGCGTCGTGACGACGTTGCCGCCCTTCTGGTCCTCGCCGGTGAGCATGTCGATGGTCTGGTTGAAGAACAGCCGGTCGTCGTCGCCGGTGAGGATGCCGTCGTGGATGCCCTCGAGCTGGGTGGCGCCGAAGGCCTGGGAGGCGTAGCCGGTCACCGGGGCCCAGATCTCGCCGTCCTTGTACGTCCGCTTGTACTTGAAGTCGGTGCCCTCGGTCTTCTTGGAACCGGTGACGGCCTTGCCGTCGACGATGATGTCGCCGCGCGGCTGGGCGTACCGGTCGATGGCGACGCGGCGGTTGTGCTTGTCGTTCTGCAGGTCGTCGGCCTGGGCGAACTGAAGCCAGTTGGCTCTGACCATCAGGGCGACCATCAGCAGACCGCAGAAGATGGCGATACGGCGCAGCGGCTTGTTCACGATCGGACCACCTGGGTCATCTCGGCGTCGGGTGAGGGCGCTGGGGCGGGCGCGGGCCGCCGGGCGGTGTCACTGATCTTCAGCAGGATCGCGACCAGCGCCCAGTTGGAGATCACCGACGAGCCGCCCTGCGCGAGGAAGGGCATGGTCATACCGGTCAGCGGGATCAGGGCCATCACACCGCCGGCCACCACGAAGACCTGGATGGCGAAGGCCGCGGACAGCCCGACGGCCAGCAGCTTGCCGAACGGGTCGCGGGCGGCCAGTGCGGTGCGGATGCCGCGCTCGACGAGCAGCCCGTACAGCAGCACGAACGCCATGACGCCGGCCAGACCCAGCTCCTCGCCGACGGTGGCGAAGATGTAGTCGCTCTTGGTGGCGAAGCCGATCAGGTCGGAGTCGCCCTGGCCCAGTCCGGTGCCGAGGATCCCGCCCGCGCCGAAGGCCCACAGGGCCTGTGCGGGCTGGTTGGGTCTGCCGGTCTCGCGGACGACGTGGAAGGGGTCGAGCCAGTCCTGCACACGGCTCTGGACGTGGGGCTCGAAGCTGGCCACGGCCACCGCGCCGACGACGGCCAGGGTGAGACCGAAGAGGATCCAGCTGGTGCGCTCGGTGGCCACGTAGAGCATCACGACGAAGAGGCCGAAGAAGAGCAGCGAGGTGCCCAGGTCGGTCTCGAAGACCAGGATGAGCACGCTCAGGGCCCAGATCACCAGGATCGGGCCGAGGTCGCGGCCGCGCGGCAGGTACAGGCCCAGGAAGCGGCGGCTGGCCAGCGCCAGGGCGTCCCGCTTGACCATCAGGTAGCCGGCGAAGAAGACCGCGATGATGATCTTGGCGAACTCGCCCGGCTGGATGGACATCCCGCCGATGGTGATCCAGATCTTCGCGCCGTAGACCGCCGGGAAGAACATCGGCAGGATCAGCAGGACCAGCGCCACGACCATGGAGATGTAGGTGTAGCGCTGCAGGATGCGGTGGTCCCGGAGGAAGACCAGCACCGCGAGGAAGAGCGCTATGCCCAGCGCGGACCACATCAGCTGGTTGGGGGCGGCGGAGCCCTCCCCGAGCCGTGCGAGTTTCTCCGACTGGTCGAGCCGCCAGATCAGGACCAGGCCCAGCCCGTTGAGGAGCGTGGCGATCGGCAGCATCAGCGGGTCGGCGTACGGCGCGAACCTGCGCACCACGAGGTGGGCCACGCCGGCCATCAGGCCGAGGCCGAGGCCGTAGCCGAGCATGCCCGCGGGCATCTCGTCGTTGATGGCCAGGCCCACGTTGGCGTAGGCGAACACCGGGATCAGCACGGCGAAGACGAGCATCGCCAGTTCGGTGTTGCGGCGGCTGGGCAGACCTCCGGAGGAGATCGTCGTGTTGCTGCCGGTGGTCCCGGTGGCGTGACTGGTGCTCATGGTGTGCGGCCCCCTATGACGTGGTGCACTGCTTGGCGAGCCTCTGCTGCTCCTCCGGAAGGGCGGGGCCGGGAGTGGGAGCGGTCGGGCTCGTGACGCTTGCGGTGGCGGCGGAGTCGAGGGAGTCGGTGGAGGAGGCGGCCGGGGCGGGGGAGCCGGACGGCTCGGAGCGCTCGCCGGCTCCGGCGCCGTCGCGGGCGGAGCCGCTCTCGTCGGCCTTTCCGGCCTCCGCCTCCGCGCGCTCCTTCTCCCTGCGCTGGGCGGCGACGATCTCGCAGACCTCGGCCTGCTCCGCCAGCTTCTCCAGCCGGTTCTCCGCCTGGGCGAGGCTGTCCATGGAGATCCCGGCCTCGACCTCGTTGCGCTGGTAGGTCGGAAGGTACCTGAGCTCGACCGGGGAACTCCGCTCGACCTCGCTCAGCCTGATCCAGGCCAGCTTCTGGCTGATACCGCGGTAGATCGCGACGCGGTCGCCGTCGGCTCCGACGTAGAACTGGGTCTGGGTCCATCTGTGGGCACCGTACAGGCCGCCGCCGATCAGACCGAGGACGAGCAGGGCGAGGAAGATCCGCTTCAGCCACCTGAACCGCTTGCGCGGCTTGGCGGAATCGCCCTCGGCGTAGGCGCCGAACGCTCCCGCGGGCGGGGCGGCGTCACCGCTGCCGGGCGGGCCGAAGCTTCCCTGCGGCCCCTCGGGCGACTGCTGCTGGGGCACGCCGCCGCGGCCGAGTTCGGCGGCGCGGGCGGCGGGGGTACGGGGAGCGCCGCCGTCGCCCAGCTGCTGCTGGCTCTCGGCGACGGCGCCGACGATGACCGGGGTGTCGTTGAGCCGGCCGGCGAGGGTTTCGTCGCCGACGTCCAGGACGTCCGCGACGATGCAGGTGATGTTGTCGGGGCCGCCGCCGCGCAGGGCGAGCTGGATCAGCTCCTGTACGGTCTCGTGGGGATCCTGGTGGGCGGCGAGGGTCTCCTCCATCGTCTGGTGGCTGACGACGCCGGACAGGCCGTCGGAGCACAGCAGGTAGCGGTCACCGGCCCGTACCTCGCGGATGGACAGATCTGGCTCCACGTGGTCGCCGCTGCCCAGCGCGCGCATCAGCAGGGAGCGCTGCGGGTGGGTGGTGGCCTCCTCCTCGGTGATCCGGCCCTCGTCCACCAGTCGCTGGACCCAGGTGTGGTCCTGGGTGATCTGGGTGAGCCGGCCGTCGCGCAGCAGGTACGCGCGGGAGTCCCCGACGTGCACCAGGCCGAGCCGCCGGCCCGTCCACAACAGGGCGGTGAGCGTGGTGCCCATGCCCTCCAGATGGGAGTCCTCCTCGACCATGACGCGCAGCTGCTCGTTGGCGCGCTGCACCGTGGTGCCCAGCGAGGTGAGCAGGTCGGAGCCGGGGACGTCGTCGTCCAGCTGCACGAGGATCGAGATCACCTCTGAGCTGGCGACCTCGCCGGCGGCCTGGCCGCCCATCCCGTCGGCGATCGCGAGCAGCCGCGGACCGGCGTAACCGGAGTCCTCGTTGCCCTCGCGGATCATGCCTCTGTGCGATCCGGCGGCGAAGCGCAGTGACAGACTCATGCGCACCTCGCCCGTCGGCTCCGGGTACATCCGCACGGTGCCCACCCTCCGGTCGTCATGGTCGCGTTCACTACTTCCGCAGCTCGATGACCGTCTTGCCGATGCGGATCGGCGCACCGGGCGGGACCGGGGTCGGTGTGGTGAGCCGGGTCCGGTCCAGGTACGTGCCGTTGGTGGAGCCCAGATCCTCGACGATCCACTGGCCGTCGCGGTCCGGGTAGATCCTGGCGTGACGGCTGGAGGCGTAGTCGTCGTCCAGCACGATCGTCGAGTCGTGGGCCCGGCCCAGCGTGATGGTCTGGCCCTGGAGGGCCACGGTGGTGCCGGTGAGCGACCCCTCGGAGACCACCAGCTTGGTCGGGGCGCCGCGGCGCCGACCCCCGCCGCGGGCCGCCTGCTGCGGGGCCTGGCGTGGCTGGGGAGGACGCTGGGCCTCGGCGCGGCGGGCCGCGCGCTGGGTCACGCGGGTGCCGAAGAGGTCGCTCCTGATGACCTGCACGGTCACGATGACGAACAGCCACAGTACGGCGAGAAAACCCAACCGCATGACCGTCAGGGTCAGCTCTGACATTGCCCCCGCTTCACCCTTCGGCTTGCCGGTAAATGATCGTGGTGCTGCCCACGACGATGCGTGAGCCGTCGCGGAGCGTAGCGCGCGTGGTGTGCTGTCCGTCCACCACGATGCCGTTGGTGGAGCCCAGGTCCTGGACCGTCGCCGGATCTCCGGTCCGGATCTCGCAGTGGCGCCGCGATACGCCGGGGTCGTCGATCCGCACGTCGGTCTCGGTGGAGCGGCCCAGCACCATGGTGGGACGGGAGATCTGGTGACGGGTGCCGTTGATCTCGATCCAGCGGCGGGTCCGGTCGTGCGGCGCCGGAGAGCCGGGGGCCTGGCCGGGAGGCGGTCCGGCCGGCATGGGCGGCGGCCCGGCCGGGCGCTGTGGCGGGTACCCGTAACCGCCGGGGGCGCCGGGGGCGCCGGGGGCGTTTCCGGGGGGCGGTGCGCCGTGCGGGGACTGGGAGGTGCTGGAGGCGAGGGTGCGGCTGCGTACCCGGTACAGGCCGGTGTCGAGGTCGTCGGCTCGCTCCAGGCCGACCTTGACCGAGCCCATGAAGGTGTAGCGCTGCTGCTTGGCGTACTCGCGCACCATGCCGGCCAGCTCGTCGCCGAGCTGGCCGGAGTAGGGGCTGAGGCGCTCGAAGTCCGGAGCGCTGAGCTGGACGATGAAGTCGTTGGGAACGACCGTCCGCTCCCGGTTCCAGATGGTGGCGTTGTTGTCGCACTCGCGCTGGAGGGCGCCGGCGATCTCGACAGGCTGCACCTCGGACTTGAACACCTTGGCGAAGGTGCCGTTGACGAGACCCTCGAGACGCTGCTCGAAGCGCTTCAGAACTCCCACGGTGCACCTCCTTCCCCGATGCTCACGGCTCTAGCGCGCCGGTCGCGGTCGCGCACGACGCGTTGCCTTCCGATACTGCTTACTGATCGTATCCACGCGCGGGGTGAACGGCTGGTTCCCCACCGGGGTCCGGCGCGCGGGTGTCAACCCTCACACGGATCGTAGAGGTGGCACGGGGCCAGTGTCCCAAACCGCGGTCGGTCGATACGGGTGTGAGACCACCCCGGACAGCGTGCTAATGTTCTGTGTGTCGCCAGGCGATCCCGCCAAACCGGAGAAGAACACTCCGGTGAGTGCGGGAGGATCAAAGCGGAGACACCCATGCGCGGGTGGCGGAATAGGCAGACGCGCTGGATTCAGGTTCCAGTGCCCGAAAGGGCGTGGGGGTTCAACTCCCCCCTCGCGCACAGAGAGCGAGCCTCTCACTATGACGAAAGTCATAGTGAGAGGCTCGCTTGATTTTCCGGTTCCGGGCCGTCCGGGGCCGCTCCGAGTTCCGCCTCCGCCCGGCGGGACCGGCGCAGTTCCTCCAGGTCGTGGCGGAGCCGTTCGCCGGTCCTCCGACCGACGGGGAGATCCGCGCCCTGCTCGGGGCGCGCGGACGGCGGACGCCCGGTGGAGACCGGGCACGCGGACGTGACCGGGCGCGCGGACGGCGGGGCGCGGGTTCCGGTCGTCCCGGCACTGCCCGGGACCGGGATCGGGAGGTACCTTCGAACCCGCTGATCGTCGCGGTCGGCGCGGGGCGGCCCGGCCGGCGCCGACCGCTGGTAAGTCGCAGGGGGTGGGGGCCGTGGACGAGCGGCTGCCGTATGTGCCGGGTTTCGCGGACCGCCGGAGTGCGCGGGAGCCGAAGCGGGAGGGCAGGGCGCTGCGTGAGGCGGTGCCCAGGCACGCCCACGCGGAGTTCTCCGTGAGCCCGGGGCGGCCGGACGCGGTGACGGCGGTGGAGGAGGCCAACCGGGGCCGGATCGCGGAGCTGGTACCGCTCCGGGTCGGCCGGATGGTCGCCTCGCCCTTCGCGTTCCTGCGCGGCTCCGCCGGGCTGATGGCGTACGACCTGGCGCACGGCACGCCCGCCACCGGTGTCGGCGCGCAGATCTGCGGCGACGCGCACGCCGCGAACTTCGGCCTCTACGGCGACGCCCGCGGCGGTCTGACCATCGACCTCAACGACTTCGACGAAACCGTGCACGGCCCCTGGGAGTGGGATCTCAAGCGGCTGGCCGCCTCCCTGGTGCTCGCCGGGCGCGAGGCGGGGGCGGACGAGGACGTGTGCCGGACGGCGGCCCGCGACGCGGCCGGCGCGTACCGTCACACCCTGCGGCTGCTGGCGAGGATGCCGGCGGCCGACGCCTGGAACGCCGTCGCCGACGAGGAACTCGTCTCGCACGCCGACGCCCACGATCTGCTGGGCACTCTGCGGAGGGTCGCGGAGAAGGCCCGGCGCAACACCAGTGCGCGCTTCGCCGCCAAGTCCACCCGGGAAACCGCCGACGGCGGCGGCCGGGTCTTCGTGGACGCCCCGCCGGTGCTGCGCAGGGCTTCCGACGAGGAGGCGGCGGCCGTGGCCGTCTCGCTGGAGGAGTACCTGGGGACGCTGCCGGAGGACCGGCTGCCGCTGCTGGCGCGGTACGCGATCCACGACGTGGCGTTCCGGGTCGTGGGAACGGGCAGTGTGGGAACGCGCTCGTACGTGGTGCTGCTCCTGGACCACCGGGGCAAGCCGCTGGTGCTCCAGGTGAAGGAGGCGCGGACGTCGGTGCTGCGGCCGTACACGGCCCTGGCGGGCCTGGCCGAACCGGAGCCGGAGCACGAGGGGCGCCGGGTGGTGCTGGGGCAGCAGCGCATGCAGGTGGTGTCCGACACCCTGCTGGGCTGGACGACCCTGGAGGGGCGGCCGTACCAGGTGCGGCAGTTCCGCAACCGCAAGGGCAGCGTGGACCCGGCGGCGCTGGGCGCCGGCGAGATCGACGACTACGCGCGGATGACCGGGGCCCTGCTGGCCCGCGCGCACTCCCACAGCGCCGATCCGCGGCTGCTGGCGGGATACTGCGGCAAGTCGGAGGAACTGGACGAGGCGGTGGCCGCCTTCGCGGTGGCCTATGCCGACCGCACCGAGAAGGACCACGCGGAGCTGGCGGTCGCGGTGCGCACCGGGCGGCTGCCGGCCGAGCGGGAGGTGTGAGGACGGCCCGCGCGGGGAGACGGGCCCCTGGCGGAGGCCGGGGTGTGATGCCCGGGCCCGGGGAGCCGTAGGCTGGCCGGGTGGCGCGGCCGTCCGGCCGGGAACCCTTCCCGGTGGCCGTGGCGCGAATCCCGGTCAGGGTCTCGGTCAGGGCCGGGCGCAGTATAACGCCGTCGCAAGGAAGCCCGTGGATCCGGAAGCCCAGCAGGAAGCCCGGCAGGCCGGGCATGAGCCGTACAACGCGCCGGAGGCCGTCCCGAGCAAGGGCGGCCCGAGTACGGACGGGGAAGCCGTCGATCGTCTGGAGCGGGCCGTACGCGCGGCCGAGTGGGCGCTGATCGAGTACGAGATCGCCGTGGAGACCTTCCGGGTCGAGGTGGAGAACTTCTCCCGGCTGCACGAGCAGCGGCTCGGTCCGCTGTACGGCCGGATCGAGGAGCTGGACGTCCTGATCGCCGAGGCGGTGGCCGCGTGCTCCGGCGACCCCGAGGATCTGCGCAGGGCGCGGGAGGCACGCGCCTCCTTCCTGCCGATGCCGGCTGTGGAGGAGCTGTACCAGGGGTGGATGGACTCCGCCGGGCTGCCGCCGGAGGCCGTCGCGATGCTCACCGGGCAGCGGGTGCGGCCCCCGGAGCGGGTGCGGCCCAGTGAGCGGGCCAGGCGCCTGTACCGGGAACTGGTGCGCTCGGCGCATCCGGACCTGGTGCAGGACGAAGCCGAACGCGGGCGGCGCGAGGAGTTCATGACCCGGGCCAACAAGGCCTACTCCGACGGGGACGAGGAGGCGCTCGCCGCGCTGGCCGAGGAGTGGGCCGCCGGGCCGCCGACCGTGGAGGAGCGGGAGGCTGCCCGCGGTGAGGAGCTGTACGCGCGCCTGGAGTGGCTGGCGCGGCGCAAGGAGACGCTGGCCGCGGCCGCGGCGGAGCTGGAGGAGGGCGCGATCGGCTCCATGCTCAGGCTGGCACCCGACGATCCGGACGGCCTGCTGGAAGAGATCGCCGGGCGGCTGCACGAGCGGATCGCCGGGAAGGAGGCACGTCTGGCCGAGCTGACCGGCCGGATGGGCCGGGCAGGGTATGCGGGGCAGGTGGACGAGGCGGGCCGGGCGGGCCGGGCGGAGGAGCCCGGACGGGCGGGTTAGGTTCGTGGGCGGCCGGCCGGACCGGCGGCCGGAGTGTTGTACGGAGCATTGTGAGACGGCGCCGGAGGGCCGGGGCCTGCGAGAGGGGCGTGACCTGATGCAGTACGGCCGGATTCCTTCGGTGGATGTCACGGCGGTGCCGCCGGAGGGCCTTCTGCTGGATGTCCGGGAGGACGACGAGTGGGCGGCCGGACACGCCGAGGAGGCTCTGCACGTGCCGATGAGCGAGTTCGTGGAGCGGTTCGGGGAGGTGACCGGGGAGGCCGCGGAACGGCGGGTTTACGTGGTCTGCCGGGTCGGCGGCCGGTCGGCGCAGGTCACGCGGTACCTGCTGGGGCAGGGCGTCGACGCGGTGAACGTCGACGGAGGCATGCTGGCCTGGGAGGCGGCCGGGAAGCCGCTGGTGAACGACGGGCAGGGACCCGCGCACGTGGCGTGAGGCGTGCGTGGGACCCGGCACGGAGCGTGCTGTCGCGGTGTGTGGCGTGCGGCGTGTGACGCGAGCTGTGCGCGGGGGCCCGGCGCGGGACGGGGTCGGAGCGCGCCGCGCCCCCGGCCGTGCGGAAGCCGGTTGTGCGCATGACCGTGGGCCGTACCGCCTGAAGTGCTCCGCAGCTCTCAGGCGTCGAAGTCCACCTCGACCGCTTCGGTGACCGGCCGGGACTGGCAGGCCAGTACGTACCCCGCCGAGACCTCCTCCGGCTCCAGGGCGAAGTTGCGGTCCATGCTCACCTCACCGGACACCAGCCGCACGCGGCAGGTGCCGCACACCCCGCCCTTGCAGGCATAGGGCGCGTCGGAGCGGTTGCGCAGCACCGTCTCCAGCAGCGTCTCGCCCTCACCGGCCGGCCAGACGCCCATCCGGCCGTCGAGCGTGGCGGTGAGCTTCGAGCCGCCGGGCGCGCTTCGGGCGGCGGTCCGCTTCTCCGCGGCCGGGGAGGCGTCGTCCACATGGAAGATCTCCTGGTGGACCGCGGCGGCGGGCACTCCGAGCGCGGCCAGCGCGCGCTCCGACTCCCGGACCAGCCCGTGCGGCCCGCACAGGAACCAGCCGTCCACGTCGGGCAACGGCAGCAGGGCCGGCAGCAGGTCGGCGAGGCGCTCGGCGTCGAGCCGTCCGGTGGGCAGGCCCGCCTGGCGCTCCTCGCGGGAGAGCGTGTGCACCAGGTGGAAGCGGTCCGGGTGGCGGTCCTTGAGCTCGGCGACCTCCTCCAGGAACATCGCCGAAGCCGTGGTGCGGTCGGTGCGGATCAGGCAGAACCGGGCCTTCGGCTCCTCGGCCAGCAGCGTGGCGGCGATGGACAGCACCGGTGTGATGCCGCTGCCGCCGACGACCGCCGCGAAGCGGCCGGGCCGGGGACGCAGAGTGAAACGGCCCGTCGGGGGCATCACGTCGACCGTGTCCCCGGCGGACAGCTCTTTGAAGGCGTGAGTGGAGAACGCGCCGCCCTCCACCAGCCGGATGCCGACCCGCAGTGCCGGCTCGGCGGGAGCGAGGACGGCGGGGGAGCAGACGGAGTAGGTGCGGCGGACCTCCGCGCCGTCCAGTTCGAGCCGCAGCGTGACGTGCTGGCCCGGGACGTGGCGGAAGGTGTCGTGCAGTTCGGGCGGCACCTCGAACGCCACGGTCACCGAGTCGTCCGTGAGCCGCTCGACCTCGCGTGTCCGGAGCGGATGGAACCTCATAGCAGCTCCTTGAAGTGGTCGAACGGCTCCCGGCAGGAGGTGCAGCGGCGCAGCGCCTTGCAGGCGGTGGAGGAGAAGCGGCTGAGCAGGGTGGTGTCGGTCGAACCGCAGTGGGGGCAGCGGATGGCCAGATTCACCGCGACGGGCCCGCCGCTCCCGGAGGCATCCGCACCCGCGCCCGCGCTCCCACCCGTACCGGGCCGGGGCGGGGCTATCCCGAACTCGGCCAGCTTACGGCGGCCCTCGGCGGTGATCGCGTCCGTCGTCCAGGGCGGGGAGAGAACCGTGCGGACCGTCACCTCCGCCACGCCGTGCTCGCGCAGCGCCCGCTCCACATCGGCGGACATCGCCTCCATTGCCGGGCAGCCGGTGTAAGTGGGGGTCAGTTCGACCTCCACCCGGCCGGGAGCGAGCAGATGCAGACCGCGCAGCACCCCCAGCTCGGCCAGGGAGACCACGAGCAACTCCGGGTCCGGCACGGAGCCGGCGATCCCCCGCAGCTCCGCCTCAAGCGCCGTCGCCTCCGTCTCCGCCGTCGCCTCTGTCGCTTCCGCCGGGGGCGTCACCACGACGCTCCCGGGTGGCTGCGGTGCAGGTGCTGCATCTCGGCGAGCATCCGGCCGAAGGGCTCGGTGTGGACACCCTGCCGCCCGGCGCCGGCGGCCCAGGGACTGCTCCGCGACCCCCCGGGGACGGCGAGGGACGCGCGCTCCAGCACGGCGGTGATACGCCGTGCCCACTCTTCGTCCATCCCGGCCCAGTCGATGTCCAGGCCCTCCACGGGCCGGAACAGCTCGCCGGTGTAGCGCCACAGCCCTTCCAGCGCGTCCTTCACGCGCTTGTGGCTCACCTCGGTGCCGTCTCCCAGGCGCAGCGTCCAGTGCTCGGCGTGGTCGCGGTGGTAGGCGACCTCCTTGACCGCCTTGGCGGCCAGCGCGGCGAGATCCGTATCGTCGGTACCGCCGCCGGCCAGCCGCTCGTACAGCAGCTCCTGGTAGGCGGAGAAGTACAGCTGTCGGGCGATGGTGTGGGCGAAGTCGCCGTTCGGCTGCTCGACGAGCTGCACGTTGGTGAAGGCGCGCTCCTCGCGGAGGTACGCCAGCTCGTCCTCGTCGCCGGCCATCGACAGCAGAGTGCGGGCCTGGCCCAGGAGGTCCAGCGCGATGTTGGCGAGGGCGACCTCCTCCTCCAGGACGGGGGCGTTCCCGGCCCACTCCCCCAGCCGGTGGGAGAGGACCAGTGCGTCGTCGCCGAGGGCCAGCAGGGCCGTACGGGGAGCGCTCACAGGTGCCGCACCCCTTCCGGAACCTCGTAGAAGGTGGGGTGGCGGTAGGGCTTGTCGGCTGCGGGCTCGAAGAACGGGTCCTTCTCGTCGGGCGAGGAAGCGGTGACCGCTGACGACGGCACCACCCAGATCGAGACACCCTCCGACCGCCGGGTGTACAGGTCCCGCGCGTTGCGCAGGGCCATCTCGGCGTCGGGGGCGTGCAGGCTCCCGGCGTGGGTGTGGGACAGGCCGCGCCTGCTGCGGACGAAGACCTCCCACAGGGGCCATTCGCTGGTGGTCATGCCGCCGTCCTTCCGTCGCCGTCCCGCTCGCTGTGCTTGCGGGCGTATGCCGCGGCGGCCTCGCGCACCCAGGCACCCTCCTCGTGGGCGCGGCGGCGCCGGTCCAGCCGCTGCTTGTTACAGGGGCCGTTGCCGCGCAGCACCTCGTGGAACTCGGACCAGTCGATCGGCCCGAAGTCGTAGTGCCCGCGCTCCTCGTTCCACCGCAGTTCGGGGTCGGGCAGGGTCAGGCCGAGGGACTCGGCCTGGGGGACGCAGATGTCCACGAAGCGCCGGCGCAGCTCGTCGTTGGAGTGCCGTTTGATCTTCCAGGCCATCGACCGGGCGGAGTGCTTCGATGCGTCGTCGGGCGGACCGAACATCATCAGCGACGGCCACCACCAGCGGTCCACGGCGTCCTGCGCCATGGCGTGCTGGGCCTCGGTGCCCCGGCTCAGCGCCAGCAGCAGCTCGTACCCCTGACGCTGGTGGAAGGACTCCTCCTTGCAGACGCGGACCATGGCCCGGGCGTACGGTCCGTAGGAGCAGCGGCACAGCGGCACCTGGTTGGTGATGGCCGCGCCGTCCACCAGCCAGCCGATCGCGCCGACGTCGGCCCAGGTCAGCGTGGGGTAGTTGAAGATCGAGGAGTACTTCTGGCGCCCGGAGTGCAGTTTGTCCAGCAGCTCCTCACGACTGGCGCCGAGTGTCTCGGCGGCGCTGTAGAGGTACAGCCCGTGCCCCGCCTCGTCCTGCACCTTCGCCATCAGGATCGCCTTGCGGCGCAGCGAGGGCGCCCGTGTGATCCAGTTGGCCTCCGGCTGCATGCCGATGATCTCGGAGTGGGCGTGCTGGGCGATCTGGCGCACCAGCGTGGCGCGGTAGGCGTCGGGCATCCAGTCGCGCGGCTCGATCCGCTCGTCCGCCGCGATCGCCGCGTCGAACGCCTCCTCGTGCGCCCCGGGACCTCCGCCCCGGTCCGTCTCCGGCAGCAGCGTCGTCATGCAGAGCTCCCTTGCTCCTGGCGAGGAACCAACCGACCGATCGTTCGGTTCAATGGTGGTCGTCCGGTCCCCAAGGTGTCAAGGCTGTGGATAACCTCGTAAGACCGCCGCGGACCGGGGCGGCCGCGGAGGAACGCGGCCGGTGTCGCGGGTCGCGGGAGCGGGGCCCGGCCGGGCCCGAGATCGGGGAGGGCATGGATCCACAGGCACAGCAGCGTCAGGAGGCGTCGTCGCCCCCGGCGGTGGACGGGGCACCCTCCGGGGAGCCTTCCGGCCGGACCCCGGGCGTGATGTCCCTCCCGCCCACGGCGCGGATCGCCGTGGCGGTGGCGCTGGGCGTCGTCACCGTGCTCACCGGTGTGCACCTGGCGATGGTCTTTCTGCACGTCGCGCCGGACAACACCCTCAGCAAGCAGTACGGTTCGACGATCTCGGACTACATCAACCCCGAGTTCGAGCAGAACTGGAAGCTGTTCGCCCCCAATCCGCTCCAGCAGAACGTCGCCGTCCACGCCCGCGCGGAGGTGGTGCGGCCGGACGGCGGACGCGAGCGGACCGGCTGGGTGGACCTGACGGCGATGGACATCGACGAGATCCGGGGCAATCCCTTCCCCAGCCACACCGACCAGAACGGGCTCCGCCGGGCCTGGGACTTCTTCACCGGCTCGCACGATGAGGAGAACCGGTCCACCGGGCTGCGCGGAGACCTCTCCGAGGAGTATCTGAGGCGGATCGTGATGTCACGGTTCGGACCCGAGCTGAACGGCGGCGAGATCCGGCGCGTGCAGGTGCGGTCGGCGACCACGCCGGTCGCGCCGCCGCCGTGGAGCGGTGAGAGCGCGGGCACCGAGACCACGTACCGGGTGTTGCCCTGGTGGCCGGTCGACCGCACGGACATCCCGGAGGACCAGTGACACAGCCCGAGAACGGCCCCTCCGTCCCCGCTCCGGCCGTCCCCGGCGCCCGACGGTCGCGGGAGCGCCCCTCCGGTACCGGGGAGCGCCCGCCCGCCGAGTCGCCCGCGGTACCGCACCGGCCGTGGCCGGTGCGCCTGTCGGCGAAGGCCGACGAGGCGATCGTGGGCGGCATCGTCCGGATCAGCGACCGGGCACTGGGCCCGTACCAGAGCGCGGTCGTCCGGATCGGTTTCTCCTTCACCTGGCTGGTCTTCCTGCTCTTCGAGTGGCCCCGCCGGCGCGAGCTGTACGGCCCGGACGGCCCGTGGAGCTGGGAGCTGGGCGAGCGGTTGGTGGCGGGCAACCACGCCTTCACGGTGCTTCTGTGGTCCGACAGCGGCGTCTGGTTCGAGGCCGTCTACGCCCTCGCCGTCCTCTCCTCCGCCGCGCTGCTGGTCGGATGGCGGACCAGGACCATGTCGGTGCTGTTCATGGTCGGTGTGCTGTCCCTGCAGAACCGCAGCGTCTTCATGGGCGACGGCGGCGACAACGTCATCCACCTGATGGCGATGTACCTGGTGCTCACCCGCTGCGGCCGGGTCTGGTCGCTCGACGCCCGCCGCGCCCGCCGCCGCGGTGCCGGGGGCGGGCGCGCGGCGGGCACCGATCTGGTCGGCGTCGCGCTGTGGTCGCTGCTCGGCGCCGTCCTGCTGGTGGCCACCGCGGGCGGCCGGCTGAGCTGGTTCGGCGACGACGGCCCGGTGCTCTACGTGGGCTGGGCCACCTTCCTGTGGGGCCTGTGGCTGGTTCACGGGCTGTGGTGGTACGTCACCCGCCCCGCTGACGGACGGGCCGGGCGGGAGGACCTCCGCCGGCTGATGGACGTCCTGGGCAACATCGTCCACAACGCCGTACTGCTGATCATCATGGCCGAGGTCTGCCTGATCTACGCGACCGCCGGCTGGTACAAGATCCAGGGCTCCCGCTGGCAGGACGGCACCGCCGTCTACTACCCCCTGCATCTGGACTACTTCTCCCCCTGGCCGGCCCTCGCCGAGGTACTGGGCAGCAGCGGCCTGATGGTCATGCTGCTCACCTACGGCACGGTGATCGCCCAGGTCGCCTTCCCCTTCACCCTCTTCAAC
Organism: Streptomyces sp. CNQ085; assembly: GCF_022614595.1. Classification (GTDB taxonomy): domain Bacteria; phylum Actinomycetota; class Actinomycetes; order Streptomycetales; family Streptomycetaceae; genus Streptomyces. The sequence continues at coordinate 48,961 of NZ_JAJFAU010000010.1, forward strand.
CGCCGGGTGAAGAACGTGCTGCTCGCCGTGATGATGCTGGAGCACGCCTCCATCGCGGTCATCCTCGGCCTGCCCTTCTTCTCACTCGCCATGATCGCGGCCGACGCCGTGTTCCTGCCGACGGTCTTCCTGGTCTGGATCGGGGCCGGGGCGTCCCGGGCGGCCGGGCGGCTGCGCCGGGGCCGCCCGCGCGAGCCGGAGGAGGAAGCGGAACCGTCCGGGACCGGCGGCCCCACACGTACCCTCGTGGGGTGAGCGAGGGCGAGACGGAGAACCGACCGGTGCGGGACGAGCCCGTGCAGTACGACGAGGGCCACGGCACGGAGGTGGGCGTCGGCCCCCACCCCGAGCCGTGGCCGGCCGGTGAGCACTACGATCCGGAGCTGCTGGCCGGCGGCGACCGGCGCAACGTCGTGGACCGCTACCGCTACTGGACCCGGGAGGCGATCGTCGCCGATCTCGACACCCGGCGGCACGACTTCCATGTCGCGGTGGAGAACTGGAACCACGACTTCAACATCGGCAGTGTCGTACGCACTGCCAACGCCTTCCTGGCCAGGGGAGTCCACATCATCGGAAAACGCCGGTGGAACCGGCGCGGTGCGATGGTCACCGACCGGTACCAGCACATCACCCACCACCCGGACATGGCCGCGCTGACCGACTGGGCACGGACCGAGGGGCTGCCGGTCATCGGCATCGACAACCTCCCCGGCGCCGTCCCGCTGGAGACCACCGAGCTGCCCCGCCGCTGTGTGCTGCTCTTCGGCCAGGAGGGCCCGGGGCTGACGGAGGACGCGTGGAGGCACGCCGAACGCGTCTGTTCCATCGCCCAGTTCGGCTCGACCCGGTCCATCAACGCGGGCGCCGCGGCGGCCATCGCCATGCACGCCTGGATCCGTGCGCACGCCGACGTAGGCTGAGAACGGTCCGCCGGGCCCCTTCCCGGGAGCTCTTCCGGCCCGGGAGCCCTTCGCCCCGGGAGTTCACCGCGCGGCGGACCCCCGGGGCGAAGGGCCCCGGACCCCGGAGCGGAGGGCGTCAGGCCTGCCGGCGGACCTCCACCACGCGGAAGCGGCTCGCCACGAACGCCCCGTCGCACAGCGCGGCGTTGGCCGCCGGGTTGCCGCCGGAGCCGTGGAAGTCGGAGAACGCCGCGGTCTGGTTCACGTACACCCCGCCGGTGAGGTTCAGCGAGAGCTGGGCGCACTCCTCCAGGCATGCCTCCTCCACCAGGCGCTCCACCTCGGGCGAGGTGGTGTAGGCACCGACCGTCATCGCGCCCTTCTCCCGGACGGTGCGGCGCAGCAGCTCGACCGCCCCGGCCGTGGAGTCCACGGCGACGGCGAAGGAGACCGGCCCGAAGCACTCCGACATGCAGACCCCCTCCGACTCGGGCTTCGCCCCGTCCAGCCCGACGATCGCCGGGGTGCGGACCGTGGCCCCGGGGAACTCCGGGTGCTCCACCGAGCGCGAGGCCAGGATGGTCTCGCCCAGTTCCGGAGCCCCCTCCAGTCGCTCGCGGACCCCGGGGTTGACGATCGCGCCCAGCAGCGCCACCGCTCGCTGGTCGTCACCCAGCAGCTTGTCCACCGCGCCCGCCAGGTCGGCGGTGAACTCCTCGTAGGACTTGTGGCCCGCGTCCGTTTCGATGCCGCCGCGCGGGATCAGCAGATTCTGCGGGGTGGTGCACATCTGGCCGCTGTAGAGGGACAGGGAGAAGGCCAGATTGCCCAGCATGCCCCGGTAGTCGTCGGTGGAGTCCACGACGATCGTGTTGACACCGGCCTTCTCGGTGTAGACCTGGGCCTGGCGTGCGTTGGCCTCCAGCCAGTCACCGAAGGCGGCCGACCCCGTGTAGTCGATGATCCGGACCTCGGGGCGCAGGGCCAGCTCCTTGGCGATGCCCTCGCCGTCCCGCTCGGCGGCCAGCGCCACCGCGTTCGGGTCGAAGCCGGCCTCGGCGAGGACCTCGCGGGCGGCCCGCACTGTCAGCGCCAGCGGCAGGACCGCGCGCGGATGCGGCTTGACCAGCACCGGATTGCCCGTGGCCAGGGAGGCGAACAGGCCCGGGTAGCCGTTCCAGGTGGGGAAGGTGTTACAGCCGATCATCAGTGAGACGCCGCGCGGCACCGGCGTGAAATCCTTGGCCAGCTCCAGCGGATCCCGCCTGCCCTGCGGCTTGGACCACCGGGCCGAGGCCGGGGTGCGGGTCTGCTCGGCGTAGGCGTACGCCACCGCCTCCAGGCCGCGGTCCTGGGCGTGAGGCCCGCCGGCCTGCATCGCCATCAGGTACGCCTGTCCGCTGGTGTGCATCACCGCGTGGGCGAACTCGTGGGTGCGCGCGTTGATCCGGGCCAGGATCTCCAGGCACACCAGCGCCCTCGTCTCCGGCCCCGCGTCCCGCCAGGCGGGGAGCGCGGCGCGCATCGCGGGCAGCAGTGCCTCGATGCCGGCGTGCGGGTACTCCACGCCCAGCTCGACGCCGTACGGCGACACCTCACCGCCCACCCAGCCGTCGGTGCCGGGCTGGTCCAGCTCGAAGCGGCGGCCCAGCAGGGCGTCGAACGCGGCCTTCCCCCCGGCGGGGCCGAGCGTGCCGTGCTCCTCGCCGTACGCCTTGGGGTGCTCCGGGTACGGGGACCAGTACTCCCTGGTGCTGATCGCCTCCACCGCCCGCCGGAGCGTCGGGCGGTGCTTCTCCGCGAGCCCCTCCGGGGTCAGCGGCGGAGCCTGGGTGGGTGCGGCGGCCATCGGGGACCAACTCCTCGTCGAGCGGGCGGGCGGGGGCGGTGCCGTACAGACGGCGCCCAGGCGGTCCGTGGAAGGCACGCGGGCCGCCGTGCGCGGCGGACGGACAGGAAGATACTGCTACCGAACGGTCGGTCGGGGCAAGAGGGGCAGGCCGTCTGTGGATAACATCGAGGCCATGCCAGTCGAGCCGCCAGTCGAGCCGCCAGTCGAGCCGTCGGCCAAACCGTCGGCCAAGTCGCCGGCCAAGTCGCCGGGGCGCGACACCTACACGCCCGAGTCGCTTCTCGCGGTGGCCGTGGAGGTGTTCAACGAGCGCGGTTACGACGGCACCTCGATGGAGCACCTCTCCCGCGCGGCGGGTATCTCCAAGTCCTCCATCTACCACCACGTGCGGGGCAAGGAGGAGCTGCTGCGCCGGGCGATAGCCCGCGCGCTCGACGGCCTCTTCGCCATCCTGGACGAGCCGGACGCCGGCCGGGGGCGGGCGATCGAGCGGCTGGAGCACGTCACCCGCCGCACCGCCGAGGTGCTGACGGCCGAGCTGCCCTACGTCACCCTGCTGTTGCGGGTGCGGGGCAACACCCGTACCGAACGCTGGGCGATGGAGCGCCGCCGGGAGTTCGACCACCGGGTGGCAGGGCTGCTGAAGGCCGCCGCCGCCGAGGGCGACATCCGCTCGGACCTCGACGCCCGGCTGGCCACACGGCTGCTCTTCGGGATGATCAATTCCATCGTGGAGTGGTACCGCCCGCAGCCCGGGGACGCCGCGGACCGCGAGCGGGTCGCCGACTCGGTGGTGCGGCTGGCCTTCGAGGGGCTGCGCAGGCAGTAGCGGAGGAGGAGCCGAGGGACGGGAGGCGGGGGCGGGCCGACTCGCTCGCCGCTCACGGCTCGGGTTCCAGGTCGGTCTCCTCGAAGACCAGCAGGGTGCGGGTGCTCAGCACCTCCGGCATCGCCTGTATCCGGGTGAGCACCAGCTCCCGCAGCGCCCGGTTGTCGGCCGTGTGCACCAGCAGCAGCACATCGAAGTCGCCGCTGACCAGCGCGATGTGAGCGGCGCCCGGCAGCGCCTGGAGCTTCTCGCGCACCGCGCGCCAGGAGTTCTGAACGATCTTCAAGGTGATGTACGCCGACGCGCCCTGACCGGCGCGCTCGTGGTCCACCCGGGCCGTGAAGCCGCGTATCACCCCGTCCTCGACGAGGCGGTTGATCCGGGCGTACGCGTTCGCCCGTGACACGTGCACCCGTTCGGCGACCGACCGTATCGAGGCGCGCCCGTCCAGTTGCAGCATCCGCAGGATGGACCGGTCGACGGGATCGAGCGGTCTGGCGGGCGGCCGGTTCTCGTCTTCCGGCGCCTCGGGGACCATCTGTTCTTCCGGCATGGCCTGCCGCCTCCCCTCCATGGACGTCCTGCCGACATCCCACGCGGTGCGGAACCGTTTGTCCACAGGGTGGTGCCACCCGTAGCCAAAATGCGCCGGCGACCGAACAATCGGTAGGGGGTTCGCCGGATCCGGTGCGGCTCCCCGCCCGCAGATGCCCTCACCAGGAGGTGCCGCATGACAGTCCTGGAGCAGCCAGGCGCATACCGCCCCGCGCCGCCGCCCGCCTGGCAGCCACGCACGGACCCCGTGCCGCTGCTGCCGGACTCCGAGCCGTACCGGCTGCTGGGCACCGGGGCCGGTCTCGACCCCGGCCTGCTCAGGACGCTCTACGCGCAACTGGTGAGGGGCCGCCGCTACAACCGGCAGGCCACCGCGCTCACCAGGCAGGGCAGGCTCGCCGTCTACCCCTCCTCCACCGGGCAGGAGGCGTGCGAGGTGGCCGCGGCCCTGGTGCTCCGGGAGCGGGACTGGCTCTTCCCCAGCTACCGCGACACCCTCGCCGCCGTCGCCCGCGGCATGGACCCGGCCGATGCGCTGGGTCTGCTGCGCGGCGACTGGCACACCGGCTACGACCCGTACGAACACCGGGTCGCCCCGCTGTCCACCCCGCTGGCCACCCACCTGCCGCACGCCGTCGGGCTCGCCCACGCCGCCAGGCTCAAGGGCGACGACGTGGTGGCGTTGGCCATGGTCGGCGACGGCGGCACCAGTGAGGGCGACTTCCACGAGGCGCTGAACTTCGCCGCCGTCTGGCGCACCCCGACGGTCTTCCTCGTGCAGAACAACGGCTTCGCGATCTCCGTCCCCCTGGCCAAGCAGACCGCCGCGCCCTCGCTGGCCCACAAGGCCGTCGGCTACGGCGTCCCCGGCCGGCTGGTCGACGGCAACGACGCCGCGGCCGTCCACCGGGTCCTGACCGAGGCCGTCGAGCGCGCCCGGCGCGGTGAGGGACCCACCCTCGTGGAGGCCGTGACCTACCGGGTCGACGCCCACACCAACGCCGACGACGCCACCCGCTACCGCGACGACGACGAGGTCGGGGCATGGCTCGAACACGACCCCGTTGCGCTGCTGGAGCGCGAGCTGACCGAGCGCGGCCTGTTCGACGACGCGACACGCGACGGGGCGCACGAGGAGGCCGAGGAGATGGCCGCACGGCTGCGCGAGGCGATGAACGAGGATCCGGTGCTCGACCCGGCTGACCTCTTCGACCACGTCTACGCGGAGAAGACCACGCAGCTCGGGGAGCAGGCCGCACAGCTGCGCGCCGAGCTGGACGCGGAGAACGACGGACAGGACGGGGCCGCCGGGCACGCAGCGGGAGGCGGGCGATGACCACCGTGACCACGGGCAAGAGCGCGGGCAGGGCGGACGGGAAGGCCCGGGGCGGGGCGGAAGCCGGTTCCGGAGCCGCCCTCAAGCCCGCCACCATGGCCCAGGCTCTCAACCGCGCGATGCGCGACGCCATGGCCGAGGACCCGTCGGTGCACGTGCTCGGCGAGGACGTCGGCACGCTCGGCGGTGTCTTCCGCGTCACCGACGGCCTGACCGCCGAGTTCGGCGAGGACCGCTGCACCGACACCCCGCTGGCCGAGGCCGGCATCCTGGGGTCGGCCGTCGGCATGGCCATGTACGGGCTGCGGCCGGTGGTGGAGATGCAGTTCGACGCCTTCGCCTACCCGGCCTTCGAACAACTCCTCAGCCATGTCGCCAAGATGCGCAACCGCACGCGCGGCGCGATGCCGCTGCCCATCACGGTCCGGGTGCCCTACGGCGGCGGGATCGGCGGTGTGGAGCACCACAGCGACTCCTCCGAGGCGTACTACATGGCCACCCCCGGCCTGCACGTGGTGACCCCGGCGACGGTGGCCGACGCCTACGGGCTGCTGCGGGCCGCCATCGCCTCCGACGATCCGGTGGTCTTCCTGGAGCCCAAGCGGCTGTACTGGTCGAAGGCCGCCTGGTCGCCGCGGGAGCCGGAGGCAGTCGAGCCCATCGGCCGCGCCCTGGTCCGCCGCACGGGGACGTCCGCCACACTGGTCACCTACGGCCCGTCGGTGCCCGTCTGCCTGGAGGCGGCCGAGGCCGCTCGCGAGGAGGGTCGGGAACTGGAGGTCGTCGATCTGCGCTCCCTGGTCCCCTTCGACGACGAGACGGTCTGCGCGTCGGTGCGGCGCACCGGGCGGGCCGTGGTCGTCCACGAGTCGTCCGGTTTCGGCGGTCCCGGCGGCGAGATCGCGGCCCGGATCACCGAGCGCTGCTTCCACCACCTGGAGGCGCCGGTGCTGCGGGTGGCCGGATTCGACATCCCCTACCCGCCGCCGATGCTGGAGCGTCACCACCTGCCCGGAGTGGACCGGGTCCTGGACGCCGTCGCCCGGCTCCAGTGGGAGTCGGACTGGACCGAGCGGCCCGAGGCGTTCGGCGTGGCGGGGATGACCGGGGGTGGCCGCTGATGGCCGAGGTCCGCGAGTTCGCCCTGCCCGATCTGGGCGAGGGGCTGACGGAGGCCGAGATCGTCCGCTGGCTGGTGTCCGTCGGCGACGTCGTCGCCGTCGACCAGCCGGTGGTGGAGGTCGAGACGGCCAAGGCGATGGTCGAGGTGCCGTGCCCGTACGGCGGTGTGGTCACCGCCCGGTTCGGGGAGGAGGGCGCCGAGGTCCCCGTCGGCGCACCGCTGGTGGCGGTGGCCGTCGGAGCGTCCGCCGGTACGGCGGGCGCTCCGGCCGCACCGGCGGAGGGGGGGGGGGGGGGGGGGGGGGGGGGGGGGGGGGATCCGGCCGGCACCTCGGAGAAGTCCGGGAACGTCCTGGTGGGATACGGCACCGGCGGACCCACCGCCCGCCGCCGCCGGGTCCGCCCGGCGAACGGCGTGCCCGCGCCGCATCCAGCCGCCGTGCCCGTCGCGCCGGCCCCGGAGCCATCCGCGCCCACGGCGTCCGGCCGGTCCGCCGCGCCTGTGGAGACGCCCTCCGCCGAGGGGCCCGTCCCGGTGATCTCACCGCTGGTCCGCCGGCTCGCGCGGGAGCACGGGATCGACCTGCGGCGGATCGCCGGCTCCGGCCCGCAGGGGCTGATCCTGCGCGCCGACGTCGAGTGCGCGGTGGCGGCGGCCCGGACCGTGCCCGCCTCCGCCGACGGAGCCGCCGCGCCGGCGCCCGCACCCCTGCCCGCGCCCGTGTCCGCCGACGCCATCGCGCACGGCGAGCGGATCCCGCTGCGCGGGCTGCGCGGTACGGTCGCCGACAAGCTCTCCACCTCCCGGCGCGAGATCCCCGACGCCACGTGCTGGGTGGACGCCGACGCCACCGAACTGCTCGCCGCCCGGCGGGCGATGAACGCCGCGGGGCCGAAGATCTCCCTGATGGCGGTCCTCGCCCGGATCTGCACGGCCGCCCTCGCCCGCTTTCCCGAGCTGAACGCGACGGTGGACACGGCCGCGCGCGAGATCGTCCGGCTGCCCGGGATCCACCTGGGCTTCGCCGCGCAGACCGACCGCGGACTCGTGGTCCCCGTCGTACGCGACGCCCACGACCGCAACGCGGCCGAGCTGTCCGAGGAGATCGCCCGGCTGACCGAGTCCGCCCGTGCGGGGAGGCTGACGCCCGCCGAGCTGACCGGCGGCACCTTCACCCTCAACAACTACGGGGTGTTCGGAGTGGACGGCTCGACTCCGATCATCAACCACCCCGAGGCGGCGATGCTCGGAGTGGGCCGCGTCATCCCCAGACCGTGGGTCCACGAGGGCGAGCTGGCGGTGCGTCAGGTCGTGCAGCTGTCCTGCACCTTCGACCACCGGGTGTGCGACGGCGGTACGGCGGGCGGCTTCCTGCGGTACGTGGCGGACTGCGTCGAACACCCGGCGGTACTGCTGCGCACCCTGTGACGCCCCCCGGCCCGGGCCCGGGCAGAGGGGGTCACACTCGGGGTATGACGCATGTGTACGAGGCCGTCGTCATCGCCGGCGGCGCCGCACGCCGACTCGGCGGGACGGACAAGCCCGCCCTCACGGTCGGGGGCCGGACGCTGCTCGACCGGGTGCTGGACGCCTGCGCGGACGCGGCGCGGACGGTGGTCGTCGGCCCGCGCAGGCCGACAGCCCGGCCGGTGGACTGGACGCGCGAGGAGCCGCCCGGGGGAGGGCCGCTGGCGGCCCTCGACGCCGGACTGCGGCGTACCGGGAGCGAGACGGTGCTGGTGCTCTCCGCCGATCTGCCGTTCCTGACCTCCGCCACCGTGCGGGTGCTGCTGGACGCCCTGTGCGCCGCACACGGCGCGGGGCCCGGCCCCGAAGACCCCGACGGGCCCACCGGCCCCGACGGGGCGATCGTGGACGACGGGCGCGCCCAGCCCCTCCTGGGCGCCTACCGCGCCGAGTCCCTCCGCCGCGAGCTGGCCCTGCTCGCCGCCGAGTACGGACATCCGGCGAACCTTCCCCTGCGGCTGCTCACCGACGAACTCGCGCTGCGCCGTGTCGTCCCCGCACGCCCCGAGGAGGCCCGCGACTGCGACACCTGGGAGGAACTCTCCTCGGCCCGCTCGCGGATCAGGGAGCATGGACGTGTGCTGAACGAATGGATGACCGCGGCCAAGGCCGAACTCGGTATCGACCTCGACGTCGACACCGCCGCCCTCCTCGACCTCGCGCGGGACGCCGCGCACGGCGTGGCCCGGCCCGCCGCCCCGCTGACGACCTTCCTCGTCGGGTACGCGGCGGCGCGTGCGGGCGGGGGCCCCGAGGACGTGGCCGGGGCCGCGCGCAAGGCCGCCGAACTGGCCCGGCGCTGGGCCGCGGAGGCGGAGGGAAGGGAGCGGGCCGGCGGGAGCGGGGAGCCCCGCGGCGGAGAGGGAACGGACGCCGGATGAGCGGTGACGAACTGGCCGACGCCCTCGCCCTGGCCAACGGCCGCGGTGACGCCGGTGACGCCGGTGACGGCGCGTACGGCGACGCGTACGGCGCCGCCCGCCGTGACGCGCGCGACACCGGGCACGGTGACGGCCGGTCCGGGGGGCGGGGC
>NZ_JAJFAU010000091.1:0-16515 GCF_022614595.1 Streptomyces sp. CNQ085
CTCCGGAGGCGCCGCGGCGCAGTGCGCCGTCCAGGATCACGGCGGCTCCCACCCCGTGCCCCAGCCAGAGCAGGACGAAGGTGTCGCGTCCGCGCGCCGCGCCGAGGCGGTGTTCGGCGATGCCCGCGAGGTTCACCTCGTTCTCCAGCATCACCGGAACCTCCAGCCGTTCACGGATCGCGGCCGGGACGCGGGCGTGCCAGGCCGGCAGCGCGCTGCTGCGGCCGAGGGTTCCGGTGGCCGGGTCGATCATGCCGGGGGCGCCGACGGCGACGGTGTGCAGCGTGGTGACGCCGTTCTCCCGCAGCGCCTCCCGCAGGGCGGTCACCGTCCGCTCCACGGGATCGCCCTCGCTCTCCCCGCCGTCTCCCGCGGGCAGTTCCGCCCCGCCGGCCGCACCGCCCGCCAGGTCGGCCAGGGCGAAGGAGACGCTGCCGGCGCGGACGTCGACGGCCGCGACGTGGGCGCTGCCGGCGACGAGGCCGTACAGCCTGGCATTGGGCCCCCGGCGGGCCTCCCCCGTCTCCCCGACGTCCCGGACCAGCCCGTCGTCGGTCAGGCGCCGCAGCAGGTCGGCGACGCTGGGGCGGGACAGACCGGTCAGCTCCTTGAGCCGGCCGGCCGTCAGGGGGCCGTGCTCCACCATCAGTTCCAGCGCGATCCGGTCGTTGATGGCGCGGGCCGTGCGGGGGGACGCGGTGCGCGCGGGGCGGACCGGGGAGGCGGGGGGTGCGGGCCGTGGAGGCGTGCTCATGAAGGAATCCTCGCAGATTTCCTTTTTCATTAAGGAAGGCTTCCTGATAATTTACACGCATGCTCTCCTCCTCCATCCGCCGGGCCCGGCGCTCGGTCGCCCTGGTCTTCGCCCTGCACGGCGCGGTCTCCGGCGGCTTCACCACCCGCATCCCCTGGATTCGCGACCAACTCGACCTGAGCAACGGCCAGTTGGGCTTTGCTCTGGCCTTCCCCGCAATCGGCGCCTCACTCGCCATGCCGCTGGCCGGGCGTATCGTGCACCGCTACGGCGGACGGGCGGCGGTGCGTGCCCTGCTCGCCCTGTGGTGCGCCTCCCTCGCCCTGCCCGCTCTCTCCTCCCACCTGGCCGTGCTCTGTGCCGCGCTCCTCGCCCTGGGCGCCACCGCCGGCATGGCGGACGTGGCCATGAACGCCCAGGGGGTGGAGGTGGAGCAGCGCTACGGTCGTTCGATCATGTCCGGGCTGCACGGCATGTGGAGCGTGGGCGCGCTGCTGGGCTCGGCGGCCGGGGTGGGCGCCGTCCACCTCGGCATGGACGCCCGTATCCACCTCACGACGGCCGCCGCCGTCCTGGCCGCGGCCGTCCCCGCCGCCTGCCGCGGGCTGCTGGACGTACGCCCCGCACCCGGGCAGGAGGCGCCACCGCGCTTCGCCCTGCCGCCGCGTTCGGCCCTGCTGATCGGCGCGGTGGGGATGTGCGCGGTGCTCGCCGAGGGCGCCTCGATGGACTGGTCCGGTGTCTACCTCAGGGATGTCACCGGTGCGTCGGCGACGGTCGCGGCCGCGAGCTACACCGTGTTCGCCTGCACCATGGCCCTCGCCCGCCTGGCGGGCGACGCCGCCGTGCGCCGCATCGGCCCGGTGCGCACGGTGCGGGTCAGCGGCGTTCTGGCCACCGCGGGCAGCGCGCTGGTGGTGACCGCGCCCGGCCCGGTGGCGGGCGTCGCCGGGTTCGCGCTGCTGGGCGTCGGGATCGCCGTGGTGGTACCGCTGGCCTTCGCCGCGGCCGGGCACAGCGGTCCGGCTCCCGGGCAGGCCATCGCAGGGGTCGCCACCATCACCTACACCACCGGGCTGGCCGCGCCGACCGTCATCGGCCTCCTCTCCGAACTGGTCTCACCGCGTGCGTCGTTCGCCCTGGTCACCGTCGCGACAGCCGTCCTCGTCCTGGCCGCCGGGGTGCTCCGCGCCCCCGGCCGCGGCGGGGTCGTCGCCCAGAACACCCAGAGCACCCAGAGCGCCCAGAGCGTGTGGGCACGAACGGGAGGGGGCTGATCGAAGGGGTATGAGCGGACCGGCTCGCCGTCGGGGCCCGGCCGTCCCGCCCGGGCCCCTGGCCGACCTGTGTGACCTGCCTTTCCACCGCGTACCGCCGACTGACATCCTCGGGGGCGCCCCGTAGCATGTGGGCCGATCGTTTCCGGCCACACACGCCCGACCGCGCCTCGGCACGCTCCAGAGCGTCCCGAGGTTCGCCCGGAGTGCGCCGGGGCGCACCACCGCACGAGCACGAAACGGAGCACCCATGGGCCTCGGTCTGCGCTGGACCCTGCACGGAGACGGCCGCACGCCGGCGCCCGGAGCCGTCGTACGGCCCGACGAGCGGCTGTCGTGGCCGCGGACGGCCGGGCTGGGGGCACAGCACGTGGTCGCCATGTTCGGCGCCACCTTCGTCGCCCCGGTCCTGATGGGCCTGGACCCGAACCTGGCCATCATGATGTCGGGCGTCGCCACCATGGTGTTCCTGCTCATGACGCGCGGCCGGGTGCCGAGCTATCTGGGCTCCAGCCTCTCCTTCGTCGGCGTCGCCGCCGCGATCCGGGCCTCGGGCGGCGACAGCGGGACGATCACCGGGGCGCTGCTGGTGGTCGGCGTGGTGCTGCTGCTGGCCGGCCTGGTGGTGCAGAGGTTCGGCGCGCGGGTCATCCACGCGGTGATGCCGCCCGTGGTCACCGGTGCGGTCGTGATGCTGATCGGCTTCAACCTGGCGCCGGTGACGGCCTCGACCTACTGGCCGCAGGACCAGTGGACGGCGCTGCTGACCATGCTCTTCACCGGGCTCGCGGTGGTGGCGCTGCGCGGCTTCTGGTCCCGTGTGGCGATCTTCCTCGGCCTGGTCTTCGGCTATGCCGTCTCCTGGCTCCTGGACCGCCTCCTCGGGAAGATCCACTCCCCGGCGGGCGGCGGGGAGGTCGTCGACCACTGGCGGCTGGACCTCTCGGCCGTCTCCGAGGCCGACTGGATCGGACTGCCCTCCCTCCACGCTCCCGAGTTCCAGTGGTCGGCGATCCTGGTGGCGCTGCCGGTGGTGATCGCGCTGATCGCGGAGAACGCGGGCCATGTGAAGGCCGTGGGCGAGATGACCGGCGATCCGCTCGATGACAAGCTGGGCACCGCGATCGGCGCCGACGGCGCGGCCTCGGTGCTGTCCACGGCGGTCGGCGGCCCGGCCACCACCACGTATTCCGAGAACATCGGCGTGATGGCCGCGACCCGCGTCTACTCCACCGCCGCCTACTGGGCCGCCGCCTGCTTCGCCGTGCTGTTCGGGCTGTGCCCGAAGTTCGGCGCGGTGATCGCCGCGATCCCCGGAGGTGTGCTCGGCGGGATCACCGTGATCCTCTACGGCATGATCGGCCTGCTCGGTGCGCAGATCTGGCTGGCGGGCCGGGTGGACCTGCGCAACCCGCTGAACCTGGTGCCGGTCTCGGCGGGCGTCGTCATCGGCGTCGGCGGCGTCAGCCTGGAGATCACCGACAGCTTCGAACTGAACGGCATCGCACTGGGCACCATCGTCGTCCTCACCGGCTACCACGTGCTGCGGGCGCTGGCCCCGGCGCACATGCGCGCCCAGGAGCCGCTGCTGGACGAGGGCACCTCCTCCTACGACGCCGAAGGCGCCGGGCCGGACAAGCGGTAGGCGGCGAACCCCTGTCCGCGGGGTGCGGTGGGGCACGGTCGGCGCCCGCCGCACCCCGCGGACAGGGGTTCGCCGCTCGTTCGGATGTCGCCCGATCCGGGATGACTTCCCGAAGGCCCTCCTGCGCTCCGCCCCCGTCTGCCACGCTGGGCGCATGACCATGACGCAGTCCGGGCCCACTGCCGAGCCCGCCTCCCGGCCCGCCGCCGCGGACGGGGTGGACGGGGTGATCGCGCGGATGCGCGCGCTCCAGGAGGAGCTGCCGCCGCACGACGGGGTGGCGGCCTTCAACCGGGTCTATCTGGCCGTGACGCTGTCGGTGCGCCGCAGCCTCGTCGACGGCCTCCTGCCCAGGCCCCGCTCCGCCGCGGCCCTGGCAGCGGTCTTCGCCGGACGCTATCCGGCCGCCGTCGACCTGGCCACTGCCGGGGATCCCGTACCCGCCTGCTGGCGCCCGCTGTTCCGGGCGCGCCACCATCCCGGCGTTCACCCCGCGCAGTTCGCGCTGGCGGGGGCCAACGCGCACATCGGGTACGACCTGCCGCTGGCCGTGGTGGACACCGCCCGGACGCACGGGTGCGAACCCTCCGCGCTCCAGGGCGCGTTCGACCGGATCGGAGACGTCCTGGTGGAGCTGGAGGAGCGGATCCGCGAGGATCTGGCACCCGGTCCCGGTTCGCTGGACGTCGCCGAACCGCTCACCCATCTGGTCGCCGGCTGGGACATGGAGCGGGCCCGGGACGCGGCCTGGTCGGCGGCGCGGCTGCTGTGGAGCATGCGGCGGCTGCCGGAACTGGCCGAGGAGTTCACCCGCCGGCTGGACGCGGGGGCGGCCCTGGTGGGCCGCTTCCTGCTCACCCCGCTGGAACGCCGCCCGGACGTCTGGCGGGAGGAGTCCCTGCGGGGGTCCGGATGCGCCGCCCGGCCGGCTCAGTCCTCGGGGAGCTCGACCGGGGCGATCTCCTCGTAGATGTCGCCCGGTCCGGGGTTGGAGGGATCGGTGGAGCCGCCGAGATGGCGCATGACGCCCCACACCGCGTTGAGGGCGGTCTGCACCGCGCCCTCTGCCCAGCCGGCCGTCCAGGAGATGTCGTCGCCGGCGAGGAAGACGCCGCGCTTGTCCCCGGGTAGCCGGTCCTGCGCGAAGTGGGTGAACAGCCGCCGCTGGTAGCGGTAGTGGCCCGGCAGGTTGGCCTTGAAGGCCCCCATGAAGTACGGCTCGTTCTCCCAGGAGACGGTGACCGGGTTGCCGGTGATGTGCTTGCGCACGTCGACGTCCGGATAGATCTCCCGCAGGGACTTGAGCATGACCTCCAGCCGCTCCCGGGGGCTGAGCGGCAGCCACTTCAGGGAGTCGTCGCACCAGGTGTACGACAGGCACATCACCGCAGGCCTGTCCGGGCCGTCGTCCAACAGGTAGGTGCCCCGTGTCATGCGGTCGGTGAGCGTCATGCTCATCACGTCCCGGCCGGTGCGCTCGTCCTTGTCCAGCCAGAACGGCCGGTCCACCGGCACGAACAGCTTGGACGACTCCATGTAGTGGGTCCGCTCGATCGCCGTCCAGTGGTCGATGGGGAACAGGTCGTCGTCGCAGTCGATCTTCGACAACAGCATCCACGACTGGGCGGTGAACACCGCCGCCCGGTAGGTTCGCACGTCGCCGGTGGCGTCGGTGACGGTGACGCGGTTGCCCGCGGTGCGGTGCAGCCGGGTCACGGCCGGGCGCGGGTCGCCGCCGTGCAGGGACTTCAGCGAGGTGCCCGACGGCCAGTGCACCAGCTTGGCCGGCTCGCGCTCCCACAGCCGCAGCGGGAGCTGCTGACTGCCGCCGACGATGCCGCGGTGGTCGTCGTCGGCGCCGGTGTAGACGACCCGCAGGATCTCCAGGATGGAGTTGGGGAAGTCGGTGTCCCAGCCGCCGGTGCCGAAGCCGACCTGACCGAAGATCTCCCGGTGGCGGAAGGAGGAGAACGCCGGGGAGTCGCACAGGAAGCCGTAGAAGGTCTGGTTGTCGAGCTTCTCCACCAGACGCGACCAGATCTCGCGGATGCGCGGCACGTCGCGCGTCCGGATGGCCCGCTGCATGCCGGAGAAGTCGGCGCCCTCCTCCAGGCAGGCGTTCCATGCCTCCATCACCTGGTGGTAGACCTCCGGCAGGTCCTCCAGGGTACGGGCGTAGTGGGACTCGCCCTTGAGGTCGACGACCGTGGAGGGGGTGCCGGGCGCCAGCGGGTTGGGGAAGGGCTTGGTCTCCAGGCCCACCAGGTCCGCGTAGTGCCAGAAGGCGGTGGACGAGGGCGGGAAGCGCATCGCGCCCATCTCGGCGGTCAGCTCGGGGTCGCAACCGTCGAAGCGGGCCGTGCGCAGCCGTCCGCCGATCCGGTCGGCCTCGTAGACCACCGGCTTCAGACCCATCTTCATCAGCTCGTACGCGGTGACGATCCCCGACAGCCCGCCGCCGACGACCGCTACCTCCGTGCCGTGCTCGGTGGCGGGCACCTGGCCGAGGCCGGCGGGGTGGGCGAGGTAGTCGTCGTAGGCGAAGGGGAAGTCCGGGCCGAACATGGTGACGGGCGGCTCGGTCCGCGCCTGTGCGTGCTGCTCGTCGTGGACGGCGGCGGGCACCGTGGAGGTCATGGGTGGTTCTCCTGGTGGTACGTGGCGGGCTGTGTCCGGGCGGTCGGCCCGGGGCGGCGGCCGGCTGCGGGGCCGGCCTCTCAGACGAGGGAGGCGTACAGCTCGGGGCGGCGGTCGCGCAGATAGGGGTTGTCCGCGCGCGACGCCCTCAGCCTCCCGGGGTCGACATCGGCGGTGATCAGGTCCGCGCCCGCGCCGGCGCGGGCGCGGACCGTGCCGTCGGGAGCTGCCAGGCAGCTCAGTCCGGCGAAGGTGACCGCACCGCCGCCCCCGTCCGCGCCTTCGGTGCCGCAGCGGTTGGCGTAGGCGATGTAGAGCTGGTTCTCGAAGGCGCGGGCCGGCAGGAGGGTCTCGGCGACGATCTCGTACGGTCGCATCAGCGCGGTGGGCACCAGCAGCAGCTCGGTGCCCGCCAGCGCGTGGGCGCGCACGTTCTCGGGGAACTCCACGTCGTAGCAGACCAGCATTCCGACACGGACGCCGTCGAGGTCGGCCTGGACGACCGGGGTGTCGCCCGGACGGAAGGCGGAGCTCTCGAAGCCGCCGTACAGGTGGGTCTTGCGGTAGTCGGCCAGCCGGGCGCCGTCGGGGCCGACGAGCCCGGCCGAGTTGTACACCGCGTCGCCGTCGCGCTCGGGATAGCCGTAGGCGACGGCGATCCCGTGCCGGGCGGCGATGCGGGAGACCGCCTCGGCGCCGGGGCCGTCGGCGGGCTCGGCCAGCTCCGCCACCCGCTCCCCGATCGAGTACCCGGTCAGGTACATCTCGGAGGCGACCAACAGCCGGGCCCCCCGCGCGGCGGCCTCGCGGGCAGCGCGGTCGAGGGCGGCCAGACTGTCCGCGGTGGAACCGGGGACACCGCCGGGGCCCTGGAACAGCGCGGTGCGCAGCGGTGTCATGGGACCTCTTCGCGTTCACGTCGGACAGCCGTACCGGGCGTGCCGGGGTACGGCCGCGGAATCTGGGGACGCCTCGACGGTACGGTCCGCCCGCCGCGCCCCACAACCCGCACCCGTTGCGCACCCGGCATCGATCCGTTGCGTCCTGGGGCCGTGGTGCGTCGATTCGTTGCGCCTTCGGCCGCGTGTCCGGCAGCGGGTGCGGCGGGACGCCGGGGGCGCCTCAGGCCGGCGACCCCGAACCGTAGCGCCGCAGCAGCGGGGAGAGGACGAGCACCGACCGGGTGCGCTCCACGAACGGCTCCCCCGCGATCCGCTCCAGCACCCGCTCGAAGTGCCGCATGTCGGAGGCGAAGACCTGGACAACGGCGTCCGCGTCGCCCGTCACGGTGGAGGCGGAGGCCACCTCCGGATAGCGTGCCAGCCCCCGGCGGATGTCCTCGGGCGAGGTCTTGTGGCGGCAGTACATCTCGACGAAGCCCTCGGTCTCCCAGCCGAGCACCGCCGGATTCACCCGTACGGTGAAACCGGTGATGGCGTCCTGCTCGCGCAGCCGGTCCACCCGGCGTTTGACGGCGGGGGCCGACAGCCCCACCTCGGCTCCGATGTCGGCGTAGGAGCGCCGGGCGTCCTCGGCGAGGGCGCGGACGATGCGTTCGTCGAGCTCGTTCAGTCGCACTGCGGGTGGGCCACTTCTGTCGTGCGGGCGGTACTCGGGGCGCCGCGGTTATCGCGTCGCCCCGGCAGCGAAGTACAGCACACCGGCCCCGCGAGGCGGCCTTCCGGCGGGGAATCTTCACCGAAGCGCCACACGGGCCGGCGCCGCCGCCCGGGAGAAGGCATTACCGGATTTCCGTGCGGCTCTTCGCGGCCACACCTCCGCGAACCGGGCGTCCTCCCCCACCGGCAGCGGCACGCCGGTGGAGGTTCCTGTCCTTTTCCGCGCACCCCTCACTGGCGGCCGGAAGAGGCGCTTCTATACCGTGTGGCCCGACAGGCGGAGCCGAACGCGGGGGAGGGAACGTGTCGTTCGACGAGGAGTGGAGACGGCTGGTGGAGGCCGCCGCCGAGCGGAAGGCCACCCAGATGCGCCTGAACCGGCTCGACGGCGGCGGAGAGGGAGGCGTCACGACGTCCTCCGGTGAGCTCACCGTGTCACAGAAGGATCTGGCCGCCGTCGGAGACGCGGCGTTCGACCTCCACACTCGGCTGCGCAAGGACGGCGACCACGCCCGGGAGAGCAGCATCGGCGCCGCCGCGGGCCTGAAGGGCGACTTCGAGATCGGCGGCGCCCTGGAGCATGTCGCGACCCGGTGGCAGGAGCAGCTGCGCACCCTCACCGACGCCTGCGCCCACATCTCCAACCACATGGAGTACAGCAACAAGGCCCACGCCGACGACGAGCAGCACATCAGCTCGCTGTTCAACAGCGTCTCCGCGCTCGACGAGGGCTACGACGAGAGGACCCGGCGCCAGTGAAGCTCGACGCCCTCCGCCACGCCGACTTCTCCAAGCTGGGCAGGGCCGTCTCCGACTGGTCGGAGACGGCCGGGAAGCTGAGCACCCTGAAGGACGACGCCCGCTCCCGGCTCAAGGGCAAGGCCGACAAGGCCGACTGGACCGGTCTGAACGCCGCCGTCACCCGGGAGTTCGTGGCCAGGACCACCGGCGAGTTCGCCGACGCCCACACCCAGGCCACCTCCATCCACAACATCCTCAAGGACACCCACGACGAGCTGGTCGAGTACCGCAGGCAGCTCAACGACGCCATCGAGCGCGGGCTGAAGAAGAACCTGACCGTCATCGCCAACACCGACGGCAGCTTCACCGTCACCATGGACATCCACCCCGACCGCGCCGCCAGGGGCACCGACGTACCCGAGCACACCCCCGAGGACGTCACCGCCCTGCGCGACGAGGTGCAGGGCATCCTCGCCAGGGCCGCCGAGAGCGACTCCAGCGCCGCCAGGGCGCTCAGAGCCCTGGCCGACCAGACGCCCTACGGCTTCTCCGACGCCTCCTACGCCGACCGCGACGCCGCCGCCGAGGCGATGGGGGCCGCCGACCGGGCCATCGAACTCGCCAGGGACCCTTCGGACATGTCCCCGCAGGAGTTCGACGACTTCAACTCCACCATGGCGCGGTACAAGGACGACCCCCTCTTCGCCGAGCGGTTCGCCACCGGACTGGGCCCCCGGGGCGTGCTGGACTTCTGGGCGGGCATCAACGATCCGCACACCAACATGCAGCTCGGCCAGGCCCGGGTGGACATGTACGGCGGCCTGCAGGAGAACCTCGGCCTGACCCTGGCCACCGCCACCCGGTCCGACAGCCCCGCCATGCAGCGCTGGGAGCGGGACATGGTCGGGCTGACCGGCGAGTTCGTCCCGGGCAAGGACAACCCCCGGGCCATGGGCGCCCAGGTGATGAGCAACCTGATGCGCTGGGGCGACTTCGACGACAAGTTCCTGAAGAACTACGGCGACGAGCTCGTCCGGGTCGAGAAGGAGCGCAGCGGCAACGGCCGCAGCGCGGAGCTGGCCTGGCACTTCCCCATGGGGCCGATGCTCAACCGGACGGGTACCGACGAGGGTTCGGACCCGATGACGGGCTTCATGATGGCCTTGGGCAAGAGCCCGGAAGCCGCCACCGACTTCTTCAACGGCACCTTCGTCACCAAGGACGAGGACCACGACTTCACCCGGGACACCGACGGCAACGGCAAGGAGGGCAAGGTCGGCCTGACCAACTTCCAGTACCTCTTCGAGGAGCGCGACTGGCCCAGGCAGTACGACTCCGAGTTCGAGGAGAGCATCGCCGGTCAGAACGCCATGGGCTGGGCCCTGGAGGCCGCCGCGACCGGCCACCCGGCCGGTGAGCAGCCCGGTCCGGACACTCCTCCGCACAGCCCGGAGCAGGCCCGGCTGGTGGAGCAGATCTTCGACTCCGTCTCGGCGGACACCGAACGCCTCACCGAACGCGGCTACCTGTCGGACAGCATGGGCCAGATCGCGGCGGAGTACCTGCCCGACATCAACCGGGCCATGGCCGACGACAAGTACGGCAACTCCGACAAGCTCTTCCCAATCGCCAGTGCCACTGTCGAACTGGACCACAGGGATGTCACGCGCTTCCTCATCAGCGTGGGACAGAACCCGGAAGGATATGCGAAGGTCGAGGCTGGCCAGAAGGCGTACATGGCCAATCTGCTGGACTACCACCTGAACCCCGGCCTTCCGGAGGACAAGCGCTACCCGCACTCCCCGGAGGAGACGGTCAAGGAGATCTCCCGGAGGTCCGCCGAGGTCGGCGGCACGCTGGCCATCGGCCGCCAGGAGGCGGTCTTGGGCGAGGCGCACCAGAAGGACGAGGACTATCAGAAGGCGGTCAACCAGGCCAAGAACGTGACTTCCGGCGTCATCGGCCTCGGAATCGGGGTGGGGACGAGTTTCGTCGCGACGCCCGTCGCCGGTGCCGCGGCCGGCGGGGCCGCCAGCACGGTCAGCAGCGTCGTTCTGGAACAACTCTTCGGCTCCATGCAGCCGGAGAACCTCCAGAACGCCGGCCAAGACGCCGCCACGAGGTGGGAGGACACCAAGGACACGAACGTGGAGCTGAGCCAACTGGCTGCCATGGAGGCGGCCAAGGCCCACGATTCCCCACATTCCGAGCAGGTGGCGGAATGGGCTCGCATCGGCACGGCGGACGGCTTCAACGACGCCTCCACCAACGCCGCTCAGATGGCGGACGACCTGGAAACCGAGATTCCGAACTAGCGGTTACGGAGCGCCTCGCCCGGCAGACACATCCCACCAGTCGACACAGAGGTCAAGGTGCAGCATCACACGGTACGTGGAGGTTCCCGGCCATGGTCGGCCCACACGCTCGTCGGAGCGATGGTGCTCGGTCTGTGCGTGTCCGCCTGCTCGTCCCCGCCCGATAGACAGTACGAGATTCCCGAATCGCTGTGCGGCGTGACCGTGCCGGCCGACCGGCTGGAGCCGTTTCTTCCCGGAGGCCAGGAGATCTCCGTGTACCCCGGCGTCGCCGAGATCGACGGCATCGAGCGCTGCCGCCTCCATGTGGACGGCGAGGAGGTGCTGTCGTTCACCACGGAGTGGTGGGAGGAGGGGACCGGGCTGCGCGAGGCCGCCACTTCGGCGGCCGGTCTCAGCGGCCACGACTCGATCGGCCTGGACGGTGACGAGAAGGTGCGGGAGGAGTTGTCGTACATGTACTCGAAAACGGGGGCGCTCGCCGAGGTCTCCTGTGCGAAACCGCGCAAGGCCGATCAGGAGTTGTTCGCGTCGGCGCGGGTCTCCGCCGCCGGCAAGTCCGACGAGGCGGCGATGAAGAAGCTCGTCGCCGCTTACGCCGAGGCCGTCGGGAAGTCCGACGAGTGCACCTGAGCCCGTACCGGACCGGGCGTTACCGCCCGGTCCGGTCGGTGGCGGCCGACCCGCCCGGCTCGTTGAGGCGCGAGTGGCGGATGCCGTAGGAGAGGTGGAGCGCCAGGCCGCCGGCCAGCCAGAGACCGAAGACGGTCCAGGTGACGGCGTCCAGGCCGGCCATCGTCCACACGCAGAAGCCGAAACCCGGCGCGGGCAGCAGCGGTGAGAGCGGGACGCGGAAACCGCGGGGCGCCCGCGGGTGGGTGCGGCGCAGGACGACGAAGATGCCGGCGCCCAGGGTGGCGCCGACGCTGATCGCGGTGAGCTGCCACACCCCCGGCGAGCGCCTCAACAGGCCGCCCTCCCCGCGGCCGCTCTCGGCGACGAGCCGTTCGACGGGTTTGCGGCGCGTCAGCCGCGAGAGATTCCCGCCGGGTCCTGGGGAGGGAGAGGGAACGGGGGAGGCGGCGCCCTGGTCCATCGCGGGACGACTCCTCGGGAGATCTTTCACACACCGGTCACACGCGAGTTCCTCCGAGCCTCGCACACCGTCCGGCGGTGGCCGGTGCAGGCGCGTACGCGCCGCTGCGTCGCCGTCCTGGGCGCCACTCCGCGGGCAGGGCCCTCACCCAGGTCCGGTCGTCGGTGAGGTAGGAGTCGACGGCCAGGCCGACGCCGGCCAGCGCCGCCTCGAACTCCTCCCGGTCCATTCGCCGGGAGAGGAACGTCTGGGTCCAGGTGGCGTCCGGGAAGATGTACTCGCAGCGGATGGCGGACACCCGTGGGTCGTCGGTGGGACCGGCCGCGGCGATCCGGACCAGCCCGCCGCCGGCCTCCCGCTCCCGGGGAACCCGCTCGTGCCAGTCCTCGCCCTCGCGCTGGATCAGCACGCACCCGTCGTCCGCGACGTGCCGGCGGCAGGCGCGCAGCAGCGCGTCGCGCACCCGGACATCACCGGTGTGGACCAGGAAGGACGCCAACACGACGGCGTCGAAGCGCTCGTCCAGCTCCAGCGTCTCGATGGGCGAGCACACGATGCGGGCGCCGCGCACGTGCTCGAGCATCCGCGGTGACTCGTCGACGGCCGTCACCGCGAAACCGCGCTCCAGCAGAGGGTGGGTCACCCTGCCCGCCCCGCAGCCCAGTTCCAACAGGCTCGCCCCGGCGGGTACGGCCGAGGCGATGATGCCGGGTTCGGCACCGGCGGGGACGCGGGTGTAGACCTCCACCGCGCAGCCGTCGGGGGTGATCGCTCCCGGGCCGGTGCCGCTGTGGCCCCGGTGGGTCTCCTCGTACGCCGGTTCGCTCATGGGTCCATCGAAGCAGCCGCGGCCCGCACCGGGTAAGGGCGCGGGCCGCGGGAGCGCGGATCACCAG
Source organism: Streptomyces sp. CNQ085 (assembly GCF_022614595.1). Lineage (GTDB taxonomy): Bacteria > Actinomycetota > Actinomycetes > Streptomycetales > Streptomycetaceae > Streptomyces. Next base: position 12,981 of record NZ_JAJFAU010000091.1, read on the forward strand.
CTGGCGTGCAGCGGCTTGCCCTCGGCGTAGCCGGCGGCGCTCTGGACGCCGATGACGGCGTTCTCGGCGAACTCCTCCAGGGTGGCGGCCCCGGCGTAGGTGCACGAGGAGCGCACCCCGGCGATGATCGAGTCGATCAGGTCCTCCACCCCCGGCCGGGCCGGGTCGAGGAACATCCGGGAGGTGGAGATGCCCTCCTCGAACAGAGCCTTGCGGGCCCTGTCGTAGGCGGACTCCTCTGCGGTTCGGTTGCGCACCGCGCGTGCGGAGGCCATGCCGAAGCTCTCCTTGTACAGGCGCCCGTCGGCGCTCTGCTGGAGGTCGCCGGGAGACTCGTGGGTGCCGGCGAACCAGGAGCCGATCATGACGTTGGAGGCTCCGGCGGCCAGTGCCATGGCCACGTCGCGCGGGTGCCGCACACCGCCGTCGGCCCAGACGTGCTTCCCATGCCTGCGCGCCTCGGCGGCGCACTCCAGGACGGCGGAGAACTGGGGCCGGCCCACACCGGTCATCATGCGCGTGGTGCACATGGCGCCCGGGCCGACGCCGACCTTGACGATGTCGGCGCCGGCCTCGATCAGGTCCCGGGTGCCCTCGGCGGAGACGACGTTGCCCGCCACCATGGGGACCTGCGGGTCCAGCGCACGGATCGTCTCCAGGGTGGAGATCACGGACTCCTGATGGCCGTGGGCGGTGTCCACCACGAGGGTGTCCACCCCGGCGTCGAGCAGCCCCTTGGCGCGGCCGGCGACATCACCGTTGACGCCGACGGCGGCGGCCACCCGCAGTCGCCCGGAGTCGTCGGTCGCGGGGGTGTAGAGGGTGGCGCGCAGGGCGCCCTTGCGGGTGAGGATGCCGATCAGGCGGCCCTCCGCGTCGACGGCGGGGGCGAACTTGCGGTGGGCGCCGTCCAGGCGGGTGAACGCCTCGCGCGGGTCGATGCCGGCGTCCAGGAGCAGCAGGTCGCGGGACATGACCTGGGAGAGCTGGGTGAAGCGGTCCACGCCGGTCAGGTCGGAGTCGGTGACGACGCCGACCGGCCGCCGCTCCCCGTCGACGACGACACCCGCGCCGTGCGCCCGCTTGGGCAGCAGGGACAGGGCGTCGGCGACGGTCGCGGAGGGCTCCAGGACGATGGGGGTGTCCAGGACCAGGTGGCGCTGCTTGACCCACGATATGACATCGGTGACCACGTCCAGGGGGATGTCCTGGGGGATGACGGCAAGGCCGCCGCGGCGGGCCACCGTCTCGGCCATCCGGCGCCCGGCGATCGCGGTCATGTTGGCCACGACGATCGGGACGGTGGTGCCCGTCCCGTCCGGCGAGGAGAGGTCCACGCCCTGCCGGGAGCCGACCGCGGAGCGGTTGGGCACCATGAAGACATCGTCGTACGTCAGGTCGTAAGCGGGCCGCTGATCGTTGAGGAATCGCACGTACTTCATTGTTGCACGCCCGCCCCGGACCCCGGTCATGGAGAAAAGGCCAGGTGGGCGGGGCCGCCGTCGTATGTTCCCACCAACGCCCTGAGGGCCCGGGCCGGGCTGCGCCGGCCCGGGCCCTCAGGGCGCGTTCTCGTCCGGGTCGGCCCGCTCCAGCGCGGGCCGGGGGCCGGGGGTGAACTCGTGCAGCAGGTGGTCGGCGGCGGCGGTGTCGGTGACCAGACTGGTCACCAGCCCGGAGCGGAGGACCGCGCCGATCGCCTCGGCCTTGCGGCGGCCGCCCGCGATCGCGATGACCTCGGGAACGCGGCGCAGCCGGTCGGCCTCGACGGTGATGCAGCGCTCCCCCAGGTCGCGGCCGATACGGCGGCCCTCGGCGTCGAAGAGGTGCGCCGACATCTCGGCGGCGACCCCGAGGGAAGCGTAGTGGGCGCGCTCCTCCTCCCCGAGCATGTCGTGGACGGTGGACACGCCCGGCTCCCAGGAGCCGATGGAGACCGCGGCCACGGTCACCCTGTCGAAGTACTCGAACGCGGCGGCGATGCTCGTCTGGCCGCGCAGCGCGGCGGCGGTGGCCGCGTCCGGCAGCAGCATCGGCGCGTAGATCGGGTGGGCCTCGCCACCGGAGACGGTGGCGGCGCGGCGCACCGCCTCCACCGAGCCGCGCTCGGCGGTGCCCGCGTCGTAGACGCCGGTGAGCTGGACGACGGTGCACGGCGGGAGCCGGTGCAGCGCGGTGGCCATGTGGATGGTGGAACGGCCCCAGGCCAGGCCCAGGACGTCCCCATCGGTGACCAGCTCGCCCAGCAGGTCGGCGGCGACCTCGCCGAGGTTCTCCGGGTCGGCGGCGTCCTCGGCGGCGTCCGAGGGCGACTCGACGACGACAGCGTGGCGCAGCCCGTAGCGGGCGCGCAGCGCGTCGGACCGCTCGGCGTCCAGTTCGGCCGGGACGCGGATCTCGATGCGCACCAGGTCCCGCTCCAGCGCGGTCTCCAGCACCCGGGCCACCTTGAAGCGGCTCACCCCGAACTCGTCCGCGATCTGGATCTTGGACTTGCCCTCCAGATAGAAGCGGCGCGCCATGGCCGCCGCCTGCATCAGCTCGGCGGGACCCATTCTCGTGGCTGACCGCCCGGTCGACACCGCACTCACCTCGCTACCGTTCCGCCGTACTCGTGTACGCGCCGTTCCCCACTCCGCGCGTTCATCCTCGCAGATCCGCGGCGGTCCTGATCCACTCCGTGCACGGTGCACCCATGCCCGCCTCCGCGGAGCCCCCCGGGCCCCGGGCCGCCTCTCAGTGGGCGCATCCGCCGACGGCTCCGTTCGCGGCCTCCCGGGCCTGAGCGCGCAGTGCCTGCACCGCGGCGGCCGGATCGTCCGCGCCGTAGACGGCCGAGCCGGCCACGAAGACGTCCGCGCCGGCCTCGGCGCACCGCTCGATGGTGGAGGCCGACACCCCGCCGTCCACCTGGAGCCACAGCTCGAGGCCGCGCTTGTCGATGAGCTGCCGGGTGCGGCGGATCTTGGGCAGCATGACGTCGAGGAACGCCTGGCCCCCGAAGCCGGGCTCAACGGTCATCACCAGCAGCATGTCCAGCTCGGGCAGCAGGTCCTCGTACGGCTCGATCGGCGTGGCGGGCTTGAGCGCCATGGAGGCGCGGGCGCCCTTGGCGCGGATCTCGCGGGCCAGCCGCACCGGAGCGGCGGCGGCCTCGGCGTGGAAGGTGACCGACCCGGCGCCCGCCTCGACGTACTGCGGTGCCCAGCGGTCGGGGTCCTCGATCATCAGGTGGCAGTCCAGCGGGGTGTCGGTCGCCTTGCGCAGCGCCTCGACGACCGGGACACCGAGCGTGAGGTTGGGGACGAAGTGGTTGTCCATCACATCCACATGAAGCCAGTCGGCGCCCTCGGGCCCTCCGACGCGCCGCGCCTCCTCGGCCAGGCGCGCGAAGTCGGCGGACAGGATGCTGGGACTGATCTGAACCATGACCCCAGTATGTCGTGTCACCTGCCCGGGGGCGGGGGGGGGGGGGGGGGGGGGGGGGGGGGGGGGGGGGGGGGGGGGGGGGGGGGGGGGGGGGGGGGGGGGGGGG
>NZ_JAJFAU010000091.1:16525-19994 GCF_022614595.1 Streptomyces sp. CNQ085
CGTCCAGGTGCGCCGGGGCGCACCTGGACGCGGGGCCGGCGGGCTCAGGTGCGGCGCAGCAGGGCGAGGTACATCGCGTCGGTGCCGTGCAGGTGCGGCCAGAGCTGGATGTCGGGGCCGTCACCCAGGGAGGGCACGCCGGGCAGCAGCGGGCGGGCGTCGACCGGCTCGGCGCTCTCGTGTTTCAGCACGTCGTCGACGACCGCGCGGGTCTCGGCCGGGTGCGGCGAGCAGGTGGCGTAACCGACGACGCCGCCGGGCCGGGCCGCGCGCAGCGCCTCGGCCAGCAGTCCGCGCTGGAGCGGGGCGAAGCCCGCCAGGTCCTCGGGACGGCGGCGCCAGCGAGCCTCGGGGCGGCGGCGCAGGGCGCCCAGTCCGGTGCAGGGCACGTCGACCAGGACGCGGTCGAAGGAACCTGGCCGCCAGGCGGGGCGGGTGCCGTCGGCGGTGACCACCTGGCAGGGGCCGGGGTTGCCGCGCAGGGCGCGGGCCACCAGACGGGCACGGTGGGGCTGCTTCTCGGCGGCGAGCAGGGCCGCGCCGCGTCCGGCGGCCAGCGCGCCCAGCAGCGCGGCCTTGCCGCCCGGCCCGGCGCAGCCGTCCAGCCAGCGGCGGTCGGGCCCGTCCAGGGGCGCGTTCGCCAGCGCGAGGGCGACCAGCTGGCTGCCCTCGTCCTGCACCCCGGCGCGCCCCTCGCGCACCGCCTCGATCGCGCCGGGCTCGCCGCCCTCGGCGAGCCGGACGGCGTACGGCGACCAGCGCCCGGGCACGGCGTCACCGGTCAGCAGTTCCCCGGCGGCGGCGCGGCCGGGGCGGGCGACCAGGGTGACCTCGGGCCGGGCGTTGTCGGCCTCCAGCAGCGCCTCGACGTCCTCGCGCCCGCCGCCGAGCGCGTCCCACAGGGCGGAGACGATCCAGCGGGGGTGTGCGTGAACGATCCCCAGGTGCTCCTCGGGATCGTCCTCGTAGGGCGGGGCGACCTTCTCCAGCCAGCCGTCCAGGTCGTCGGAGGCGATCCTGCGCAGTACGGCGTTGACGAACCTGGCCCGTCCGTCACCGAGCACGACCCGGGCCAGCTCCACGGTGGTGCTGACCGCGGCGTGTGCGGGGATGCGGGTGCCCAGCAACTGGTGGGCCCCGAGCGAGAGGACATCCAGCACCGGCGGGTCCACCTCGCGCAGCGGGCGGTCCACACAGGCGGCAATGATCTCGTCATAGGTGCCCTGCCGGCGCAGTGTGCCGTAGACCAGCTCGGTGGCCAGGGCCGCGTCCCGTCCATCGAGGTCGCCGCGCTCGCGGCCCTCGCGCAGCAGCGGGGGCAGGACGAGGTTGGCGTACGCGTCGCGCTCGTCCACGGCCCGCAGCGCCTCGTAGGCGATCAGGCGTACGGGGTCCTTCTCGGGTCGGCGGTAGGGCTTGGCGGGACGGCGTGGCCGGCTGCTCACGGAAAAGGTGCTCCGGGTGGTGTCGGGGGGCGGCGCGCGGTGGGCGCCGGGGCGCGGCGTTCCAGCCTAATCCCCCCGGCACAGGGCTCTGCCCGCGTGGGGCCGACCCGCCTCAGTCCCCCAGCCGCTCCCCCGGGGCGATGCGCACACCGCGCGCCCAGTCGGCGGCGGCCATCGGCTTCCTGCCCTGCGGCTGGACCCACAGCAGTTCGACGGCGTGCGAACCGGTGCCGACGTGCACGGTGTTCTTGCCGACGACCGGCTCGCCGGGTGCCAGGCCGGTACGGCCGGGGGCGGGTGCGGTCTGCCGCAGCTTCAGCCGCTCGCCCCGGAAGAGCGTCCAGGCGCCGGGCGCGGGCGCGCAGCCGCGCACCACGCGGTCCACGCGCAGGGCCGGAGCGGTCCAGTCCACGCGGGCGTCCTCGACCGTGATCTTGGGGGCGAGGCTGACGCCCTCGGCGGGCTGGGGGACGGCCCGCAGCGTGCCGTCCTCGATGCCGTCCATGGTGGCGGCCAGCAGTCCGGCGCCGGCGAGGGCGAGCCGGGTCAGCAGGTCGCCGCTGGTGTCGGTGGGCCGGACCTCCTCGGTGACCACGCCGTAGACCGGTCCGGAGTCCAGCCCCTCCTCGATGAGGAAGGTGGAGGCCCCGGTGACCTCGTCCCCGGCCATGATCGCGTGCTGGACGGGCGCGGCGCCGCGCCAGGCGGGCAGCAACGAGAAGTGCAGGTTGACCCAGCCCCTGGCCGGGACCTCGAGCGCGACCCCGGGCAGCAGCGCGCCGTAGGCGACGACCGGGCAGCAGTCCGGGGCGATCTCGCGCAACCGGGCGAGGAAGTCCTCGTCGCGCGGGCGGGCGGGCTTGAGGACCTCGATGCCGGCCTCCTCGGCCCGCTGGGCGACCGGGCTGGCCACCAGGCGGCGCCCGCGCCCGGCGGGCGCGTCGGGCCGGGTGACGACGGCCGCGACCTCGTGCCGCTCCGAGGCGATCAGTGCGTCGAGGGCGGGCACGGCGACCTCGGGTGTGCCGGAGAAGACGAGCCTCATCGGTGCGGGACTACCTCTCGGAGACGGGTGCGTCGGGGACTGGCGGGGTGGGGCGGGGCGGGCACGACGGGTGCGGGCGCGGAACGGCGCACCAGTCTACGGTCCGCCGCGACGCCGGGCCCGGCGGGCACCGGGAAGCCGACCGGGGCGTACGGTCCCGAACACTCCGCTCCCGCGTGTCTTTTCACGCCCCCTCGGCGTTACCCCGGCACCCGGTACCGCGTTGGTCAATGCAGCTTGACCGAAACGGCCGCAGACGCGGCCGGCCGATCCCACGCCGGTTCGAGAGGCTTGACCATGGCCGACCACGCCACCCCCGACGCCCAGGCACGGGCCAGCCTGCACCTGCTGGTTCGGGACATCGAGCGGGTCCGCCGGCAGGTGGACGCACTGCGCACGCTCACCGCGCAGCTCGGCAACGTCTACCGGCCACGGCGCGCGGGACCGTCCGCGGGCTTCGTCGTCTACGGCAGGGCGCCCGCGCCGACCGTCCGGCTCGCCCAGGAACTGCGCGACAGTGCGGAGACGCTGGTGACGGCGGCCGTGGAGTTCGACCGGTCGCTGGGTTTCTCCTGGGATGCGGTGGGCTCGGCGCTCGGCGTGACCAAACAGGCCGTACACCGTCGCTACGGCTCGCGCCGGCCGGCGGCACGGGCGGGTGGCGCCGCGGCGGTGGAGGAGCCGGCGGTGGCCGACGGCGCCTCCACCGCGCAGACCACGGCCCCGGCCGCCGACGGGCCGCGGACGGAACGGCGGCCCGGCCGGGACGGGGAGGAGTGCCGGGAGACCGGGGCCGCCGCACACGCCGTGACCGGGGGAGCCGGGGCTCCCCCGGTACCCGCCTCCCACCCGCCCTCCGGGCGGTCGGCGCAGCCGCCCGAGCCCCGTCCGGGCACCCTCCCCACCCCCCGCAACGGCTGATCCTCCGGCCGTCCCGTTCTCCGCCCGGCGCCCGGCCCCTCCCCCTCGGCCCGGCGCC
>NZ_JAJFAU010000092.1:0-4480 GCF_022614595.1 Streptomyces sp. CNQ085
GCATCCCGACCGGGCGCGGCACCCGCCCGCGCCCGGTCGGCCCACGTTCTCCGGAGCGTACGACCGAGTGCGCGACCGCGGCCCTGCTCGGAGCCCTCCGCGCCCTTGCCGCCCCCGGCCTGCGAGGGGTCGGCGGCCGGGCCCCTGTCCGCGGCGCCGGCGGTCTTCTCCGGGCTGCCCTTCTCCGGGCCGCCCTTCTCCGCGGAGGCCCGCCCGGAGGCGGCCTCGTGCCGCTCGTGCAGTCCGCGTGACTGGTCGACGCCCTCCTCGTCGTCCCGCTCGCCCTCGGCCTGGGATGGTGTCCATCCGCTCATGCGTCCTCTCCTCACTGTCGAATGCCGTCACGGTCGTATCCCGCCGCTCCCGTCCGCCGGAGGGCTCCGGCGGAGCCGTCGGGCGGGCCCGGACCGGAGAGCCCCCGGGGGGGAGCGCCTGCCGGGTACCCGGACCCGGGCCGATTCCACATCCGACGCCCGTCGCCGGGGGAGCGCGGGAGAACCGGTGGAAAAAATCTTGTTCCGCCGTGCAACCCTTCCGGCCCTCCGAAAGTCATAGCCGGTGTCGGTCGAACCGGGGAGGGATCTCGGGGGAGGGTGAGACCGGCGGGGGGACACGAGGGGTCCGGCCGCACAGGCCGGACCCCTCGTAACGTTCCGCGCCGCACGCGGCCGGACCCGAGGCCGGGCGTTCCGGTTGTCGGTCCCCGGCGCTACCGTCTGTGACATGTCCTTCCAGCCCGCCGTACTCGAGGCCGTACTCGAACGGATCACCTACGCCAACGAGGAAAACGGCTACACGGTCGCCCGCGTCGACACCGGGCGCGGCGGCGAGCTGCTCACAGTCGTCGGCTCGCTGCTCGGCGCACAGGTGGGGGAGTCGCTGCGGATGGAGGGCCGCTGGGGCTCCCACCCGCAGTACGGCCGCCAGTTCACCGTGGAGAACTACACGACGGTCCTGCCGGCCACCGTCCAGGGCATCCGGCGCTATCTGGGCTCCGGTCTGATCAAGGGCATCGGCCCGAGGATCGCCGAGCGGATCGTGGACCACTTCGGGCTGGAGACCCTGGATGTCATCGAGAACGAGCCGGAGCGGCTGATCGAGGTGCCCGGCCTCGGCCCGAAGCGGACGAAGCTGATCGGCGCGGCGTGGGAGGAGCAGAAGGCGATCAAGGAGGTGATGGTCTTCCTCCAGGGGGTGGGCGTGTCCACCTCGATCGCGGTGCGCATCTACAAGAAGTACGGCGACGCCTCGATCTCGGTGGTGCGCAACCAGCCCTACCGGCTGGCCGCCGACGTGTGGGGCATCGGCTTCCTGACCGCCGACCGCATCGCGCAGGCCGTCGGCATCCCGCACGACAGCCCCGACCGGGTGAAGGCCGGGTTGCAGTACGCGCTGTCGCAGTCGGCCGACCAGGGGCACTGTTATCTGCCGGAGGAGCGGTTGATCGCCGACACCGTCAAGCTGCTCCAGGTGGACACCGGCCTGGTCATCGACTGCCTGGGCGAGCTGGCGGGCGAGGAGGAGGGGGTGGTGCGCGAGCGGGTCCCCGATCCGGAGCACCCGGGCGAGCGGGTCTCGGCGGTCTACCTGGTGCCCTTCCACCGCGCCGAGTTGTCCCTGTCGGCCCAGCTGCTGCGCCTGCTGCGCACCGAGGAGGACCGCATCCCCGTCTTCCGCGACGTCGACTGGGAGAAGGCCCTGTCATGGCTGGCGGGCCGCACCGGGGCCGAGCTGGCCCCCGAGCAGCGGGAAGCGGTGAGGCTGGCGCTGACCGAGAAGGTGGCGGTGCTCACCGGGGGGCCCGGCTGCGGCAAGTCCTTCACCGTGCGGTCGGTGGTGGAGCTGGCACGGGCCAAGCGGGCGAAGGTGGTGCTGGCCGCGCCCACCGGCCGGGCGGCCAAGCGGCTGTCGGAGCTGACCGGGGCGGAGGCATCCACCGTCCACCGGCTGCTGGAGCTCAAGCCCGGCGGGGACGCCGCCTACGACCGGGAGCGGCCGCTGGACGCCGATCTGGTGGTCGTCGACGAGGCGTCCATGCTGGATCTGCTGCTGGCCAACAAGCTGATCAAGGCCGTGGCGCCGGGCGCCCATCTGCTGCTGGTGGGAGACGTGGACCAGTTGCCGTCGGTGGGGGCGGGCGAGGTGCTGCGCGACCTGCTCGCCGAGGGCAGCCCGGTCCCGGCGGTGCGGCTGACGCGGATCTTCCGGCAGGCCCAGCAGTCCGGCGTGGTCACCAACGCCCACCGGATCAACTCCGGGGTTCCGCCCATCACTCGGGGACTGCCGGACTTCTTCCTCTTCGCGGAGGACGACACCGAGGAGGCCGGCCGGCTCACCGTCGACGTGGCGGCCCGGCGCATCCCGGCGAAGTTCGGCCTCGACCCGCGCCGCGACGTGCAGGTGCTGGCGCCGATGCACCGGGGCCCCGCCGGCGCGGGCACGCTCAACGGACTGCTCCAGCAGGTCATCACCCCCGCCCGGCCCGACCTTCTGGAAAAGCGCTTCGGCGGGAGGGTTTTCCGGGTAGGTGACAAGGTCACTCAGATTCGCAACAACTACGAGAAGGGAGCGTGCGGGGTCTTCAACGGCACGGTGGGCGTGGTCACCGCGCTGAGCACGGAGGAGCAGCGCCTGACGGTACGCACCGACGAGGACGAGGAGGTGGGCTACGCCTTCGACGAACTGGACGAACTCGCGCACGCCTACGCGGTGACCATCCACCGCTCCCAGGGCAGTGAGTACCCGGCGGTGGTCGTCCCGGTCACCACCGGCGCCTGGATGATGCTCCAGCGCAACCTCCTCTACACGGCGGTGACGAGGGCCAAGAGCCTCGTGGTGCTGGTGGGTTCGCGCAGGGCCCTGGGCCAGGCCGTGCGGACGGTCTCCGCGGGACGGCGCTGCACAGCCCTGGACCACCGATTGCGCGGCACGCCGAACCCCGCGTAGTTTTCCGGAGGCACTCCGTGCCACCCGCGGGCCTGCTGGCCGACCCCGAGTGCACCGCACCGCACCGAATGGGAGACAGTGGGACGAGGACAGGGCACTCGAAGATGAGGCACTACGTCGGTGAGGGATGACGTGAGCGAACACCGTGAAAGCGATGGCGCAGTAGTACTGCGGTACGGGGACGGCGAGTACAGCTTCCCGCTGGTCGACAGCACTGTCGGTGACAGTGGTTTCGACATCTCCAAGCTGCGTGCCCGGACCGGTCTGGTGACCCTGGACTCCGGTTACGGCAACACCGCCGCGTACAGGTCGGCGGTCACCTTTCTCGACGGGGAGAAGGGCATCCTCCGCTACCGCGGGTATCCGATCGAGCAGCTCGCCGAGCACGGCACGTTCCTCGAGACGGCGTACCTGCTGATCAACGGGGAGCTGCCCACCGTCGACCAGCTGGCCGGCTTCCGCAACGAGATCACCCAGCACACCCTGCTCCACGAGGACGTCAAACGGTTCTACGACGGCTTCCCCCGGGACGCCCACCCGATGGCGATGCTCTCCTCGGTGGTGAGCGCGCTGTCCACCTTCTACCAGGACAGTCACAACCCCTTCGACGAGCAGCAGCGGCATCTGTCCACCATCCGGTTGCTCGCCAAGCTGCCCACCATCGCGGCGTACGCCTACAAGAAGTCGGTGGGCCACCCGGTGGTCTACCCGCGCAACGACCTGGGCTACGTCGAGAACTTCCTGCGCATGACCTTCTCGGTCCCGGCCGAGGAGTACGAGCTCGACCCGGTTGTCAGCAGCGCCCTGGACAAGCTGCTCATCCTGCACGCGGACCACGAGCAGAACTGCTCGACCTCCACCGTGCGCCTGGTCGGCTCCTCCCAGGCGAACATGTTCGCCTCCATCTCCGCCGGGATCAGCGCCCTGTGGGGCCCCCTGCACGGCGGCGCCAACCAGTCGGTGCTGGAGATGCTGGAGCGCATCAAGGCCGAGGGCGGTGACGTCGACTCCTTCATCCGCCGGGTGAAGAACAAGGAGGAGGGCGTCCGGCTGATGGGCTTCGGCCACCGCGTCTACAAGAGCTTCGACCCCCGGGCGAAGATCATCAAGGCGGCGGCGCACGACGTCCTCTCCGCGCTCGGCAAGTCCGACGAGCTGCTGGACATCGCGCTGAAGCTGGAGGAGCACGCGCTGGCCGACGACTACTTCGTCGAGCGCAACCTCTATCCGAACGTCGACTTCTACACCGGTCTGATCTACCGGGCCATGGGCTTCCCGACCACCATGTTCACCGTGCTGTTCGCGCTCGGACGCCTTCCCGGCTGGATCGCCCAGTGGCACGAGATGATCAAGGAGCCGGGCTCCCGCATCGGCCGACCGCGCCAGATCTACACCGGCGTCGTCGAGCGCGACTACGTTCCGGTGGAGCAGCGCTGAGCGGGCTTCCGGGCGACCGGGTCCTCTGAAGGGGCGACCGGCGCCGCCCGGGCGGCGCGTACGGACATCCGCGGGCCCTGCCCGCACCTTCCAGGTG
>NZ_JAJFAU010000092.1:4490-9862 GCF_022614595.1 Streptomyces sp. CNQ085
CCCCGGTGCCGCGCAGGATCGCCTGGTCGGCGATGGCCTCCTGCCCGCACCTTCCAGGTGCGGGCAGGGCCCGCGCGGTGTGTGCCCGGCGTGGTGGAGCGGTGGAGAAGGCGCGAGGGAGAGTGACGCACGTCACATCATAAAGGGGGTAACCATTCGATGGCCTCGTGTGTCTTATGGGGTGGCGTCGGTACTCCGGCGGAGCCGCCGCCGCCCGCCGTGTTCGTCTGTGGGGGACGAGGATGGTGGTCCGCGCAGGCGGTGTGCCCCGGGGGAGCTTGAGCGGCCCTCTCGCCCGCACGCCGCCCGGCAGACACCCGGCCAGGATCCCGTGGGGGGAGTCCATGTCCGGGAAAAGGAGGCGCCCCGTCGACGGGCCCGTGGGGGGACTCGTCGTTCGGGGCGCTTCTGCGTGCCGGCCGACCCGCCTTACCGGTCCCGCCGTGCTGTCGCACGGTCCTCACGCGGGACGGGGGGAGTTCTCCGCGGGCCGGGCGGGGGAACGGCCCGCCACGAGCTGTGTGGCGGCGAGCCCGGCGTACAGCGCGTCCGAGCGCAGCAGCTCGCCGTGGCGGCCGACCGCACGGACCCGGCCGTCCTCCATGACCACGATGCGGTCGGCCCGTACCACGGTGGAGAGCCGGTGCGCGATGGCCATGACGGTGGTCTCGGCGGCGAGTTCCATGACGATCTCACGCAGTGCCTCCTCGTTGACCGCGTCCAGCTGCGAGGTCACCTCGTCGAGCAGCAGCAGCCCGGGCCTGCGCAGCAGCGCCCGGGCGATGGCGACACGCTGGCGCTCGCCGCCCGACAGCGTCACCCCCCGGTGGCCGACCCGCGCGTCCAGACCGCCGGGCAGCCGCTCGACGAGTCCGTCGAGCCGGGTGCGCGCCACCGCGCGCCGCACCTCCCCCTCCGCGGCGTCCGGAGCGGCCAGCAGCAGGTTCTCCCGCAGGGTCCCGGCCAGCACGGGCGCGTCCTGTTCGACATAGGCGATCGCCGACCGCAGTTCGGCCGGCGGCCAGTGGCGGATGTCGCGTCCGCCGACGGCGATGGTGCCCGCGTCGTGCTCGTAGAAGCGCTCCAGCAGGGTGAACACGGTGGACTTCCCGGCGCCGGAGGGACCCACGAGCGCCGTCAGGCCGCCGGCGGGCACCTCGAAGGTCACCCCCCGGTGCGCCGGGGAGCGGCCCCCGGCGCGCCCGCCGTATCCGAAGACCACGTCCTCGAAGACGACACCGAGCGGCGCCGGTCCCCCCGGCCGCGGCCTCTTCGGCGACGGCTCCCCGGACTCCCGCGGCAGCTCCTCGACCTCCCGGATGCGCCGCACCGCGGCCAGTCCGCCGCTCAGACCGCTCCAGCCGTCGGTGAGCTGGCCGAGGGGGCCCATCAGGGTGAAGAGGTAGAGGAGGAAGGCGACCAGCGAGGCGATCTCCATCGCGCCGGAGACGGCCCTGGCACCGCCGACACCCAGTACGGCGAGGAAGGCGAACTGCATCGCCACGGAGGTCGTGACCTCGGAGACCGAGTTCCACCGGGCCACCGCCACACCGCGGTCGTGGGCCCGGCGCGCCGCACCGGCGACGGCCGTGCTCTCGCGCTCCTCGGCCCCGCTCGCCTTGACAGTGCGGAACGCCTGCAGTGCGCGGTCCAGTGCCGAGCCCATCGCGCCGACCGCCTCCTGCGCCTGGTGCTGCGCCCGCTGGATCCTCGGCATGAGCAGACCGAGCAGGCCCAGGGCTAGGAGTACGGCGAGGAGGGTCACCCCGAGGAGGACGAGGTCCACGACCGCCATCAGGACGACGGTGCCCAGCAGGACCAGCACCCCGGTGACGGTGTCGGCGATGTCGCGGGAGAGCACGGTGCGCAGCAGCGAGGTGTCGCCGGTGGCGCGGGAGAGCAGATCGCCGGGGGTGAGCCGGTCCACGTCCTCGACCCGCAGCCGCATCATCCGGCCGACGAGCCGCCGCCGGGTGTGCAGGACGACGGCCTCGCCGGTGCGTGCCATCAGATACCTGCCGACCGCCGCGAGGAACGCCCCCAGCAGCACGACGAGCGTGAGGGCGATCAGCGGGCGGACGGGCGAGCGGCCGTCCGCGAGGGCGTCCATGGCGTGCTTCGCCATCATCGGCATGGCGAGGTCCGCGCCGGAGCCGAGCAGGGACAGGAGCCCTCCGCCGACCAGTGCCCGACGGTGCGGCCGGACCCGCTCCAGGAGCAGCCGCAGCGGCGGGGGACTACTGGCCGGCTCCGGCTCGCCGGGCTCGCCCGTCCTCTCCCGGGCCGTCGCCGTCCCCGCCGGAAGCTTCGCGCCCCTGTCCACGCCCCGGTCCGCCGCCGGATTCACCGGGGCCTTCGCCTGAGTCACCGCCGTCCCCTCCGCCCACCGTCACCGTCATCAGGGGCCGCAGGTCGTCCGGCTCCTGCTCCCCGACCGTCCTGCCCCCGGCCCGTACCCAGGCGTGCGCGGAGAAGGGCGGCGCGCCGCGCACCCCCGCGCACCAGTCGGGCCACACCCCCGACATCCGGCAGACCAGCGCGATGGCGATGGAGCGCGGCAGACAGCCGTACCAGCCGGCGCATCTGCGGCTGCCGGCGACCACCGCCTCGTACACGCGCAGGGTCTCCTCGTACCCGGCGGGACGGGCGCCGCGGCTGACCCGGGCCAGCACCCGGCGCAGCCGTCCCGGGCGCAGCCGGCTCAGCAGCAGGGCCGCGGCGACGGCCGTGCGCACCCGGACGCCGCCGGAGCCGCGGCGGGGCATGGTCATCTCGGTGGTCACGGCGCGAGGAGCTCCGCCTCGACCAGCCGGCCGGTCAGCTCCGCGACGTCCGCCTCGGCCTCGGCGCGGCCGACGTCGTACTCCTCCAGCAACCGCTCCACGGCGGCCTCCCGGCCCCGCCCCCCGGCGAGCGCGTCCACCACGACGGTGCCGCACTCGTTCAACTGCCAGTAGGCGCCGCTGCGTTCGTCGAGGAGTACGGCGCCGTACTCGGTGGTGGTCATGGCCACACCCTGTCTGAGCCTCACGGGATCGCCTCGTTCCTGTCGGGATCGCGGTGGTCCTCCCCGTCGGGCCGGCCGTTCTCGGCCGGCCAGGCGTCCTCGGCCGTCCGCAGCCAGGTCTCGCAGGAGACCGTGGAGTCGACCGGGTACCGCTGGAGGAGGGGTGAGTACGGGTCGTCGGCCAGCCTCCCGAGCCGGGCGGCGTCGACGAGCCCGCGCCCGGCGAGCAGGGAGTCCTCCCACAGCGCGCGCAGCTCGGCGGAGTGCTCGCGCAGCCCGCGCACGTCGTCGGCCGACATATGGTCCTTGGTGGTCCGGGCCAGCAGGCGGGCGGGTACCGCCTCGCGCATGGCCTCCACCAGCAGCGGCTTGTACCGCCAGGGGACGACCCGGTCCTCGACGCGGACGGCGAGCACGGCCTCGACGACCCGGTCGTCGTAGAACGGCGCGGCCACCGGCAGGCCCGCGGTGACCCCCACGTCCTCCAGCGCCTGGAAACCGCGGGCGCCGACCCGGATGGTGTCGAGGTCGGTGTGCCGCCCGGGGCGGGGGCTCAGCGGCTCGGCGTGCCCGGCGGCCGAGCGGAGCTCGTCCTGGATCAGCGTCCCGGCCTCGCCGGTGAGCCAGGGCGGCAGGGACTGCCGCGGCCCCCAGGACAGCAGCGGACCGCGGTCGGCGGGCGGCTCGCGGGTGACGGAGCCGGCCAGCCAGGCGGCGTACGAGGGGCGGGCCAGCAGGCCGCGCAGGGTGGGCCACAGGGGCCAGCCGTACTGGTGCCGCAGCGCGCCGATCCGGTTCCACGCCTTCAGTGGGCTGCCCGGGAGCAGCTCCCGGCAGGCCGAGGGCAGGCCGTTGAAGAGCTCGTCGCCGCCGTAGCCGGTGAGGTGGTACCGGGAGCCGGTGGCGGCGGCGCGGCTGAGCAGCAGGTACGCCCTCGCCCGCGCTGGGGCGACGGGGAAGGGCTCGTCCAGCAGCTCCCGGGCGTTGCCCCGCAGGTCCGCGTAGAACAGCGGGGCGTCGCAGGCCGGGACGACATGGTGCTCGACGGACAGGCCGGCGCCGCGGCGGGCGTCCTCGGCGCCCCGGCGCGCCCACGTCTCGTCCTCCGAGTGGCCGTCCCGCGCGGCGACGGTCAGCAGTGCCGTCTCCCGCTCACCCGGCGCCTGCCGGGCGAGGAAGGCGACGGAGGTGGAGTCCAGCCCGCCGGAGAGTTCGCAGCTGATCCGGGTGTGCCCGGCCAGGTGGGCGCGGACGGAGTCCGCGAGCGCGGCGGCGAGGAGGGGGGCGCCCCGCTCCGTGTCGAGCTCCGGCTCGGGTGGCCGCCACCAGCGCCACACGGTGTGCCGGGGGCCGCCGGGGCCGTCACGCAGGCTGAGCGCGTAAGCCGGATCGACCTCCTCCAGACCGCGCCACAGGGGGCGGTGCCGCAGCGGGTGCGGGACGAGGTCCAGCAGGCGCAGGGCGAGCGCGGCGTCGTCGATCCCCGTCCCGGTGAGGTGGGCCAGGAGGGCGGGCCGGTCGGAGGCGACGCGCCCGCCGGCGCACCGGGCGTGGTAGACGCGCCGGTGCCCGGAGGCCGTGCCCCGCACGCAGACGTCGTCCCCCATCCGGGAGACGACGTGGTGGATGCCGGGCAGCCGGGTCAGGCGGCCGTGGAGGTCGGCGGTGTCGCGGGCCGGACCGAGGACGCCGCGCAGGACGGGGGCGGGGACGCGGGCCGGACCGATCAGCACGAGGGAGTCGTCGCCGCGCGTGACGTGGCTGACCTGGCGGAAGGGGAGGCGGAAGACGATCCAGGGGCGCCCGGAGGGGTGGCGGACGGTCCCCGTGCCCGCCGCCGTGCCCGCCGCCCCGGCCGGGCGAAGACGCCCGGACACGGCCTGTCCCTCGGCCGTGTCCGGGAGGACCGCGAAGAAGTCACGCAGGTGACCGGGCATCTTCTTCACCACGGGACGGTCAGACGAACCGGCGGCTGAAGTACTCCTTGTACTTCCCGACGAAGTAGCCCGCGGTCCTCCCGCGGAAGCTCCCCTGATCGAAAAGGGCGGGCTTCACATAGGTCTTCTTCTGCCTCATGTCGTGCGCACTCTCCTCTGTCGACAGAACAGCCGTGTACTGGTGCGAACGCTCGCACTCGGTGTGCGGCCTGTTGCTGGAGTGACGGACGAGATCACATTCACAGCGGATCCGGGGGGTCCACAACGCACTTTTGCGCCATCCTCGCCGGTCGATGGGTAGTCAGATTTGCCAAAGGAACCACTTGATGCTCATGTGATCCGCTGCCTGTCCATGCCGTCGGCCGGACCCGACAGCGGGCCCGGCCGTCCCGATCGCCCCGCTGCCTGTCCATGCCGTCGGCCGGGCC
>NZ_JAJFAU010000092.1:9872-19816 GCF_022614595.1 Streptomyces sp. CNQ085
CGCGTCGGCGTTCTCCGGCCGCAGCTCGGCGTCCTTCTCCAGCAGGCGGTCCACCAGCCGGACCAGCCCGGCCGGCAGGATCGGGACCGGTCAGCGGAAGGCCCGCAGCCGGAGGCTGTTGGTGACGACGAAGACCGAGGAGAAGGCCATCGCGGCCCCCGCGATCATCGGGTTGAGCAGCCCGGCGGCGGCCAGCGGCAGGGCGGCGACGTTGTAGCCGAAGGCCCAGAGGAGGTTGCCCCTGATCGTGGCCAGGGTGCGGCGGGAGAGCCGGATGGCGTCGGCCGCGACCCGCAGGTCGCCCCGGACCAGGGTGAGATCGCCGGCCTCGATGGCGGCGTCGGTGCCGGTGCCCATCGCCAGGCCGAGGTCGGCGGTGGCGAGGGCGGCCGCGTCGTTGACGCCGTCGCCGACCATGGCCACGGAGTGCCCCTCGGCCTGGAGGCGCCTGACGACGTCGACCTTGTCCTGGGGCATGACCTCGGCGATCACCCGGCCCCCGGAGGTGTCGATTCCGACCTCACGGGCGACGGCCTCGGCCACCGCCCGGTTGTCGCCGGTGAGCAGCACCGGGGTGAGCCCGAGGGCGCGCAGCCGGGTGACGGCCTCGGCGCTGGTGGGCTTGACGGCGTCCGCCACCGCCAGCAGCCCCCGTACCCTCCCGTCCCAGGCGACGGCGACCGCGGTACGGCCCTCCGCCTCCGCGGCGGCCCGTGCCCCGGCCAGCTCCGGGGTGAGCTCCAGGCCGCTCTCCGCCAGCAGCCGCTCCCGGCCCACGGCCACCTCGCGGCCCTCGACGGTGCCCCGGACGCCGAGCCCCGCGATGTTCTCGAAGTGTTCCGGAGCGGGCGGGGAGCCGGCCCGCTCGGCGGCCCCCGCCGCGATCGCCCGGGCGACGGGGTGCTCGGAGGCGTGCTCCAGGGCGCCGGCCAGGCGCAGCACCTCGTCCCCGTCCTCGCCCCCGGCGGCGACGACGTCCCGCAGCTCCATCACCCCGGTGGTGACGGTGCCGGTCTTGTCCAGGACGACGGTGTCCACGCGGCGAGTGGTCTCCAGGACCTCGGGGCCCTTGATGAGGATGCCGAGCTGGGCGCCGCGTCCGGTGCCGACCATCAGGGCGGTGGGGGTGGCCAGGCCCAGGGCACAGGGACAGGCGATGATCAGGACGGCGACGGCCGCGGTGAAGGCGGCGGCCGGCCCTCCGCCGGTGCCGAGCCAGAAAGCCAGGGTGCCCAGCGAGATCAGCAGCACCACCGGTACGAAGACGGCCGAGACGCGGTCGGCCAGCCGCTGCACCTCGGCCTTGCCGTTCTGCGCGTCCTCGACCAGAGCGGCCATCCGGGCGAGCTGGGTGCCGGAGCCGACGCGGGTGGCTCGCACGACCAGCCGGCCGGAGATGTTGACGGTCGCGCCGGCGACCGCGTCGCCCGGCGCGACGTCCACCGGCACCGACTCGCCGGTCAGCATCGAGGCGTCCACGGCCGAGACGCCCTCGACCACGGTGCCGTCTGTGGCGATCTTCTCGCCGGGGCGGACCAGGAAGCGGTCCCCTGCGGCCAGGCCGGCGACGGGGATCCGCTCCTCGCGCCCGTCACGCAGGACGGTGACCTCCTTGGCGCCCAGCTCCAGCAGGGCGCGCAGCGCTGCGCCCGCGCTGCGCCTGGAACGCGCCTCCAGATAGCGGCCGAGCAGGATGAACGTCGTCACCCCGGCCGCGACCTCCAGGTACAGGGCGGAGGAGGCGTCGGCGCGGGAGACGGTCAGCTCGAAGCCGTGCCGCATCCCGGGCATCCCGGCGTCGCCGAGGAACAGCGCCCACAGCGACCAGCCCAGGGCCGCGGTCGTGCCCAGCGAGACCAGGGTGTCCATGGTGGCCGCGCCGTGCCGGGCGTTCGTCCACGCCGCGCGGTGGAAGGGCAGCGCGCCCCACACCACGACCGGCGCGGCCAGGGTCAGGGAGAGCCACTGCCAGTTGTCGAACTGGAGGGCGGGGATCATCGACAGCAGCACGACCGGCGCCGACAGTGCCAGGGAGACCAGGAAGCGCTGCCGCGGCGAGGACAGCTCGCGGTCGCCCTCGCCCTCCACGGCTCCCGCCTCGGCCGCGGTCCCGGTCCCGTCCTCCGGCCGCGCGGGTGCGGGCGGAGGGGGCGGCTGGGCGGTGTAGCCGGTCTTCTCGACGGTGGCGATCAGGTCGCCGACGCTCACCCCGGGGGCGTGGCTGACGCGCGCCTTTCCGGTGGCGAAGTTGACCGTGGCGGTCACGCCGTCCATCCGGTTGAGCTTCTTCTCGACGCGAGCGGCGCAGGAGGCGCAGGTCATGCCGCCGATGACGAGTTCGACCTCGTCGGCGGGCGCCTGCGTACCGGATGCCGTGATGATGGTCATGCTGTCTCCCGGGCGAGGGCCGGACCGCGCCGGCGGCGCGGGCGCGGTCCGGCGGTACGGTCCGGCGGGGGTGGGGTGGCTGCGGGCGGTCAGGCCCGGCCGGCGAGCTCGTAGCCCGCCTCGTCGACGGCGGCGCGTACGGCCTCATCGTCCGGCTCGCCGGTGGTGGTGACGGTCACCAGGCCGGTCGAGGCGACGGCCTTCACCTCGGTGACGCCGTCGATCGCGGAGACCTCGCTGTCGACCGCGCCCTCGCAGTGGCCGCAGGTCATGCCGGTGACCTTGTAGGTGGTGGTGACGGTGCTCATTGCCTCTACTCCCTCGGAATTGGCTCACGGAGGCGTCCGGGTGACCGGACGGGTGTTCCGACACTCCCGACTCTATACCCCTAGGGGGTATAGACCAAATAGGGGCCGGTCCGGGCCCCGAGTACGCCCGGAAACGGGGGGCGACCGCTCGGGACGCCGGTGGGGTGCGGCGGACGATCACCGAGGGGCAGGGGGGAGGCATGGCGTGCGCGGAGCGCTGGGACGGGGCGGCCGGGAACCGGTGCCCGGCGTGCGGTGGTACGGCGCGGCCGCCCGCCTTACCCGCCGGGAAGGGCGCGCCCGCGCTGACCGCCGTCACCATCGCCTTCCCGATCACCGCCCACAGCGGCACGTACGTGCCGATCGCGCGGGTCCTCCCCGTGCCGGGGGCTGACGGGCGTCCCGCGCTGCGGAGCGGCGGGACGGCGGGGACGGCGGGGACGGCGCGGCCGGGAGGACGGGGGCCGGAGGCGGGGCGGGCCGGGGTCCGTCAGCCCTCGCGGTCGGTCCGGCCGCCCGCTTCCTCGGCGACCTTGCCCCGCGGCCACTCGTAGACATCCGGGATGCCGTCGTGGTCCTCGTCCCGGTTCTCCTCCTCCCACAGCCGCTTGTAGCGGGCGTCGCGGAACTTGAGGAAGACGGCGGCGGCCACCGCGGCGGCCAGCGAGCCGATCAGCACGGCCGTCTTGACGTACTCGCCGGTCTCGGCGTTGTCGGCGAAGGCCAGCTCGCCCACCAGCAGCGAGACGGTGAAGCCGATGCCGGAGAGCAGCGCGACGCCCACCACGTCCGCCCACTCCAGGTCCTTGCTGAGCTGGGCGCGGGTGAAGCGGGCGGCCAGATAGGTACCGCCGAAGACGCCGAGGAGCTTGCCCGCGAACAGGCCGAGCATCACGCCCAGTGCCTCGGGCCGGCCGAACGTCTCGCCCAGCGCGTCGCCGGAGACGCCGACGCCCGCCGCGAAGAGCGCGAACACCGGCACCGCGAAGCCCGCCGACAGCGGTCGCACCAGGTGCTCGATCCGTTCGGCCGGCGACTCCTTCTCGGTGGGCCAGCCCTCGCTGCCCTTGGCCGGGACCACCCGCAGCAGCATGCCCATCGCCACACCGGCGATGGTGGCGTGCACTCCGCTGGCGTGCATCAGCGCCCAGATGGCGATGCCCAGCGGCACGTACACGTACCAGCCGCGCACCCGCAGCTTCTGGTGGAGGAACCAGAACACCACCAGCCCGGCCAGCGCGCCGCCCAGGGCGGGCAGGTTGAGCGCGGAGGTGTAGAAGACGGCGATCACGAGGATCGCGCCGAGGTCGTCGACGATGGCGAGGGTGAGGAGGAAGGCCCGGATGCCCGACGGCAGATTGGTGCCGATCACGGCGAGCACACCGAGGGCGAAGGCGATGTCGGTGGCCATGGGGATGGCCCAGCCGTCCATCTGACCGCCGCCCGCCGCGTTGACCGCGACGTAGAAGAGTGCGGGCACCGCCATGCCGCACACGGCGGCGACCACCGGGAGCGCGGCCGCGGCCGGGCGCCGCAACTCACCCAGGAGCAGTTCGCGCTTCAGTTCGATTCCGGCGACGAAAAAGAAGATCGTCAGCAGGCCGTCCGATGCCCAGTGCCCCACGGACAGGTCGAGATGGAGGGAGGAGATGCCGAAGTGGAAGTCGCGGACCGACTCGTACAGGTTCCCCCAGGGAGAGTTCGCCCACACCAGCGCCACCACCGCGGCGGCCAGCAGCAGCATCCCGCCGACGGTCTCGGTGCGCAGCGCCTCCAGCAGGAACCGGCGTTCCTGGAACGACGGCAACCCGAAGAGGGAGGTGCGCTCTTTGGGGGCGTTGGACATGGAGTGACCTCCCGGGGTCGGTTTCGGGGTACGTGGACAACGTCGCCGACCAGACTTCCCGGCACACCTTTTGTGATCTTGATTGTCATACCACCGTACCCACAACCCGCTGTTTCCGCGCAAGAGCGGATCCGTGCGCGGACGCGCGGGTACCGTCGGGTAATGCCCGGAGGCTTCCGGTCCATGTCGGCGAATGCCCCCGGCCGCCCCGGTTTCGCCGGTGACGCTGATCACACCTGATCCCACGTGGTCACGGCGCACTCGGCCGCGGCGGCCGGAAGCCGCGTGTAGTTGTCCTACCTGGGCTTTCGGTCAACGCGGCGAGCGTGCGTGCCAGGGCGGCGAGCGGGGTGAACCCTGGCTGATGCGGCACTAGTCTGTGCCGGTGGCCCGGCCGCAGTCCGGGGGCGAGCGGAAAGGGACGGGCACCGGTGAGACGCGGCGGGATCCCCGACTCCTTCCTCGGCGGCTACGCGGAACTGCTCGCCGAGATATCCCGGACCGGGCGGCTGCCGCGCCGCGCCGAACTGGACGCCTTCCGCGAGACGGGCGAGCGGGTCGCCGAGCGGGGCTACGGTCTGCGCGACCTGGTCGGCCTCTACCTCACCGAGACGCGCCGGCTGTGGGGCACGCTGCCGGGCGTCGCCCGGTCGGCCACGGCCGCGGAGCGGGCCCGCACCGGCGACGCCCTGCTGGCCGCGGTGGAGGCCGCGGTGGCCGCGCTGGGGGAGGGTCACGAGCGGGCCCAGCGGCTGGCGGTACGACAGGAGGAGGCCGAGCGCCGCGAGTTCGTGGACGACCTGCTCTACGGCCGCAGCGACCTGGGCCGGCTCGCCGAGCGCGCCGAGCGCTTCGGTCTGCGGCTGGCCCGCGCGCACGCGGTCGCGGTGGCCTCGGGCACCGAGAAGTACGACGACGTGCACCCCACCGTGCGCCGCATCGAGCGCGAGCTGGTGGGCCGCTTCGGCGAACGCGACGTACTGCTCGCCACCAAGGACGGGCGGCTGGTGTGCATCGCCGCCAGCGCCGACAAGTCCGTCCTGCGGGCCTTCGCCCGGCTCGCCGAGGACCCCGGCCCGGGATACCCCGCCGCCGTGCGGGTGGCGCTCGGCCGGTCCCACAGCGGCCCCAGCGGCGTGGTGCGCTCCTACGAGGAGGCGCTGGGGGCCCTGGACCTCGCCGACCGGCTCGGCCTGGAGGGAGTCCGGTTCAACGCGGCGGAGATGCTGGTCTTCCCGGTGCTGCTGCGCGACCGCGCGGCGATGGCCGATCTGGTGCGCACGGTGCTCGGGCCGCTGACCCAGGCACGCGGCGGGGCCGCGCCGCTGCTGGAGACCCTGTCGGTGTGCTCGGCGGCGGGCTATGTGAACGCGGAGGCGGCCCGCCGGCTGGGCGTGAGCGTGCGGACCCTGTCGTACCGGCTGGCGCGCATCCGGGAGCTGACCGGCTACGACCCCGGCGACGGTCTCCAGCGCTACACCCTGGAGACCGCCGCGATGGGCGCCCGGCTGCTGGGCTGGCCGGAGAAGCCGCTGTAGCCGCTCGCGGCTCCCCGCAGCCCGGACCGCGGTCCTCTCCGCGCGCGGTCCGCCCCGTCCCGAAGGCGCGGACGACGGATGCCGCACCGGTGGTTCCCTCTGGTTGCCGGACGTAAGCGTGGCGTAAAGATTGCCGGATCCCGGCAGTGTGCGACCCACTGCCGGAGTGCCAGCATGAGGTCGCGCCGCGACCGTCACGGGGACGGAAAGACGGGCGAGTTCATGCATACGGCCATGAGCCTCCCCGTCGGCCTGTTCGGGTTCGGACCTGTGGTGGTGCTCGTCCACTGGTTGACGGTGCTGGTCGGAGCGGCCGGCGTCGATGCCCTCGACGGGGGTGAGAGCATCGACGCCGACCACTCCGGCACTGGCCCCACGACCCTCCTCGCGGCGGCCGGGCTGGGCGGGGCGCCCGTCTCCGTCTCCCTGTCGCTCCTCATCGTGATTGCCTGGTTCGCATCACTGAGCGGTACGGTGCCGGCCGAGCGGGCCGGCGGCGAGCCGCGCCTGGTGTTCGAGCCGCTCGCGGAACCCGCCTCCGTCGACCCCGCCGCCCCGGCCGCCCGGGTCGGCACGCAGCGGCATATGACGATCGCGGAGAGTGGTGCGAAGGCCGGGACAGGAACGGGAAGACGCTCTTAGAGTGCCGGTATGACCGACAACCGGGAGGCGTCGCGGGCCGCGCCCGTCCGGGGGCCGGAGCGGCGCGCCCCGTACGTCCTACGCGCAGGAGGCCGCCGCCGCGCCCCCGCCCTTCCCCGCGGTCTCCAGCGCCGCCCGCAGCGCGTGGATGCTGGTCAGCCGGCGCTCGGCGGCCGGGGGCACGATCCAGTGCAGGCCCGGCGGGCGGACGCTGGCGGCGTCGGGTACCACGACGTAGGAGCCGCGGCCCAGCACACGGGTGCCGGGCAGCTCCCAGCGGTCGGCGGCCCTGGGCGGGATGAGGAAGTACATCCGCGACCGCTCCCAGCCCCCCTCCGGTGCTCCGTCCGGCCCGCCCGTTTCTCCGGGCAGGTCGGCTATGACCGGGCCGGGCGGCCGGTCGCCGTGGCGCAGCAGCGCGTCGAGCACCAGCAGTCCCGTGCCTCCCGGCATCCGTGCCGCGTCCCACCAGGTGCCCGCGGGCACGGCGCGGTGCGTCCCGCCGTACGGCAGCCAGCTCGGCCGGGCGGCGGGCGGTACGGACCGGAAGGAAGGGAACAGCGGGGGCGCCGGGCGCGGACCGGGCCGGCCGGGGGAGCCGGCCAGCCGGATGCGGCCGCCTCCCGCGCGCTTGACGTCCCGCAGCGCCACATCGGAGTCCAGCAGCAGGTCGGACAGCCCGCCGGGGGCGGGGTCGGCCGGATCCCAGACGGCGACGCCGAGCGAGACGGTCTGCCCGGTGATGGTCACGGTGGTGCCGCGGCTGACCGGGGCCGGCACGGACATCTCCCGCACGCCCCGCTGGACGAGCCGGGCCGCGGCCATCGCCTCCTCGGCGCCCGCGCCGGGCAGCAGGACCAGGAACTCGTCGCCCGCGTACCCCCCGTAGCGCCCGCAGACCGAGTCCCCGACGGTGCTTCCGGCGCGGAGCAGCACATCCGCCGCGGCGCGCAGCACGGCGTCCCCCGCGAGATGGCCGTAGGTGTCGTTGACGGCCTTGAAGCGGTCGAGGTCGCCCAGCAGCAGCGCGAGCGGCCTGTGCCGTCGGCGGGCGGAGGCGAGGGCCTGGGAGGCCCTGATCTCCCAGGCCCTCCTCACCAGCAAACCGGTGAGGTCATCGGTCAGGGGGTGATGGCCGCCTCCCGGACAGCACGAGGGGGACGGTGCGTACTCCTCGGTCGTCCTCGGCGCAGTACTCATCGATCCCCTTCTCCCCCGGTCGTGTGGTCCGGCGCATGGGCGGTGGTGAACCTGCGGTTGAACTGCTCGCCCCTCGACTCAACTGGTAGTTGAGTGAACGCGATGAGTGAGTTTAGGCTCCCGAACGACCGGGCTGTCAACTCCCGCCCGGTCGGCAGGAGTTATGATGCGGCGACGGCTCCTGGTCGATTCCGGTGTGGTGGAGGTGTATGCGGTGTCCGACACCCGCGGGGATCGGACGCTGGCGGAGAGGCTCGACCGGCTCTTCGACACCGTCCGCCCGGACGGCCCCAAGGGCCGCCGGTACACCAACGACGAGGTCGCCACGGCCGTCAAGCGGGCGGATCCCGGCGTCCGGGTGGGCGGCGCCTACCTGTCGGCCCTGCGCAAGGGCACCAAGAAGAACCCCTCCACCGAACTCCTGGCGGCCCTGGCCCGCTTCTTCGGCGTCCCCACCTCGTACTTCCTGGACGAGCGGGCCGCGGCCCGCACCGACGCGGAGATCGAACTCGCCAAGGTGGCCCACAACATGGGCGTCAGGAAACTCGCCCTGCGCGCTCTGGAACTGTCCCCCGAAGGGCTCGCCGCCGTGACGAGGATCGTCGAGCACGTCCTGGAGAGCGAGCCCGGCACCCGTGCCCGCCAGGAGGAGCCGCCGCCCCCCGGCGCGGCTCCGCCCGCCGGCCGGCCCGCGGAGCGCTGACCGCTCCCGCCGCAACCGCGCCGTCGGCGTTCGACGGGCCCTCACACGTACGCGTCCGGGGCGTGGTTGTCCGGATCGTCCCGGGCTCCTAGGCTTCGCGTAGATCGCCGCCGTGTGAGGAGAGTGTCCCTTGACCCTGCTGATGGGCGCCGTGGCCTACGACCCGAAGACCGTCACCATCTGGACCGGCTTCCGCGCGTGGCTGCGCGCCCGGGACCTGCCCTTCGACTTCCTCCTCTACTCGCACTACGAGCGCCAGGTCGAGGACCTGCTCGCCGGAAGGCTGCACGCCGCCTGGAACTCGCCGCTGGCCTGGGTGCGCGCCGACCGCATGGCGCGGGCGGCGGGCCGGGAGATGCGCGCGCTGGTGATGCGTGACACCGACCAGGACCTCACCTCCGTCGTCGTCACCCGTCACGACTCGCCCGTCGCCGCCCTCGCCGACCTCAAGGGGCGCACGGTGGCCGTCGGGGCGGTCGACTCGCCCCAGGCGACCCTGCTGCCGCTGGAGACGCTGCGCCGGGCGGGGCTGTGCCCGGGCGGCGACTTCCGCGTCCGCCGCTTCGACGACGGCGTCGGCCTCCACGGCGACCACGTCGGCGGCGAGCGGGAGGCGGTGCGCGCCCTGCTCGCGGGCGAGGCGGACGCCGCCTGCGTCCTGGACGCCAACCACCTGCTGTTCGGCCGGGAGGGGACGCTGCCGCCCGGGAGTACACGGGTGCTGGCGCAGACGGAGCCGTACGACCACTGCAACATGACGGTCGCGGACGACGCCCCCGCCGGTCTGACCGAGCGGTTCGGTGAACTGCTGCTGTCCATGTCCTTCGCCGACCCCGGGGCACGCCCCCTGCTGGAGCTGGAAGGGCTCACCGCCTGGCGCCCCGGCCGCACCACCGGCTACGCGCTGCTGGAGGCCGCGGTGGACGAGACGGGCTTCTACGGCCCGTCCGGAGGGGTCACCGCGGCGGAGTACGCGCCGTGACCGCGACCGGCCCCGGAACCGGGGCCGGGGCCGGGGCCGGGGCGCGCACGCTCCGCCTCGGGACGCTGGGCTTCGAGCGGGGCGCGCACCTGCTGGTGCGGCGCGCGCTGCTGGACCTGCGCCCGGGCGGGGAGCTGGCGGTGGCCGGGGAGGACCCCGCGCTGCCGGTCCACCTGCGCGCCTGGTGCCGCGCGCACGGCCACGAACTGCGCACCCCGGATCCGGGCGGGGATCCGGGCGGGCAGGAGACCGGCGATGTCCGCGCCCGGATCGTCCGCGGCCGGGCGGACCTCGACCGCTGGTCCGGCGCCGAGCGGGCCGGCGGCCCGGGCCCTGT
>NZ_JAJFAU010000093.1 GCF_022614595.1 Streptomyces sp. CNQ085
AGCGCGTCCCGGTCCGGGTCGGCGTAGACGGCCACACTCGCGATCCCGGCGTCCCGGCAGGCCCGGGCGACCCGGACAGCGATTTCACCGCGATTGGCGATGAGCACCTTGCGCACGATGGCTTCTCCTGACTCACTCGGAACCCACGCTCCGAAAGCCTCTGTGGGATGGTCCGGGAAACAGCTCGTCGGATTCCCCACGAGCTTGCTCAACGGACGACGGCCGCTTCAATACGGTCCTGTTCAGAAAAGAGTCAGGTTTTCACAAGTCGACGCAGTCAGAATTTCCCGGTCTCAGGACGTGCCGCAGGCGTGATGCGTGCTCATCCGGTGAGACCGAGTTCGCGTAGAGCGTCGGCGGGGTGGTTGCGGTAGTGGTCGTGGGCGGCGGCGCTGTTGGTCCATCCGGCGAGGTGGGCGAGGCTGATCGCCAGGCTGCGGAAGGTTGCCAGGGCCCGGGGCAGGCTGCCGGTGCGGGCGCGGCTTGCGTCCTCGCCGAATGAGCACGCATCACGCCTGGGTCGCGCGCAGTGTCCGCGCGTACCACGCCGCGCATTCCGAGAAATCGGTCTCGAAGTCCGGGCCGGGGTCGTAGCCAAGGTCCGACCAGAGCGAGGTGCTGTCGAACCAGTGGTCGGAGGTCAGCATGTCCAACCCGTTCGGTGACTGCCCCTGTGCCTCCAGCAGGGCACGGGCCCGCAGGACGTCGAACTCCTGTGCTGGCCACGGCAACGATGCGCATTCCGCCACCGTACGCAGGAGAACGTCCGCGACGACGGGCGCCGGATGGGTCGCATGATACACGGACGCCGTCAGGGCCGATGCGGGAGCGAGGCCGGTACCGAGCAGGAGGCGGGCCAGCTCCTGCACGGAGACTATGGACATCAGGGCGGTCCTGTTCACCACGACGCCGGGCAGGGCTCGCAGGATCCGGGCGATGCCCGGCACCACCCAGGTATCACCTTCGCCGTAGACGAGGTGCGGACGCAGGACGACCCCGCCCGCCGCGAGGACCGCGTCCTCGGCTCGGGCCCGGGTCCGGGAGGTGGGTGAGCCCGGATCACGCACCAGGTCCCCGGGACTGGCGTTGCGGAAGGTGCCGCGACCGTAGACCGAGGCCGTGCTGAGATAGACTATACGGGCGACTCCGGCACGCCGGGCCTCTTCCGCCAGGGCAGCAGTGCCACGTGTATTCACGGACTCGTTGGCCTGGGGCGTTCCCCCGATCTGCGAAGCGCAGTGCAGCAGCACATCCACTCCGTCGCATACCCCGTGCAGTGATCGGAGGTCTGCGAGATCGGCACGCACGACACTGCCGGCGGGTACTGAGGCGGGCAGGGGCCGACGGTGCGTCATCAGCTTCAGGGAAAAGACACCTCGCCGCACGGCTTCACGAACGACGTGACCGCCGACGAAGCCGGTCGCCCCCGTGATCATGACAGTGGCCACGCCGTCCCCCTTCAACGGCCGGGCCGAGTCTGTACGTCACGAGGCCTGAGCACCAGGTCGGCGGTGAAGAGAGTCTGTGCCTCCTGCGTCCCTCGAACACGCACCGGGATGTCGCCGGTCACGCCGGGACGTTCGGGGTGCGCCTCTATCAGACAGGGGGCGTCGAGTTCGGCGTAGCGTGTGAAGGCACTCTCGAGGCCGAGCAGGAGGGCGTCCGGCAAGCCGGTGGCGGCATAGGCGGCTTGCCGAGCCGCCTCGATCAGCACCATGCCGGGGGTGTGGTCGACCGGGTGGTCGAAGAAGACCGGGTGTTCCGTGTCGACACGTAATTGCCAGAGGTTCTCCCGTCCCCTTCCGGAAGAGGAGAGTACGACGTTCCCCGGGCAGGTGCGGCCGACCTCGGCCGGATCGATCGCCGGAGGCAGGGCGCGGCCGGTCATGACGGGGCGGTCACCGCGCAACCTCCGGTGCACAGCCGGGCTGGTGCAACTGAAGCTCGCACGGGCAGCGGCCAGGGGCGCCCCCTCGCGCCACACGGAAACGTCGTAGCGCATCCTCGCGATGGTCCGCCCACGGCGGACGATGTCGTGGCACATGATCCGCAGTTCGACCTCGGTAGGGGTCGAGCCCGCTACGAGCGCGTCGGGGTGGGCGGAGAAGGAGATGTCCCACATCAGGAACTGATATCCGAGGGGGACCCCGTACTCGGCGTGGGCCAGCAGTGAACCGGCCTGCCGGACCGACTCGATCAGCAGCAGTGGGTCCTGGTAGCCACCAACCGGGGTGAAGAAGGAGTGCCCACGCGGCCACTGCGCTCTGACCACGAATGAGTCGGCCTGGTCGGAGGCGTCGGGGCCCCAATCGATGAGGAGTACTTCCGACACGGCGGCACGGTGGACGTACTCTCGCGGAACCGTCGTGGTGAGCAGGGCCTGTGGTGTGGCCGCGGGCCCTGCGGCGAGGAGACCTGTGGCCTGACTGTCGGCACGAGGAGCTTCGGGGGGTACGCGGGACGGCATGCGCGGGGCTCCTGTTCCTCTCCGGGGGCGGTGACCCAGCAGGCGTCGTGAACCTGTGACCTCCATCCTGGCCACAAGCTGTTATCACGCCCAAGATACAGACGAGTCGGTAAGGTTTTTCAAGCAAGAGCATGTCTCACGTGGTGGGTTCGGGGCGGCATGATGGGTGGCCGTGAGTGCTGATCTGTCGCAGCGGCTGGTTCCCGGCGTGCTGTGGGAGCTGGCGGCTCCGCTGTTGCCGAAGTTCACGTCCCGGCCGCAGGGCGGTGGGACCGCCCCGGTGGACGAGCGGGCCGCCTTCACCGCCGTGGTGTACGTGTTGACCAGCGGGTGCGCCTGGCGGCATCTGCCGGAGACCTTCGGCGTCTCCCCGGCCACCGCGCACCGCCGGTTCACGCTCTGGACCGGGGCCGGGGTGTGGCGCCGGCTGCACCGGGCAGTGCTGGACGAGCTCGGGGCCCGCGGTGAGGTGGACTGGAGCGCGGCGATCGTGGACGCGGCGAGTGCGCGGGCGAGAAAGGGGGCTCGCTGACCGGGCGCAATCCGGTCGACCGGGGCGGCAAGAAGGGCGGCAAGCTCCACGTCCTGTCCGACGCCCGGGGCCTGCCCCCGGGCGTGAACGTCCACGACAGCCAGGCGCTCCCGCCGCTGGTGATGGGCATCCCCGCCGTCCGCTCCCGGCGCGGCCCGCGCAGACGCCGCCCCGGCGGGCTCCGCGCCGACAAGGCCTACCACTTTCCGCCGAGAAGCCGGCGTGGCTGCGCGAGCGGGGCACCGTCCCGCGCATCGCCCGGTCCGGCATCGAGTCCGGCGAACGGCTCGGGCGGCACCGCTGGAAGATCGAGCGGTCGATCTCCTGGCTCCTCGGCCACCAGCGCCTCACCGTCTGGTATGAGCGCAAGGGCAGCCACTTCCTGGCCTTCCCCGGCCTCGCGGCCGCCCTGACCTGCTACAAGAAACTCGCCCAACTCACCATATGAGACAAGCTCTGAATCTTGAACAACCTGTGTACCCTACCGCAACGGGTCACGACTCCGGGACCTGTCGGCCGACGACCCGAAGGACTGACTCCGGAACACGAAGGAGCTGGTGAGCGGGCCGGCAGCCCCTGAACGACGGCTGCGATCGACACCGAGGCGAAGCACCTGCGCCGCCGCCCGGCGCACCCCACGAACGGCATCATTCGGCCGCGGTTCTCCGCCCGAGCCCTGCAACTCTCCACCAGAGTGAGTTTCCAAGCAGACCTGTCTGTTCTTGGAGAGATCACCATCGGCGGCGGCTCTTATACCAGCGCACCGCCGCGACCGGCCGAAGAGATGTAAAAGCCTCTTAAAAGTGCGGTTACAGGATTCCCCGGGGAGCGAGCACGCGAACCGGAACAGCGTACTTGTGAGACATACATCACATTGAAATCATACAAGTATGCTTGTTAGTTTCGGCGAACGAGATCATCCAGGAACTCGGCGACATCCTGTGCCCCAGGAGGAGCAGATGAGTCGACAGATCGTGGATTCACTCGAACCGTCCGCCGAGCGGCAGCGTCCACCGCGCTCCGGACCCCACCCCCGCTTCCGACGGCGAAGCGGATCGACACCGGAAAGCCCCGCCACCCCGCGCGCGTCCTCGTCGTCGAGAACGATGCACAGGCAGCCGAATCGCTGGCCGAGGGGCTGCGCCGGAACAGTTACCTGGCCGACTGTGTTGCCACCGGCGCCAGGGCGTTACAGGCCTACCGCTACGCCGACCTGGTCCTGCTCGATCTCGACCTGCCGGACCTGGACGGTTTGGAGGTCTGCCGCAGCATTCGAGCGGTGTGCGACACCCCGGTGATCACCGTCACCGCCCGCGGCACCGAACTCGATCGGGTACTCGGGCTCCAGGCCGGTTCGGACGACTACGTGGTCAAGCCATACGGTTTCCGCGAGCTGCTTGCTCGGATTGAAGCCGTCATGCGCAGAGCCGGTCCCCAGCGATCCACCCCACGGATCATCACGCACGGACCACTCCGCATCGACGCCGTCACTCGCGAGGTCCAGTTGGACGGACACCTTGTGGAGCTGACCCGCAAGGAGTTCGACCTGCTTCACCTGCTCGCCTCCCAGCCCGAAGCCGTCGTCTCCCGCAGGCAGTTGATGATCCAGATCTGGGACGACGCCTGGTCCCACCGCGGACGCACCATCGACACCCATGTCAGCAGTCTACGGAGCAAGCTCGGGTCGAGCAGTTGGATCGTCACGGTCCGTGGAGTCGGCTTCCGTATCGGCCATCCTTGACTCTCACCGAGCACCCCGCTATCACATCCCGTGCGGCGAGTCCCGATCTGACACCGCCCCCTCCGAACCGATGGTATACAGGTAAGTATGCTTGTTTTCACCGCTCGATGAAGGAAGCTGGATGGCCCGGCAGGAACGTGGAACACGATCGAGGCGCTCGATCCTGAAAGCCGCCGCGCAGGTATTCGACGAACGCGGGTACGAAGCAGCGAGCACCACCGAGATCCTCACGCGAACCGGGCTGACGAGGGGCGCTCTCTACCACCACTTCCCCTCCAAGGAAGCATTGGCCGCCGCGCTCGTGGCCGCACAGAGCGAGGCTCTGGTACCGCCGGACCAGCCGGTGAAGCTACAGGCGACCATCGACCTCACCATGGAGTTCGCACACCGTTTACAGCACGACTCGATACTGCGCGCCAGTGTGCGGCTCGTCCTGGAACGGACATCCTTCTCGTGTCCGGCGCAGACGCCATACGACCAGGCGAGCGCCGCGATTCTGGGCCTCTTGAGCCAGGCGGAGCAGCAGGGCGAGCTCCTGCCGGGCGTGGACATCCACGAAGCCGCCTCGGTCATCGTCGGGGCCTTCACCGGCCTGCAGGTGGTGTCCCAGGTCTACAGCAACCGGCAGGACCTCCCCGAGCGTATCTCCGCGTTGTGGCGGTACCTGCTGCCCGGAATCGCCGTGGCAGGCATAATCGGAGCGTTGCGGATCGTTCCCCGCGATCCGTCACCGGAGAGCCAGCCGGAGAACCCCGGCGCGCGTATGATTCCCCAGGGCCCCGCAGCTCACCGAACAGCCACGCCATGCGTTCGTTCCCTGCTCACCCCGCCCGGCGAGAAGGAAGAAACACAGCGGTCACCGGATCCGACCGGAAGCCCCATCACCTCTCCCATGCCACCGGCATGAATCGGCACTCCGGTCCGGCCGCGCCCGCGGCCGGACCGAGCGGCCGTCACATCGCCGCCGCACCCCGAGTACGGCCCCCTGTGCGCGGCCGCCGACCCAGTGACGGGGCGGAACGGGAGCGTAGCCGCCCTACACTCCCTTGCCCGCGTCCATCTCCTCACGCTTCCCGAACGCCCACAGGAAGGTGTCGACGGCGGCGCGAGCCACCTCTCTGAGCTCGGGGTCGTCGACCCAACGCGTTCCCATCCGGGATCGGGCCTCCATCGGGCCCGTCAGCAGGGCCAGGAACTGCTCGGCCATCCGCGCGGGATCCTCGGCGCGCAGCCGGCCGACGAGCACCAGTCGGGCCAGTCGGTCCGCCAGGGCCTGGGCGAGACGGTGGGGTCCGCTCCGGCTGAGGACGTCAAGCATGTCGGGGAACCGAGCAATCTCCGAGTGGAGCAACCGCCGCAACGCACACGAACGGGCGCCGCGGTGCAGGCGGAGCAGGTCGCATCCGACACGCTCCAGCACGTCCCGCAGGTCCTCCCCCGGCTCGAACAGCGACTCGAGGACGGTCAGCCCCTCGTTCAGTTCGTCCTGCGCGACTGCTTCCATCGCGTGCCGGAAGAGAGTGGCCTTGTCACTGAGGTGGTTGTACACCGTGGGCTTGGCCACGCCCGCCTCGTCGGCGATCTCCTGCACGCACGCCTGAGCGTATCCCTGACGAGCGAACACGGTGAACGCGCCGTCCAGGATCGCCTGCCGCTTGTCGATCCGTCCGCGTGATGTGGTTGCCACGAGGCCGATTTTACCCCTTGGTCCATCCTTCTGGCCCATCGCGTTACACTTAAACCAATTTGAAAGGTAGCCTGAACCAGGAGGTTCAAAAAACAGCCTCGTGTCACACGGGGATTCGGTCAACGTTCCCCGCGGCCGCCACGGCCCCCGGCGTCACCCCGAGGAAACCACCGCGTGGAAGGGCACCATCGATGAAGACACTCGTGATCACCGGAGGAACCGACGGGATGGGCAAGGCTCTCGCACTCGAGTACCTGGGCCGCGGCGACACCGTTACCATCGTCGGCCGTGACGAGAACAAGGCGAGGAGCGTCCCGGGAGCCGTTTTCATCCGGGCGGACCTGAGCCTGCTGAGTGAGAACAGGCGAGTGGTCAAGGAGATCAACTCCGCGTTCCCCACCGTGGACGCCCTCGTCCTGTGCGCCAGGTTCTTCCGCGCGACCCGGTGGGAGACCTCCGAGGGCATCGAGGGTACCTTCGCCCTGGAGTACCTGAGCCGCTTCCTTCTCAGCCACGGTCTGAACACCCCCCGGGTCATCGTCAACGTGTCGGGCCCCGGCGTCCCGATGGGGCGCATCCACTGGGACGACCTCATGCTCAAGCGTGGTTACGACGGAGTGACGGCCCAGATGCAGGCAGGCCGGGCCAACGACCTGCTCGGGGTCTCGTATGCCGCCCAGAACGCGGCGGGCCCCACACGGTACGTGTTGCTCAACCCCGGCGCGGTCTCCACCGGCTTCTGCGGCGAGTACGACGCCGCGACCGCCGCCCACGTCGCCTCGCTCAAGAAGTACGGCCAGCCGGTCGGCGAAGGGATCGTTCCCGTTATCGCCCGCATCGACACTCCGCCTGCCGAACCGCTCAGCGCCTTCGTGCAGGACGAGCCGATGAGCCTGGACCATCCGTCCTTCGACTCCAGCGCTGCGGCCCGGCTCCACGAGCTCACCCTCCAGCTCGTCCGATGACATGGCGGTGAGCTTCTCCGGGAAGATCTCGAGGTGCTCGAAGACCGTGTCGACCACTCCTGCGGCGGTGTCCCCGTTACCGCGTTCACGGCATTCGCCGATCACGCCCGTCGAGAGGGCAGGCCCGAGGTCCGGACACCATGGTCGGAGCGGATCGCGTTCCCGGCTGTCGGTCGACGGTTGCCGACGACCATGCTGAGGCCGTCGGCGCCCGGGCCGGCGGTCCGGGTAGGGGCGATGGACCAGCCGACCACCGGGCGCCGGTGGGTGCCCCAGGACAACTACGCAGTACACCATGTCCTCCCGACAGGGTGTAACGCAGGCCGGCCATGGCCCTGAGGGCGGTGCCGGTGCGGACGTGGTGTGCGCTCTCGGTGGCGTCTGCTTGCCCGGCTGTGGGGTCGGTGACGGCGTAGACGCGCTCGACACGAAGGCGAGGGGATGGCGGCGGCCCTTGCGGCGCGGATCGGGCACCGCGGCGAGACAGTCCAGCAGGCCGAGATGTTCCCCGGGCACGGGAGGCCGGGCAACAGCGAGCTGGCCCAGACCGGCAGGGATGGGCGACGATGAGCGGTCAGGCACGGTCTTCCGTTGTGGTGATCAGGGACTCGACACCTCGCGATCACCCGCATGAATCGCCATCAAGTCGGTCAGACCGCCTGAACGACGCCGCCCCGGCTGCTGGACGCATGAGAAGACCTCATTGAGGGTTTTCCAACCTGTCCCGTGAAGCCGGTAATTGGTATGCAGACGTAGAGGTCGGGTGGCCCGTAGGGGTCTCACCTCCGGGCTCCCACAGATCCCGGCGTGACAGTCTCCCGTCACCGGGCTCTTCTCAACCTCGCCGTCAGAACTCCGGGACCCATCGCCAGTGCGCGAAGAAGCGCGGGTACTGGCGGGTCGTGCGCTTCCAGGCCGCGTGCGCCTTGGTGAAGGTCCTCAGCCGTCTGTACTTCTTCCTCATCCAGCGCACCAGGTAGACGTTGATGCGCCTGAGCAGCGGATACAGCTCCGACCGGTAGAAGCGGCCGTAGTAGTTCATCCATCCCGACACGATCGGGTTGAGCCATCGTGCGAGGTCCTGCTCGGAGAGGGAGGTGTGGCGGTGCAGTCTCCAGGACCACACCGTCTCGCTCATCTCCCGCATGGCGGCCTTGGAGACCGCCGGACCGAAGCCCGTGAACACGGTCCCCTGCCTGCTGCGGACCGCCCGCGCCCGGAACGTGAACCCCAGGAAGTCGAACGCCGTGTGCTCGAAGGAGCCCTGACGCTTCCCGTCCTCGCAGTACACGATCCGGGTCTTGTCCGGATGGAGCCGCAGCCCGACCTGTTCCATCCGCTCACCGATCGCCGCCACCAGCATCTGAGCCTGGCGCTCGCTACGGCAGTGCACCACCGCGTCATCGACGTACCGCTCGAACGACACCGCCGGGAACCGTCGGGCCATCCACTCGTCGAACGCGTAGTGCAGGAACACGTTGGCCAGCACGGGAGAGACCGCTGACCCTTGAGGGGTTCCCCGGTCCCGTTCGGTCTGCGAGCCGTCGGATCGTTGCAGCGGGGCGGCAAGCCACCGCTTCACATACAACAAGACCCAGGGCTGGTCGGTGTTGGCCTCGACCGCCTTGACGATCAGGTCCCGGGCGACGCTGTCGAAGAACTTCTGAATGTCGAGGTCGACCACCCAGTCGTTGCCCCAGCAGCGCTCCCGGCACCTGGCCACCGCGTCCAGCGCCGACCGACCCGGCCGATACCCGTAGGAGTCGGGATGGAACTTCGGTTCCACCGCCTGTTCCAACCGGGCGGCCACGACGGTCTGCGCGATCCGGTCCGCGACGGTCGGCACCCCCAGAACCCGGATGCCCTCGCCATGCGCCTTCGGGATCTCCACCGCCAGGCCTTCTTGATCCCCACCTGACGTCTCACGGACGCCTTTTCCCTCCCGCTCACCACGACAGTCTTCAGCTAACGCAGCGGAGGGCGGTTTGAAGCCTCCTCCCGAAAGGCGGCTCCGAAGGGCCGAACATCCTTCATCTCCCGTGCAGCACCACGCTCAACCAGCCGCTACCACCGCCGATCTCCCGCGTTCGTGGCACACAAACTCCTGGTAGACGGGTGAGTGTCGAGTCCATGCCGTCCTGCCGGGAGCTTCCGCGTGCCTGTCCACCCGTGCGGCGCCGACGTGTCCAGCTCTGCCCTACGCTTCCCCTCCTCCTGTATCCGTCAACGATGCCGGGAGCTCGGTACCAGGTGGCGGCACCTGAGCCCGGAGCGGCAGGCACTCCTCGCGCTCGCCCACCTCCGCAACGGCCACCCGTACGCCCGGCTCGCAGCCGGGTCCGCTGGTCGGGACCACCATCGCCCACCGCTACATCACCGAGGCCGTCGCGTCCGCCACCATCCGCAGGATGGAGACCGCCGAGGTCGCGCTGAAGATCCCCTACGTGCGTCTACTGCTGGAGGCCTACGGGGTCGCCGACTGCGATGCCGATGCCTTCGTCACGCTGGCCGAGGGGGCCAACAGGCCCGGCTGGTGGCAGCGGTTCCGCGATGTGCTGCCGGACTGGTTCAGCCTCCACGTCTCCCTGGAGAGTTCCGCCAGGGTGATCCGGGCCTACGAGCCGCAGGTCGTCCCCGGCCTGCTGCAGACCGAGGAGTACGCCGGGCACATCCTGCGCAGGGGCTCGGCCGGCCGGACCACCGACGGCGGCGAGGTCGAACGGCACGTGGCACTGCGCATGGAGCGCCAGCACCTGCTCACCCGCGCGGACGCCCCGCGTCTGTGGGTCCTGCTGGAGGAGACGGCGCTGCGCCGCCCCGTGGGCCCGCCGCAGGTTGTGCGGGCCCAGGTCGACAGGTTGCTGGAGGAGGCCGAGCGACCGAACGTCACCCTGCAGATCACGGAGTTCTCCTCCGGCTTCCACCCGGGCACTCACGGGCCGTTCGTCCTCTTCCGCTTCGGGCTCCCCGAACTCCCTGACACGGTCTACGTGGAGTACCTCACCGGCGCCGTCTACCTGGACGAGCGCACCGAGGTCGCCTCCCACCTCGAACTCCTGGACCATATGTCGGCCCAGGCGGCAACGGCACGACGCACGAAGGAGATCCTCCGGGATTTCCGCGAGGAGCTCTGAGACGGACCACGTATACAACGGCATGCGCGCCGGCGGACTCGGCGCCGAGGGCCGGCACAGGCCATGGAGCGGCGGCAACTGCCTGGAGGCGAGGAGGCTGCCCGACGGCCGGGTCGCCATCCGCCAGTCCACCGCCCCGGACGGTCCCGCGCTGATCTGCACACCCGGCGAGATCGGCGCGTTCATCCGGGGTGCCAGGGCGGGAGAGGCGGACTTCCTCCTCTCCTGAACCCCGCGGGCCCCCGGCCCGGCCGGCTCCAGGCCCGCCTGCCGTCCGGGGCCCGCTCACCCGCCCGGTCCGCACGACCCGACGGCCGCTCACACAGACGTGAAGGACACACGCATGGCTGACGACATGAGTCGGGCACGGAGCCGGTCGGCCCGGGAACCGGTCGAGATCGACACCTCCACCCCCGGCATCGTCCACGCCTACGACGCCACGCTGTACCGCGCGGACCCCGCGAAACACCTCGCCCCGCCGATGACGCGCCCCGCGGCACGCTGACTTCCGGACGACCACCCGGGCACGGATGAGTACGGCTACTCAGGCGCCGCCGGGCGCGCCCGGCGAGGATGAGGTCCGCCGCCCCTTCGGGCGCCCGGCGTCCGGCGTCCGGCGTCCGGCGTCCGGCGGACACACCGAAACCACGCAGGAGTACCCGGAGGAGCCCGCCGTGCTCAGCACCGTCGCCCGCACCGTCGTCCCCGCCCTCGGCCGTCTGCGGGTCACCTCCGACCCCGGCGCCGAGCTCGCGCCCGGCAGCATCGTCGCCGCCAACCACACCTCCCTGGTCGATCCCGGCGTGGTCCTGGCCGCCCTGCACCGCCTGGACACCAGGCCCGTGGTGCTGGCGACCGCCGGGCTGTGGCGGATACCCGGCTTGCGGCAGGCCCTCGTCCGTGACGGGCACGTGCCGGTGCACCGGGGCACCGAACGGGCCGCCGCCTCACTGGAGGGCGCCGCCGCCGCGCTCGCGGCGGGCCGGATCGTACTCATCTACGGCGAGGGCGGTCTGCCGCGCCGCGCGGACTCCGGCGAGGCCGAGCCCGGCCCGTTCCGCAGCGGGCTGGCCCGGCTGGCGCTGACCACCGGCGCCCCGGTGGTCCCCCTGGGGCAGGCCGGCTCCCGCCGCATCAGCTCCGGGTCCACCGCCAAGCAGGTCGCCGGGTTCGTCACCGCCCCGCTACGCCGTCCCGGCGTACACGTCCACATCGGCGAGCCGGTCCGGCTGTCGGGTGACGTGGTCACGGCCACCGCCCACGCCCGCCGGGCGGTCATCGCCGCCTGGCGGATCGCGGCGGCGCGGGCCGGCCACCCCGTCCGCCGGCACGGGGACTTCACGGCGACCGCCTGAGCCGCGCGCGGCTCCCCACCGACCGGAAGCCGCCCGAACCGGGAATCGCCGCCGTCCACGAATCCCGGCTTCCGGCGCCCCGGGGTCCGGAACCGGTGTCCACCGGGCGGAATGACGGCGTTCCGCCACGGTGCGGCAAAACGGCCCGCCGTGCCTCCCCGTTCCGGTACGGGATTACCCGAAGAAGGTTTCCGCACCGGGTGGTTCACCGGGTGTCACGTACGGTTGGCCCTGTGAGGAACATGCCACGTTCCGGATCACCCACCGGATTGTTTTCCCCTCCTTCCGGCCGGGGCCGGCCGGAAGGAGGGGAAGCGTCGAGAGGGCGGGTGTCTTTCGACCACGTGGCCGCCCCTGTGGCAGAGCGCGCCTTTCGGCGGCCCGCTCCGGAGAGGGGCCGCCGAAAGGCGCGCCGTGCGACGGGCCGATCACCGGCCGCCGCCTGCCTGAAAGGCCTGTTACCGGGTCAGGCGTGGACGTGGCGGCGGTTGCCGCGGCCGGTCACGGCCCGGTAGACGGCCAGAACGATGACCGATCCGATGATGGCGGCGATCCAGGTGGAGAGATCGAAGAATCCGTCGATCGAGTCGACGCCGAATATCACCTTGCCGAGGAAGCCGCCGAGAAGGCCGCCCACAATACCGATCAGCATCGTGACGAGGATGCCGCCCGGGTCCTTGCCCGGCATGAGGGCTTTGGCGATCGCTCCGGCGAGCAGACCGATGAGAATCCACGCGATGATGCCCATGTCTGGGTACCTCCTTGTCGTCTTCAGAGAACCGCATTGCCATGAACTCGCCAGCCAAACAGAGGAGTTTTCCGGAACGCGGCGGAAGACGCGCGGAACAGGGCCTCCTTCGCACCGGCTGCTCGCCCGCCCGTACGGCACCGGCCTCGCACCGGTGCCGCATCGATGCGCGGCCGGTCAGGCCGCCTGCCGCACCTGCCGCGTGCTCGGTCCGGCGCTTTCGCCGCCCGGCTCCGGCTCCGGAACACCCGCGGGCCGGCGGGGTATGGCGAAGGCCACCAGCCCGCCCAGCGCGGTGACCGCCGCGCCGATCCACAGGGCGGGCCGCACACCGTCCACGAAATCCTGCGGGGAGAGGTAGCCGCCGTGGGCCGCGAAGACCGTGCCCAGGACCGCCACTCCCAGGGTGCCGCCGATCTCCCGGGCGGTGCTGTTGGCGCCGGATGCCTTGCCGTGCTCCGTCTTGCGCACGGAGGCCAGGACCACCGTGGCCGCGGGGGCGAAGGTCAGCCCCATACCGACGCCCGCGAGGGCCATCGGCGCCACCAGGTGGGAGTAGGGGGTGTCGGTGGTGGCCACCAGGTTGATCCAGACCAGGCCGCCCGCCTGGAGCAGCAGGCCCATGCCCATGAGCCGGCCGCCGCCCACCCGTTCGGTGAGCATGCCCGCCAACGGCGCCACGAACATCGGCATCAGGGTCCAGGAGAGGGTGAGCACACCGGCGTGCAGCGGGGTGCGGGGAGGCGCGATCTGCAGATACTGCGCCAGCAGGAAGATGGAGCCGAAGACCCCGAAGTACATGGCGGCGGAGACGACGTTGGTGAGGGTGAAGGCGCGGACCCGGTAGAAGCGCAGCGGCAGCAGCGGGGCCTTGGTGCGCCGCTCCCAGAGGGTGAACAGCGCGAGCAGCACCACGCCCGCGGCCAGGGCGAGGAGCACCCGGCCGTCACTCCAGCCGTGGGTCTCGCCGTTGACGATGCCCCAGACCAGGGCGAGAAGCCCGGCGGTGACCAGCAGCATGCCCTCGACGTCGATGCGGGACCGCTCACCGCGGCTCTCCTTGAGGACGAGCAGCGCCAGCGGTACCGCGACCAGTCCGACCGGCACGTTGATCCAGAAGATCCACTGCCAGTCGAGGCCCTCCACGACCGCACCGCCCACCACCGGGCCGAGCGCGACGGCGGTGCCGCTGACCGCGCTCCACAGCCCCACGGCCAGACCGCGCAGCCGGTCCGGCACCGCGGCGGACAGCAGGGTCAGCGACAGCGGCATGACCGCGGCGGCTCCCAGCCCCTGGAGGGCGCGGAAGGCGATGAGCTGGCCGCTGGTCTCGGACAGCCCGCAGCCGACGGAGGCCAGTGTGAAGACGACGATACCCAGGACGAAGAACCGGCGGCGGCCGTAGCGGTCGCCCAGGCCCGCGCAGACCAGCAGGAAGCAGGCGAAGCCCAGGGTGTAGGCGTTGACGAACCACTGCAGGTCCTGGGCGCTCGCCGAGAGGTCCTGCTGGAGGGTCCGCAGCGCGGTGGAGACCACCAGGTTGTCCAGGGCGGTCATGAACATCGGCAGGGAGCAGGCGACGATCGCGAGCCACAGCGGCGTGCGCCCGGCAGCCGGTGCGGGTGGTGCGGCGGTGGACATGGGGTTCTCCCGTCAGGGTGGTCGGGCGGTGGGTGCGGGCGGGTCAGGACTTCCGGGCCCGTTCCTCGGCCAGTCGGGCCCGGGCGTCCTCCCAGGAGATGGGAAGCCGCTCGGCGGGGACGGTCCAGAAGACGAAGTGGGACTCGCTCATGGTGGGCCGCAGCCGCTTCATGATCGAGTTGTGGGGTTCGGCCTTGGCGTAGGCGTACAACGCCTCCTTGCTCTCCCAGGCCGAGAGGGTCCAGAAGACGCCGCGGCCGAGCTGGGCGATGAGCGAGGCCCCGAAGGCCCCGGGGGACCGGCGGACCTGTCGCCAGGACACCAGAGAGAACCAGAAGAAGCGCGGGACGTGCCGCAGGGAGGCGACCTCCAGCCGGGAGGCCATGACGACCGCTTCGTCGGCGGGGTCGGCCGGGCTGATCGTGGTCCAGGGGAGCTTCGGCATGGCGCGGGATCCTTGACTCGCGGGCAGGGCGCGCGGGCGTCACCTGCGGGGTGGCGATAGTGACACTATCCACTATCGATAGTGGCACGTTACACTTTCCATGTCCACACGCGGCACGTGCCGCGTCCGCCGCAGAAATCGAGGAATCCCGTGAGGATGTCCGAGCTGAGCCGCCGCAGCGGCGTCCCCATTCCGACGATCAAGTTCTACCTGCGGGAAGGGCTGCTGCGGCCCGGCCGGGCGACCGCCAGCAACCAGGCGGAGTACGAGGAGGACCACCTGCGCCGGTTGCGCCTGGTCAGAGCGCTGACCACGCTCGGTGGCCTCTCGGTGGCCGCCACCAGGGAAGTCCTCGAAGCGGTCGGCGAGCCGCTCGGACGGTACAAGACCCTCGGCGTCACGCACTACGCCCTGCGGTCGCCGGTGACCGCGGAGCCGGACGGGAGAGACACGGAGGAGCAGGACGCCGCCGACGGCAGCACGGCCGAGGTGGAGCGGCTCGTCGAGCGGATGGGCTGGACCGTCACCGAGCAGTCGCCGCTGCGCGGAGCGCTGGCCACCGGGCTGCGTGCGCTGCGCGAGGTCGGCGCCGACTACGGTGCCGACGAACTGGCCCCCTACGCCGAACTGGC
This sequence comes from Streptomyces sp. CNQ085, assembly GCF_022614595.1. Classification (GTDB taxonomy): domain Bacteria; phylum Actinomycetota; class Actinomycetes; order Streptomycetales; family Streptomycetaceae; genus Streptomyces. The sequence continues at coordinate 15,348 of NZ_JAJFAU010000093.1, forward strand.
CGCCGCCACCGCACGGCTGGACCTGGACCAGCTCGCCGGGATCGAGGACCGCATCGACATCGCCGAACGTGCCCTGGTCCTGACCGTCCTGATGGAGCCGGTCCTGGCCACCCTGCGCCGGATGGCGCAGGAGAACGAGGCCGCGCGGCGGTACGCCGATCAGGACGGGGACGACCGGGACGGGGACGACCGGAGCGGCGGCGCCGGCGGGTGAGTCACCGGCCGGCACCGGCCACCACCGTGCGCGGGTCGAGGTAGCGCGGCCGGGGGGCGGACCACGGGCCGCATCCGTCGTCGTCCCGCCGCACCGCCACCGCCAGCCGGTGCCCGCCGGACACCGACAGCAGGGCGAAGCGCCAGCGCGCGGCCGCGTCCGGCGGTACCGACGGGTCCTCCAGCACGACCTGGCCGTGATCGTCCGGACCGAGCCGGAACCCGTCGAAGCGGTGCTGGAACCCCAGCCCCAGGGCCTTGGTGTACGCCTCCTTCAGCACCCACAGGTCGGTGAACTCCCGCGCCCGCCGCCCGGGGGGCAGCGCGGCCAGCAGCTCCCGCTCCGCGGGTGCCAGCCATCGCTGCCCGTACCGGAGTGCCGGCCCGGACACCTCCGCCCGCTCCACGTCCAGCCCGCACGGACCCTCCCGGCTCACCAGGCAGCCGATGAGGCCGGAGGTGTGGGAGACGCTGAACCGCACCCCGTGCGGACCGGGGTCCAGCTCGGGCCGGCCCAGCGCGCCGCGGACGAACCGCAGCGCGGCCGGGGGCTGGCCCAGCAGCTCCCCCAACACCGTGCGGCACAGCAGCCGCGCGCCCAGGAAGCGCCGCCGCCCGGCCGGCGGGCGGAGCCGCTCCAGGCGGCGCCGCTCGTCGGCGCTGAGCAGTCCGGCGGCGTACCGGGCCACCTCCGCGTCCACCGACTCCTCGGCCAGCAGCCACAGCTGTGTCCGCTGGTCCGCCCGGCCGGCCCCCTCCCCCGGCCGGGCCGTCCGTGCCTCTGTCACTCGGGCCCCGGCATGGAGGCTCGGACGGGAACGGGCCGGGCGGAGAACAGCCGCGGCGCGGTGTGCAGACCGCGCAGCACCTCCATCACCCGGTCCACGGTCTCCGGGTCGGTCACCGTCTCGGTGGGGTGGAACAGCCGCCACACCCTCTCCAGGGAGAGCAGCAGCACCGCGCCGTCGGGGAACCCGTCGCCGAACGCCCGGGACGAACCGGTGGCCAGCTGCACCGAGGCGGCGGCCGCGTGCAGGGCGCAGTAGCGCTCGGTCAGCCGGAACAGCTCGGCCGAGGACCCGTATCCGCGCCCCCGGGACCGCTTGAGCAGATCCAGTTCGGCCCGCAGCCGGGCGAACTCCCCCGACAGCCGTACCGCCAGGTCCGCCGCGCGGCCCAGCCAGTCCCGCTGACGCTCGTCCTCGTGCCGGGCCGCCATCGCCCGCAACCGCTCCACCGCCACCGGCAGCGAGACCACCGTGTCGTCGCGGCCACGGCTGACCAGCAGCTGCCGGTGCGGTTCCCACACCGGCAGCGGGGCGTCCGCGTCGTACACCGCGAGCACGCGCTCCGCGGCCTCGGCACGGGACGCGTCGTCCGCCGAGACCGCCGCCGTCAGCAGTCCGTCGAGCTGGGCGCCGACGCTCTTGAGGTTGACCACCGTGTTGCCGTCGACGAAGTGCACCGCCAGCAGGTCGCGCAGCATTTTCTGGTAGATGCCGTAGTGCGGGTGGTCGCGCAGGTACTGGCGGGCGCCCAGCACCACCGACAGCTGCGCCATCGTGCGGTCCATCAGCGTGGGCACGAAGTACTTCACGACCGAGGAGAAGACGCTGGTCTGCTCCGGTATCACCTGCAGGGAGCGCACCGCCGCGGTGGAGACCGCGTCGGCCAGCATCACGTCGGCGAAGGACTCGGCGAGCTGGCGCCGCGAGTAGGGGATGTCGGCGACCTTCCGGCCGAAGATCGAGCGCTGCTCGGCGAAGTCCAGCGTCACCCGCAGCGCGGTGTCCACCGCGCCCAGCGCGATCGCGCAGATCACCGTGCGGGCCACCTGGGCGCCCTGGAGTGCCAGTTCGAGCCCCTGCCCCTCGGCTCCGATCCGGCACTCCTCGGGTACGAACACCCCCTCCAGCCGGATGCCGCTCATGTCGATGGCCCGCAGCCCGTGGAGGCGCTCGGCCGGCAGCGGCATCACCGAACCGGCCGGGCAGCGGCGCTTGTCCACCGCGAAGACCGACCACCCGCCCGGCCCGCCCCTCGGATCGGTGCGGGCCTGAACGCTGACCACGTCGGCCACCGTGGCATTGCCGATCAGCCACTTCTCACCGGTCAGCACATAGCCGCCGGGGACCTTCTCGGCCCGCATCTCGTTGGCGAGGATGTCGCTGCCGTGCTCGCGCTCGGTCAGCCCCCAGGCCATCCGCCCGCCGTGGTTGATCGCGTCGACCGCGGCGCGGCCCTGCTCGTCGGTGGCGGCGATCCAGGTCGGCATGAACGCCACGTTGGTGATCATCAGCGCGGTGGCGGTGGTCGGGTCCCGGCGGGCCACCAGCCGCACGAGCTGGAAGCCGGCCTCCACGTCGCCCGCCCGCCCGCCCCACCGCTCGGGCAGGCAGTAGAGGTGCAGTCCCCAGTCCTGCAGCAGACTCACCATCCGATGGGGGTACTGCTCGCGCTCGTCGTGCTCCAGGATCCGGGCGAACGGCATCCGCGAGCGGTCGTCGTGCGGGTCGCCCAGGTGGTCCTCCAACTCCCCAGCCAGGGAGGTGAGTTTGCTCGCGTTCATACCACTGCTCCTTCCAGGGGGCGGGTCATGCGGACGCTCCCGGCGCCGGCGCGGGCCCGCCGTGTGCCAGGGGCAGGGCGGCGGCGGAGAACAGCCGATCGGCCTCGTGCAGCGGCAGCACGGTGGCCAGGACCGCCTCCGCGTCCTCCTCCGGCAGCGGGGAGGGGCGGCCGGCGGCTCGGGCCGTCAGTACCGTCAGGGCGGCCGTGAGCCAGCCGGGGTCGCCCGCGGGCGCGTCGTACAGCCGGTGGTCGCGGTTGTGCCACCACAGCAGCAGGCAGCTCGCGGCGGCGTGCACCCAGCACAGCCGCGCGGCCAGGTCCTGGTCGCGCAGCGGGTCGGCGCCCCGACGGGCGCGCAGGGCGTGCCCCAGCCAGGAAGCGGCCCGCTCCAGCCGGGTGACGGCCTGCGCGGCCCGCCGCTCGTCCGTCTTCTCCAGCACCTCCCGGGCGCGGGCGGCCAGCGCCGGCACCGCGCTCAGGACCGGGTCCGCGCCGCGGTCGGACAGCGCCAGGCGGTCCAGGTCCGGCTCGGGCAGCGACTCGGACAGCGTGCACGTCCGGGCCAGGGTGCCGGGGAACCCGTCCGCCGTGTCCGGGCCCGCGCCCGTAGCGGGCGGTGCGGCGGTCAGCCGGGCGAAGTGGGCGGCGACCAGGCGCAGGTTGGCGGTGGGGCTGGTGTCGATGTGGCGGACGACGAGGTTGTCCCTGCGCAGCGTGTCGAAGGCCGCGTACGGCCCGTCGCGCAGCACTCCGCGGCTGCCAAGCACGTCCGCGCAGCGCGCCAGCGCCTCCTCGCAGGTGTCGGTGAGGACCTTCTTCGCCACGCTCGACCACAGGCTCTGGGCGGCGGGCAGGGTGTGCAGACCGCGGGCGGTGGTCAGCGCCACCGCGTCCGCGGCCAGCAGCAGGGCCGCGGCGGTGGCCAGGTCGCGCCGGACGCCCGGGTGCGCCAGCGCCGTACGGCCGGCCACGACGTGGGCGGCGGCGAAGTCCAGCGTCAGGCGCAGGCCGGTGTCGGCGCACCCCAGGTTGGCCGCCGTGCTCATGGTGCGGACCACCTGCATGGCCTTCATCGCGGTCTCCAGCCCCCGGCCCACACCGCCGACCAGTGCCTCGCGCGGCACGGTGAGACCGTCGAAGCGGAAACCGGCCAGGTCGGCACCGCGCATGCCCGTCGGACGGCGGGTGTCGCGGCGGGTCGCGGCGGCCTGTTCCCCGTCCAGCAGCAGCGCGGAGAAGGCGGCCGGGCCGCGTCCGCCGGTGCGGGCCACCACCAGCAGCCCGTCGCACCTTCCGCCGAGCCCGACCAGCCACTTCTCGCCGGTGAGCGCGTAGCCGCCGGGGACTTCCTCGGCCCGTGTGTCGTTGGCGAGCAGATCGCTGCCGTGGTCGGCCTCGGAGAGCGCGAAGCCGAGCGAGCCGCCCTCACGCAGCAGGTCCACGACGTGCTCACACTGCCGCCGGGAGCCGGCGATCAGCACGCAGGTGGCCGCGGTGATGCCGAACATGGTGGCTGGCATGATCGCCGCGTCCCGGCGGGCGGCGGTCCTCACCAGCATCAGCGTGGCGTCCAGCGCCTCCAGGGTGCCGCCGAGGGCGGCCGGTACGAAGGCGGTGCGCAGCCTCGGCCCGGCCTGCGCGGCCAGGCCGGCCC
>NZ_JAJFAU010000094.1:0-1005 GCF_022614595.1 Streptomyces sp. CNQ085
CCGGTGATCACGCCACGGCCGACCACGCCCGTCCACCCGCGGCAACAAGGGCTCTATCCGCTCCCACGCCGCGTCCGTCAACTCACCTCGACCTGCCACAAGATCAATTATCAGACAGGTCCTAGGGGCCGGGTCCTCCCCGCCGACGCGGGGGTGTTCCGCAGCGAAAGCAAATGACCTGGGTGCGGTCACCGTCCTCCCCGCCGACGCGGGGGTGTTCCGGCAGCGAAGCGCGTGCAGGAAACGAGCGAGAGGTCCTCCCCGCCGACGCGGGGGTGTTCCGCCGACCTCTCCCGTGCCCGGATCTACCAGATCGTCCTCCCCGCCGACGCGGGGGTGTTCCGTCCGTGGGGGCCTACGCCTACGGCACGCGCGGGTCCTCCCCGCCGACGCGGGGGTGTTCCGCCCTGTACGCGGGTCCGGCGCGGGGCGCGGGCGACGGTGCCGCGGCCGGTGGGGGTGCGGTGCGGTAGGCGTTGTAGCGGTCCAGCTTGGCGGTCAGGCGCGTGTAGGACAGGTGCGGTCGATCTCCACGAAGGCGGTGGAGCCGTCGGCCAGGAGCACCACGGCGTCGGGGATGAGAGGGCCGGCCGGGGTGAGGTGGGTGACTTCGAGGTGCCAGTCGGCGTGGTCGGCCACCTCCGCCTGCTGGAAAGCGACGACGGTGTCGACCACGGCCAGGGCGTGCTCGCGAAGACCCGTCTTGCTGGCGGCGACGCGCTTATCGGTGGTCCGGCCGGTCGTCGGCGCGAGCTCACCGGAGGCAGCGGCTTCGGCCAGACCCGCCGGGATGCAGTGCCAGTAGCGGGGCTCACCGCGGGGCTTGCTGCGGGGCTCGCTGCCGCGGCGGTGTTCGCCGGAGCCGGCAGCGCCTGGTCCAGGTCCTCGCTGGACGTGCGGTCGGTGGTGAAGCGCGGCTCGTGGGTGGGGCCGGGTGCGTGGTCGGCGGGCACGGTGTCCTCACATTCCTCCGGCCTGTCGGCCGGATCGACGGTGGGGGGGGGG
>NZ_JAJFAU010000094.1:1015-19268 GCF_022614595.1 Streptomyces sp. CNQ085
GGCCCGCACGCGTGAAGCGATGCGGGCCGGGCCCACCGTGCGAAGGCACCCCTGGTCCGCGGTCTGACCGACCACCCCGGCAGCATCCGCTTTGCTCCTGGGCCGCCCCTTGTCCGGCCGGTTTGCCCGTGGCCGAGGGCACCTTCGGCGCGCCGCCGTACCGGGGGTGGTTCACCGGCGGGCGCCGGGTGTTGGGCCGGGGCCGGCCTCGGGCCGGTGGTGCTCGTCTGGGTGGTGTGGGTGTGGTGCGCGGCCGGGCTCGTGGGGTGGGTGCTGCCGCATCCGCCGGCGTGCCTGGTCGCCGACCGTGGTGAACGCCTGGCCGATCTGGTGGAGGAGGTCGGTGGTGAGGTGGAGGGCTTCCAGGTCGGTGCGCAGGGTGTCCAGGTCGGGGTCTGTCAAACGAGCGGTGTAAACAAGGTTGTTGAGGGTTACTGACGGGCTGCCGACAGACGGCCGTCGAAGGTGATGTCGAAGGCATTCAGGGCGGTCTTCCAGCGCATGGTCCAGCGGGCCTGGCCCTTGCCGGTGGGGTCCAGCGACATGATGGCCAGACGCACTTCAACGCGGCCTGCTCGTTCGGGAAGTGGCCGCGGGCCTTGACCGCTCGCCGGATCCTGGCGTTCACCGACTCGATGGCGTTGGTGGTGCAGACGATGCGGCGGATCTCGGTGTCGAACCGGAGAAACGGGGTGAACTCTCCCCCAGACTCCGTCCGGGGGCACCCCCACCCACGCGTTCTCCCAGAGCCGGACGATCGCCGGATACTTCTTGCCCCACGCGTCGGCGAACTCGGCGAACCGCTCGAGTGCGGCTTCCTCGGTCGCCGCGGTGTAGACCGGCTTGAGAAGCTTGGCGATCTTGTCCCAGTCCTGGCGGGCGGCGTAGCGGAAGGAGTTCCGCAGCAGGTGGACCACGCAGGTCTGGACGGTCGTTCGCGGCCAGACGGTCTCCACGGCCTCGGGCAGGCCCTTGAGCCCGTCGCAGACGAGCATGAGGACGTCGTTCACGCCGCGGTTCTTGAGCTCGGTGAGAATGTGCATCCAGTGCTTGGCGCCCTCTCCACCGTCGCCGGCCCACAGGCCCAGGATGTCCCGCCGGCCCTCGACGGTGACGGCCAGGGCCACATAGATCGGCCGGTTGGCCACGGCACCGTCGCGGATCTTGACGTGGCTCGCGTCGATGAAGACCACCGGATAGACGGCGTCCAGGGGCCGGTTCTGCCACTCGGCCATGCCGTCCATGACCTTGTCGGTGATCGTGGAGATCGTCTGCCGGGAGACGTCGGCGCCATAGACCTCGGCCAGATGGGCCTGGACCTCACCGGTCGTCAGACCTTTCGCGGACAGAGAGATCACCATCTCGTCCACGCCGGTCAGGCGCTTCTGCCTCTTCTTGACGATCTTCGGCTTGAAGCTGCCCTCGCGGTCGCGGGGCACGGCTGTCTCCACCGGGCCGACGTCCGTCAGCACGGTCTTGGCCCGGGTGCCGTTGCGGCTGTTGCCGCCGTTCTTCCCGGCCGGGTCGTGCTTGCCATAGCCGAGGTGGTCGGTGATCTCGCCTTCGAGAGCGGACTCCAGCAGCCGCTTGGTCAACTGCTGGAACAGCCCGCCCTCGCCGGTCAGCTGCAGGCCCTCGGCCTGAGCGCGGCCCACCAGCTCGTCGATCAGCTGGTTGTCCACACCCCTCGCCGACTGCGGCTCGACGGCCTTGACGGTCTCGGTCTCGGTCTCGTTCTCACTGGTCATCGATGCATCTTCCTTGCTCAGGAGTTACACCGAACGTTTTACAGTCCCAAATCCTGGCGCACCCTGGGCACCTGACCTCGGAAACTCCAAGATCCCCGACAGAGTCAAGCTCATACCCGCGGCAGAGCACCGACGGCAGCAGAGTCCAGGCGCGGGTCCGGTCCGCGGTGTGTCTCTGCGGCGCTGGCCGAAGCCCGCCGCCACCTCGCCCCGGTGCTGCGCGGTCGGTGCCGCGTTCCGGGCCGGGCGAGGCGATTGTGGAGCCGCGCTGGCCGGAGCGGTTTGCTGTTCTTGCTTGGTGCCCACGGGGGGCGTGGGCACCAGGAAGCGAGGTCTCTGTCGTCCCAGAGCCCGTGGAGGCGATCACGTACCTGCATCGCCGTGGTGCCGCTGGGGTTGCCGCCCGCGCCATCCGGGCTGTGAGCTGGGGGACTACCGCACCGGGCCGGGGACGAACGGACACTGATCACCTCAGGAGGACGGAACTACGCAGGACCGTCCGGAGTTTTCCAAGCGCCATCAGCCTTCGTCCCGAGAATTCCAAGATCCCTGACAGAGTCGCTCAGTGATCGGACTTCCGGTATGTTTCAGGAAACCCAAGCAGCAGGGAAGCGTTGGCGGGTATTGCCTCGCGCGGGCGGCAGCCTCAGCGGGGGGTGAGGGAGGTGGCAGATGCCGGCGGAACGCGCAGCAGTGAAGCAGGACCGCGCGATCCGTACGCGCCGTGCGATCCTCGAGGCTGCGGCGATCGTGTTTGAGGAACATGGCTACGAAGCCGCCAAGCTCTCCGAGATCATCAGCCGTGCCCGGGTGACCAAGGGGGCGTTGTACTTCCACTTCGCGTCGAAGGAGGAACTGGCTCTGGCGGTGATCAGCGCCCAGTTCGAGAACGCGCCGACGTATCCGTCCCGGTCCCCCAAACTGCAGGAGCTGGTGGACTACGGGATGACCCTCGCCTACCGGTTGGTCCACGACCCGCTGCTGCGGGGCAGTGTCCGTCTCACTCTTGACCGCGGCGGGTGGAGGCTCAACCGCAGCGGCCCCTACCTGGGCTGGAGTGACCTGGTCACCCGGTTGCTCAGGGAGGCGAGAGGCCAGGGGGAGCTCCTGCCGCACGTTGTTCCGGAGGACACCGCGGCCATCTTCGTGGGGGCGTACACCGGAGTCAACATGATGTCCCAGTCGGTCGGCAGCTTCGACCGGCTGGAGCAGCAGGTTTCCTCCCTGTACAGGCACCTGATGCCGGGGATCGCGGTACCCGGGGTCCTGGCCGTGCTGGACATGGCCCCGGGGCGCGGCGCCTGCGTGATGGCCGAGGTCGAGCGGACCGCCGCGGAAGCTGAGTAGCCTCCGTTACCTTCTTCGTGGTCTCGCAAGGAGGCTCCCGGCCTTCGGCCCCGGTATGACTTGAGCCCCCAGTCGAGATGATCGAAAAGGTGGTGTCGCCGGTGTCGGAGGCATTGGCAGGCCGCTGATTAGAGGCACGAGCGCCGATCCCTCAACCGGGTACGGCAGTCTCTTCGTAACGTGGATGCCGGCACGCTGATGCCGCAGGTGAGGCCAGGGAACAGGCGAGGGCGGGAGCGACGGTCGTGACGGATGAATCTGGTGTCGGCGTCTATCTGGGGCTGGATGTCGGCAAGGGCGAACATCACGCCGTCGCCGTCAACCGTGCTGGGAAGAAGGTGTTCGACAAGCCGTTGCCCAACAGCGAGCCGAGGCTGCGGGAACTGTTCGACTAGCTGCAGGCCAAGCACGGGACCGTGCTGATGGTCGTCGACCAGCCGGCTTCCATCGGAGCTCTGCCCCTGGCAGTCGCCCGGGGTGCGGGCTGCCAGGTCGCCTACCTGCCCGGGCTGACCATGCGGCGGATCGCCGATCTTTACCCTGGTGAGGCCAAGACCGATGCCCGTGACGCGTTCGCCTCGCTCTCCCAGCCTGAGTCCCGCGCCTACTACGACCGGAAACGCTGCGAGGGCAAACACCACGTCGCGGCCCTCATCACACTCGCCCGACGCCGCATCGACGTCCTCTTCGAGATGCTTCGCGACGGCACCTTCTACCAGTCACCCACCCCGGCTACAGCTTGACGAAGCCCATAGAGGCACTTTTTAGCCCGGGCCGTGCGTACAGGGTGCTGGCCACCGGGCGCCACCACACCGCACAGGGCCGCCCTCCAGGGTTCACCATCTCGACAGAAACCAGGAAGATGGTTTTTTATTGAATGGTGGGCTCCCTGTGAGGTTGACTGATGGTGAAGCAGGAGCGCTCGAAGCGCACTCTGGAGCAGTTGGTGCGGGCCGCGGCCGAGGAGTTCGAGCGGCACGGCTTCGCTGGCGCCACCCTGTTGCGTATCAGCGGTTCCGCGGGTGTCACCAAAGGGGCCCTCTTCTTCCACTTCGCGACCAAGGACGAACTGGCCGACGCGGTCCGGCAGCGGTGCGTGGACGACCTGGACTCCCTGGTGGAGGAGCTGCGCGGCGCGGGGCGTTCTCCGCTGCAGATCCTGGTCGACCTGACGTACCGACTCGGTCTGCTCCTGCGTGAGGACCCCTTCGCCCGCGCCGGGGTGCGCCTGGCGCACGAGCGGCGCGGGGCCGGTGCGGTGCCGCCAGACTTCCACGAGCTCTGGCTCGGCCGGGTCTGGGGATTGCTGGACGAGGCCCGTGGGCGAGGCGAGCTCTCCCGTACCGTCACCGACGACCTGGCCCGGTCCGCGGTGACGGCGGTGGTGTCGGGAGTGGAGACGCTGGCCTGGATGGGGAAGCCCTACCCGCAGGCGGAGCGGTGGTTGAGCGGCCTGTGGGGACTCCTGCTGCCCCTTCTGGTGTCCCCGGGGAGTCTCCGGGCCCTCCGGGCGGCGGCTCCGGACACTGAAGAGACGCGGACCTCCGGAACCGGCTGAAAGTGTGCGCTGGAGCGGCCTCAAGGCGTCCGTGTGGAGCCGCCGTGAGCCCCGCTGACCTTCTGCTTCTCCCCTCGGTCGGCCGGGCGGCCCGTACGATCCGCGCATGCTGGGAACGCTTTCGGGTCAACCCGCTCCGGAACTGAGAAAAAAACCAGGCGGCTAGTACGATTGAGGATCGTGAATCAGGGGAGTTAGCGGTCTCTCGCCGGTTGGCGTCTGTCCGGCATCACGACTTCAGAGGGGGCATGCATGCGCGCGTTCACCAAAGCAGACTCTCCGGTATCTACTTCCGCTGTCGCAGGGCCCGAACTGTTCGAACAGACCGTCCCCCGGCGGCTGGTGCATCGCGCCGCCGTCTCGGAAGTGCTGATCACAGGTGCGCGGCGCGCCGGTGGCGTCCACCAGGTGGGAGCGCAGTGGTCGAGGGGGCACAGCTACTACAGCCCGGTGTCGGGACGCTGGCACGATCCGATGCTGCTCGCGGAAACGATTCGCCAGGCCGGCATCCTCCTCGGCCATGAAGTGCTGGACGTTCCGCTCGGCCACTGCTTCCTCAGCAAGCACGCCTCCTTCGAGATGTCCGAGGATGGGGCGCGGCTGGACGACAGGCCGGCGGAGATCGTCCTCATGGTCAGGGTTCACGACGTCACGCGCAGAGGAAGGTCCGTCAGTTACGAGTACGAGGTGGAGTGCCACAGGGACGGCCGACATATCGGCTCGGGCCGGATGGGTGGGTCCTGTGTGCCGCAGGCACTGTACCGGAGGCTGCGCGGCGACCGGGTCGGCGCGGTCCTGCCGAAGGCCGCGGCCGACCCGGTCGTGCCGGAACTGGTCGGCCGGGCGGACGAGGCCGACGTGGTACTGGGCGAGACCGGGGTCGCAGGGGTGTGGACGCTGCGCGCCGAGCCCGATCACCCCGTGCTCTTCGACCACCCGGTCGACCACATACCCGGCATGGTCGTGATGGAGGCCGGGCGGCAGGCCGCGCTCGCGGCCCTCGGGCAGCCCGGAGGCTTGCTGGTGGGGTGCGCGGGGGAGTTCGAGCAGTACGTCGAGTTCGATCCTCTCTGCCTGGTCTCGGCGGACGTCGTGGGCCGTGACGCCCGGGGGCGGGACCGCGTCAGGGTCTCGTTCCACCAGGGCGGTGCCCTGGCGGCCCGTTGCGATATCGACATCCTGCCGACGGCCTGAGATGCGGCGGGCGGCGACCACGGTGCCCCGCACTACGGAACGCGCCGACACGGTGCTCCTCGTGGGCGGGACCGGATTCATCGGCGGAGCCGTCGTGCGTGCGCTGTCGGCGGGCCCGGACGGCGACGGCCTCCGGCCGCGGCTGCGGCTGCTTTCGCGGCGGGGGGCCGGGGGAGCGGAAACCGCCGGGGTGGAGTACTTCACCGGCGACCTCACCGGCCCCGCGTCCCTACGAGGATGCTGCGACGGTGTGTCCACCGTGCTGCACCTAGTCAGTCACCTGGGGCGCGACCCGCGGCTGTGTACCGCCGTCAACGACCACGGCACCCGCGCTCTCCTGGCGGAGGCCGAACGTGCGGGCACCGATCGGATCGTCTACATGAGCACGGCCTCGGTATACGGAGTGGGGCCGCACAGGGGGGAGGCGGAGGGGGACCTGCCGCTGGCGCCCGTCTCCGCGGCGAGCGCGTCGCGGAGACGGGCGGAGGAGGCCGTGCGGAAGGCGGGAGGGATCGTGCTGCGCCCTAACCTTGTCTACGGCCGGGGCGATCGGTGGTTCGTCCCGGCACTCGCACGAGTGCTCGGCCGGGTCCCGGTGTGGCCGTCGGCGCCCGCCAACCGACTGTCCCTGATAGCGGTTGACGACCTGGCCCGTGTCGTCGACGCGCTGGCGCGCTCCCCGTGGCCGCCGGGGCTCGGGCCGGTCCACCACGTCAACCATCCCGAGCCCCTGCCGGCGCGGACGCTGGTGCGCGCCGTCTGCCGGGCGCTCGGCCTGCCCCTGTCCGAAGAGGAGATGTCGGCCCGCGAGCACACGGCACGCATCGAGCGGGAGTGTCCCGAGCTCACCCGGCACCAGCGCATGCTCCTCACCGAGGACCACTGGTGCGAGAGCGGCCGGATCTGGGAGCGCTTGGGGCTGGGCCCCGGGCCGGGCTTCCCCGAACGCTTCGCCACCGCCGCTCCCTGGTACCGAGGGCAGCGAGCGGAGTACTCCGGGCCGTGTATGGCCTGACCCCGCCCCGCTCCTTCCGCCGGGGCCGGCGCCCGCCGGGCCCGGGTCTTCAGCCGTCCGCGGCGGCCGCCAGCCGCAGGTGGGGGCGGGCCTCCTCGTCGCGGCCCCGGCGCTCCAGGGTGCGTCCGTACAGCATTCGTGCGTACAGGTCGCCCGGGAACTCCTCGACCAGTGATTCCAGAACGGCTTCGGCCCGCTTCAGCTGGGCGGAGGCGAAGTAGGCCCGGGCGGCCAGCAGCCGGACCCCGCGATCCTCGCCGAACTCCTCCAGCAGCGGACGGAGCATCACCAGGGCTCCCAGCGGGTCGCGCTGGTCCATGAGCGACTCGGCCCACCGCATCCGCTCGACCTCGGCGGGGGCGGAGCGCTCGCGCCCGCCGCCGCGCAGGAAGTCCGCGATCGCCTCCGGCGGCTGGGCGCCCGCCAGCGCCCGGCCGCCCACGACGAGGGTGGGCGAGGTGCGCACCCCCCGGGCCCTGCCCTGGAGCAGCAGTTCGCGTACGAGGGTCTCGCCCGCGCCGCCCTCCAGCAGCCTCGCACCGAGGGGGAACCCGGCCGCCGCGGCCACCTCGCCGAGGACCGCCCGGTCGCCGATGTCCAGGCCCTCGACGAAGTTCGCCCGCAGCACGCCCTCGGCCACGGCGTCCTGCACGGGCGGGCCGCCGTGCTCGTGGGCCAGGGCGATCAGCCGGTGGGCGTCGTGGCTGCTGACACGCCATTTGGAACCCCAGGTCGGACCCAGGCCCTCGCGGGCGGCCACCTGTGAGATCCGCACCCGGTTCCGCTCCGGGGACAGTCCCGGCGCGCAGGCGCGCAGCGCCTCGTCCATGAGGGGGTCGCGCAGCGCCTCCTCCAGTGGAACGGCCCGGGCCGGAGCGGTCGGGTCGATCCGGAAGGGCCGCCAGACGACCTCCGCGTCGCTCCGGCCGGCCAACGCCCGCTCCAGGCGCCGCTTGCCGATGTACGCCCACGCGCAGACGACGTCTGCCCAGATCTCGATTCGCATGCCGCAAGACTAAACGACGCAAGTCATCTAAACAACATATGTTGTGCATAGAGTCTCGGCGGCCCGACCGGCGACGCCGGCGGCTCCACACCGCCGTTCCGGAAGGGCCGCGCCGGGGGAAGCCCCGTGCGGGCTGCCCGACCGGCCGCACCGAGGCTCGCGGGCCCCCACCGTCTTCCAGCCTCGATGGGCATTGCCGGGTACCGCGGGCACCGGCGATCGTTTTGGCCGGCACATCAGGCCGGGCCCGACACCCGCCGGTGGCCACCGGGCCCACGAGGACACCGGTGGCCGTATCACCCGCGGGTGACGCAGGGAGCCGACCGTACCGGGGCACCACCCGGCGCCATCGGCTCCACCGATGGGCGGGTGCCGCGCGGCGCGACCCGCCGACGCGTCGCCCGCTCCTGTCCTCGGGCGCCCCCGCCTTTCCGGATCGACCGCCGGAGTCCCCGAGGACCCGGACAAGGTGGTCCGCCTCGCTGATTCCGTCACCTCCGAGGGAGACACACATGACCATCTCAACGATCGGCTTCGGGGCGTTCATCTCTCCGCTGCACCCGCTGGGCGAGGCTCCCGACCTGCAGATGTGGCGCGACCTCCAGCTCATCTCGTGGCTCGACGAACTGGGACTGGAGGAGGTGTGGGTGGGGGAGCACCACTCCGGAGGCTGGGGGACCGTCAGCTCGCCGGAAATCTTCCTCGCGGCGGCCGCCGAGCGCACCCGCCGCATACGGCTCGGCACCGGAGTAGTGAGCCTGCCCTACCACCACCCCTTCCACGCTGCCTCGCGCATCGTCCAGCTCGACCACATGACGCGGGGGCGGGTCATGTTCGGCATCGGCGCGGGCTCCTCGCCGGCGGACGCCCACATGCTGGGCGTCGAGGCCGTGGACACACGGCGGATGGCGGCCGAGGCGCTGGAGGTGATCGATCCCCTGCTGCGCGGCGAGGCGGTGACTCGGTCGACGGACTGGTTCACCCTGCGCGACGCCCGGCTGCACCTGGCCCCGTACTCCGGCGACCTGGAACTCGCGGTCTCCAGCGCTTCCTCCCCGTCGGGCATGCGCCTGGCGGGCCGGTACGGACTCAGCCCGCTGTCCTTCGGCGCGCCAGTGCCTGGCGCGCCGGCGATCGACCTGGCAGGGCAGTGGGCGCACGCGGAACAGGAAGCCGCCGAGCACGGCCGGACCATGGACCGCAGCCGCTGGAGGATCGTCTTGCCGGTGCACGTCGCCGAGACCACCAAGCAGGCCTACGCCGACGTCCGCGAGGGTTTCCGGCGCTTCGCCTACGGCTACTTCAGGGACACACTCGGTCTGCCGGTGGAGTTCCCGGGGGTGCCCGCGGGCGAGGAGGTGGAGGCCATGGTGGAGGCGGGGGCCGCGCTCATCGGTTCCGTCGAGGACTGCGTTGAGGCCGTCGAGCGCCTGGCGGAGCGGACCGGAGGGTTCGGTCGGCTCCTCGTGGCCGTGAACGACTGGGCGTCCCGCGGGGCGACCCTGCACAGCTTCGAACTGCTCACCCGCTTCGTCGCCCCCCACTTCAACGGCCGCGCCCGCAGCCTCCACGAGTCCAACCGCTGGGTACGGGAGAACCGGTCCGTGTTCATGGACAAGGCCGCCGAGGCCTTCCGCCGCGCGACCTCGGCCTGAACCGCGCGGGACACGCCTCCGGCGGACGGAGACCCTTTCCCGCCCCCTGCGAAAAGCGCCGGTTCTCCGGACCACGGCTGGTCCGGGGAACCGGCCTCGCACGGAGGTCCGGGCCGAGCTCCGGCGCTCGCCCGGGGAGTGCTGAAGCTTCGGCCCGCTGCGGCCGAACGGGTCAGGCCAGGGTGATGTCCGGACTGTACAGATCGATCCACGCCGACAACTCCAGCACCCGCTCCAGGCCGTGCCGCACGGAGATGCTCATGGTCCCCGGATCGCCACCGACGGCCCCGGCCAGCCATTCCCTGCTGACCAGGCCGAACAGCGTGTCATCCGCGTCGGCCAGCACCTGCTTGGCCTGCTGCTGCAACTCCTGCTGGTAGAAAGGGTCCTGGGTCGAGGGGTAGGGGCTCTTCCTGCGGTCGGCCACCGACGCCGGAAGCAGATCCCGTACGGCTGCCCGCAACAGGCTCTTCTCCCGGCCGTCGAACGTCTTCATGCTCCAGGGGGTGTTGAAGACGTACTCGGTGAGGCGGTGGTCGCAGAACGGTACCCGGACCTCCAGACCCGTGGCCATGCTCATCCGGTCCTTCCGCTCCAGCAGGGAGGGCATCCACCGGGTGAGGTTGAGATAGCCGATGCGCCGCATCCGCAGCTCCAGACCCTCCTCGCCCGGCAGGCGGGGGACCTCGGCGACGGCCTCGGAGTACCGCTGGCGCGCGTACTCGGCCAGGCCCAGACGCTGCCGGACCTCAGGGCGCAGCAGCTTGAGGGCCTCCTGCTCGGCGTCCCCGAAGACGGCCGTCCAGGGGAAAGTCTCAGCTCGCTGGGCGGCCGGGTCGTGGAACCACAGGTACCCGCCGAACAGTTCGTCGGCCGCCTCGCCGGACAGCGCGACCGTCGACTCCCGGCTGACCGCACGGAAGAGCAGGTGCAGAGAGAGGTCCATGTCACCGTGGACCCCGGGGAGATCCCGCGCGCGCACGGTGCGGCGCCGCACCTGCGGGGCCGCCATGTCGCGGGAGTCGAGCACGATGTCGTGGTGATCGGTGCCGACGTGGGTGACCACATCCCGGATGTAGGGGGCGTCGGGGGTTTCACGCAGCCGGGTTGCCCGGAAGGTCTCGGCACCGTTCGCGAAGTCGACGGCGAACGTGCGCACCGGCGAGTCGTCCCGCCCGCGGCGGAGCCCGGCGGCGGCCAGAGCCGTCAGGGCGCTTGAGTCGAGGCCGCCGGAGAGCAGCACGCAGCGAGGGACGTCCGAGACCATCTGCCGGGCCGCGATGTCCTCCAGCAGCTCGCGGATCCGTGTCGTCGTCGCGGTCAGGCCGTCGGTGTGCGCCCGCGCTTCCAGACGCCAGTACGTGCGCTCGCGAACACCGTTGCGGTCCACGGCGACCACGGTGCCCGGGCGCACTTCCCGCATCCCCCGCCACACCGCGTGGCCCGGGGTGCGTGTGAAGGAGAACATCTCCCGCAGCCCCTCACCGTCGACCCTGCGGTCCCCCTCCGGATGGGCGAGGACGGCCTTCGGCTCGGAACCGAACAGCACACCGTCGGGCAGGGGCTGGTAGAAAAGGGGCTTCACGCCGGCGCGGTCGCGCACCAGGAGCATCCGCTCCGAGCGGGAGTCCCAGACGGCGAAGGCGAACATGCCGTTCAGCTTTTCGACGAATTCATCGCCCCACTCGATGTATGCGCGCAGCACCACCTCCGTGTCGCTACGGGTCGTGAATTCGTGCCCCTTGGCCGTCAGGGACCCACGCAGTTCTTGGAAGTTGTAGACCTCGCCGCTGTAGGTGATGACGATCTCCGCGCCGCCCACCGCCGTGGACATGGGCTGGCGCCCGCCCTCCAGGTCGATGATCGCCAGCCGGCTGTGGCCGACCGCCGCGTGGCGCGAGGTCCAGACGCCGCTGGCGTCCGGGCCGCGACAGGACATGGTCGCCGTCATGGCGTCCAGGACGTCCTGGCGGGCTGTCAGCTCACGGTCGAACGAAACCCATCCGGTTATACCGCACATGAATTCCCCTTCTCCTCCGGTTCCGAAGGCGAGCAGTGTTTTCCCGGACCCTAGGCGGTTTCCAGGGGGATCAACGGCTTCCGGTGACCTGTCCGAACGGGGAGGGGCGCAGGGGCCTGCGGGCATCGTTCGTCCAGCCCGCCCGGGCGTTCCGGAACGGGTCCTCGAGTGGGATCTTCGCCGGGGCTGTCGTGCCGTGCGGTGTGGCGCGGCGAAACCTAAACAACACACGTTGCATAGACATCTTATGTTGGATACCGTGAGTCGTCGGCAGTCGGCCCTCGTCGGCCGAACCGCCCCCGGACGCAACGAGAGGCAGAACTCATGGGACCGTGGCTTGTACCGCTGGTGCTGGCGATCTTCACCTTCGGCACGGCCGACTTCGTCGTCGCGGGCATCCTGCGCGAACTGGCAGAGGGGATCGGTAGAAGCGAGTCGGTCACCGGCCAACTGGTGACCGTCTACTCGATCGTGTACGCGGTCTCCGCGCCGGTGGCGGCAGTGCTGACCTCCCGAGTGCCCCGGCGCAGGCTTGCCGTCTACGGCATGGCCTTGTTCATCGCGGGCAACGCGGTGGCGGCCGTGACCACCTCCTACGAGGTCCTGCTCGTCTCCCGGGTGGCCAGCGCGATGGCGGCTGCCGCGGTCACTCCGATGTGCTTCGCCGCAGCGGGCACCGTACCGCCCGAGGGGCAGCGGGGCCGGGTGCTCGGCGTCCTCAGCGGCGGCATCATGCTGGCGCAGCTGCTCGGGGTTCCGCTCGGCACCTGGTTCGGGAGCATGTGGGGCTGGCAGGCGGCATTCTGGATGTGCGTCGGGCTCGGCGCCCTGGTGCTCGCCAGCATGCTGGCACTGCTGCCCGAGCTGGAACTGCCGCCGACCGCGGGGCTGCGCGAGCGGCTCGCGCCGGTCACACGGGGACCGGTACTGCGTGGGCTGAGCGCGATGATGGTGCTCTCGGCGGGCAGCATGATGATGATGACCTACATCGCCCCGATCAGTTCGGCAGCGGGTGGTGTGGGCACCGGCGGCATCGCGGTGCTCTTCGTGTTCGCGGGTCTCGCCGGCGTGGTAGCCACCCAGGTCGGCGGTGTGGCCAGCGACAAGCTGGGCCCCCTGCGCACCGTGGCCATTGGAGCCGGGGTCCTGGTCGCGGTCATGGCCGCGCTGTCCGCCATGGTGATCTGGGGGTCCACCCCGTTCTGGATGCTCGTGGTCCTGGTGATGTTCATGGCATTCGCCATCGGCATGCTCAACCCCCCGCTCGCCGCCTGGCTGTTGGGCCGGGCCGGGAGGTCGGGCAACGAGGTGATGGCGCTCAACGCCAGTGCGATGTATCTGGGCACCTCCCTGGGCGGAGTGCTCGGCGGCCTGCTGCTCTCCCTGTACGGCCCGGCGTCCCTGCCCCTGCTCGCGGTGGGGGAGACGGTGCTGGTGGTGCTGCTGGTCGTCACGGCGGGCGGACGTTCGCCCAGGGGCGGGAGCGGGAGCGCTCCGGGCGGTCCGTCGCAGGCGCAGGTAGCGCCGCGGACCTCCCAGGCCGCCTGAACGGGCGCCCGGACGCCTGCCGATCGCCCGCCGGGGTGGACCGCACAGCCGTGCGGTCCACCCCGGCGGGCGCTTCACGTTATTGAGCCGGAACTGTTCAGTTGCCTACATGGTCGTGTAGCGGACGTGGCGGGCGTGGAAGTAGCCGCGGACGATGCGGGGTTGGCGCTGGCGGCGCCACAGGAAGCGGCGGGTCTCGCCGGCGAGGTCATCCGCCGAGCGGGCGCGGGAGGCGTGGACGTGCCGCTTGATATCGGCGTTCAGCAGCTCGTCGGGGTTGAGTTCGGGACTGTAGCCGGGCATCAGGTGCAGTTCGATTCGCTCGCTGTTCTCGGCGAGCCAGGCGGTCACGGCCCTGGAGCGGTGGACCGGGTGCCGGTCGGCGATCACATGCACCTTCCGCCCGGCCTGGCGGGCCAGCCGGTCCAGGAAGGCGGTGAACACCTTCGCGGTGAAGCGGCCGGTGAAGACGGTGAACCACAGCGCGCCGCGCGAGGCGATCGCGGACAGGACGTTGATCCTCAGCCGGCGGCCGGTGACTCTCACCACCGGGGTGCGGCCCTTCGGCGCCCAGGAACGGCCCGGCGGGACGGCGTCCGAGCGCAGCCCGCACTGGTCGGCCCAGGCCACCACCGCCTTCTCCGCCCTCGCGCGGGCGGCGATGGCCGGGTACTCCTCCTCCAGCCACGCGCGCACCTTGTCCTCCTGCTGCTGGTAGGCGCGGCGGGCCGGGCGCTGCGGGGCGAAGCCATGCCGGCGCAGCCACTTGCCCACGCCCCGCTCGGTCATCACCACCCCGGTCACCATCCGGACCAGCTCCCGCACCGCAACCCGGGTCCACAACGGGCCGCCGATCAGCAGCTCCCCGGGCGAGTAGTCCGCCATCGCCCGGAACAGCACACCGCGTTCCTCCGCGCTGATCAGCTCCTCCGGCCCCGGACGCCGGGACCGCCGCACCGCCAGAGCCTCCCGCCCACCGGCCCGGTAAGCCCGCCACCAGGTGCCCACCGACCGCTCCGAGACGCCGAACACCTCGGCCGCCTGCCGGTAGGTACGCACCGCACCGGACTCCAGCGCGGCCACCACCCGCAGTCGCACCACTTCCCGCCCCGCAGGCGTCAACCGCCGCACATCTCCAACCTCGACCACACCCGATCAACGAACAAGCAACCCAACAGTTCCGGCTCAATAGAAACATCCCTCCAGGTATCCAGGTGAAGCCGCCAATGCCACCGCGGAGAGGGAATATATATATATTTCGGGGTTATTGACCTTTTCGAGGCGAGGGCGGGCGCGGGAAACTCTTGAAAAAACCCACCGGTCGGTTTTATGCTCCTCTGGCGGGAACGAATGTTCTCCCAGTTCCCGGTTCGCCGGTCCCGCCCGCAGTCGGGCGGGACCTCCCGTTCGTGCTCCCTGGTCCTCGCCGGCCAGGGCTGCCACCGCCCGAAGAGGGGAAGACGAGAACATGGACAGAAGCGGCGGAACCGGTCCGCGCGTCAGCGTGGTGCTGGAGGACGTGGTTCAGCGGTACGGCATCGAGGCCATGATCCGCCTGACCGTGACCGACGCACCGGTGCACTGCTTCGCGACGGGGGAGGAGGCCGTGGCGAACCTCCCCGCAGCCTCACCGGATCTGCTGATACTCGCGGCGGGGGAGGCGGACCGGAACTGGCCCGCCGGAGCCGTCGAGAAGCTGAGCGGCCGGGGCACCCGGTTCCTCATCCTGGTGGAAGGCTCCGACGAGCAGGACGTGGCCCGGGCCGCGCGTCTGTGCGGGCAGGGCTATGTGGACCGCCAGGACCTCAACACCCGGAGCCTCACGGGAGCCGTCACCGATGTCCTCCAGGGAAAGCTGTACGTCTCCGTGACCCTCGCCAGGTCCCTGCTCGGCAGGGCGGGGAAGACGCGCCCAGCCCTGCCGGATATGCGCGGGGCCGCCCTGACGCCGCGTGAACTCCAGGTTCTGGACCTGTTGGCCAAAGGGCTGAGCAACAAGCAGGTGGCACGCCGCCTGGCCATCTCGGAACACGGGGTCAAGCGGCTGGTGAGCAACGTCCTGGCCAAGCTCAACTGCCCTAACCGCACGATGGCGGTGGTGCGGGCGATGGAAGAGGGATTACTGGTGTCCTGAGCCGGGGTGAGCCGGGTCCGGGCCCGGCTCACCCCGGAAGGGCCGCCGGTACGGCGAGCGCCGACAGGAAGTCAGGCCCCGCGGGCAGGTCCCACACGAACCAGGCGGCCGGCCCCGAGGGCGCTCCCTGGTGTTGCACCAGCGCGACCGGCAGGTCCGTGCGTACCTGGACGCGGCGCAGGTCGGTCGCCACCCCGATGCCGCTGGCCTTGACCACCGCCTCCTTCCTGGTCCAGTGGCGGGTGAACTCTGCCGCCCTCGCATCCGCCGGCCTCGCCGCCAGGCGTGCGAGCTCGGGCGTGCTGAGCACCGCCTCGAACAGACCCGGCGCGTACCGTGGGCGCAGCCGCTCGATGTCGGCACCGACCGCCGCGCCCTCCGCCACGGCGCACAGCCAGTACGGGCCGGAACGGGACAAGCTCAACTGCAGAGACGTTTCGGGAGCGGTGATCACGGGCTTGCCGTGGGCGGTTTCACCACAACCGGGACAGGGGCTGCGCCCGAACTCCACCCGTTCGGGCGCCGTGCCCAGCAGGAGTCCCACCCGGTGGCGCATCGACGCGTGGGCACCCGCGTACCAGGCGGCCGCGGCCGGGTCCCGGAAGGAGTGGAAGCGCTCCAGCTCCCTGCCCGAGAGGACCCGCAGGTCCTCCGGCGCGGCCGTGCCCGGCGACCGCCCCCGCCAGGCACGCACCCGTACACCGCCGACGACGAGTTCCCACGGACCGTCAGCGGACTCGGCGTCGGCCGTGGCCACGACCGTGTCCCCGGCCTCCCGCCGGGCATCGACAGAACGCATGGCCGTCAGAGACCTGTGGCCGGCGAACAGCACCGCCCGGCGCCCGGACGTGGCCTGCCGCGAAGAGGCCCCACCGGCCACAGCAGCCGCCCCGAACAGCGGCGCACATCAGCCTCTTCCACCGGTACCCCCTTCGGAACAGTACGGGTCCACAGCGACGACCGCCCGGCCGCGGACGGCCGCCATGCCGTCCCCGCGGCGAGCAAAGAGCCGGAGGTACGCGTGCCACTCGCCGGACGCCTCCCGCACCTCGGCCACCGTGCCGCCGCAGGTGAGGCTGTCGCCGACCGGTACGGGCGCCACGAAGGCCGCGCGCAGGGAGCGGAGCCGCTCCGAGGGGGCCCAGGACGTCACCAGACGGCCCAGCCAGGCCATGGTGAGCATGCCGTGCGCGATGACGTCCGGCATCCCGGCCGCCCGCGCGGCGGCGGGGTCCAGGTGGATGGGGTTGGTGTCACCGGAGGCGCGGGCGAACTGCAGGACCGCTTCCGGGGTGACCTCGGCCAAGACAAGCACGGGCAGTTCGGTTCCGGGGCGGGCGGTGAAGGGTGGCCGGGCGGTCATGCCGCCTCCTCCCCGGCGCGGCTGGAACGTACGGCGATCAGTTGGCGCAGCACGGCGACCGGCTCCCCGTCGGACCGGTCGACTGCGGTCCGCCGCTGGACGAACCGCATGGCGCCGCGGCGGGCCACCGGAGGGGGGACGAACCGGGGCCGGAAGACCAGTGTCTCCCCCGCGTGGGGCGATGAGCCGTACGCGAACTCCTGCTCCACGTGCAGGCAGGAAGCGGGGTCCAGGCCGGCCTCGCCCAGCAGCCGGAAGACCCTGCCGTGCTCCAGGTCGAGGCCGAACAGGTAGGTCGGCGGTGCCACGAGGTCCGGATGCCCGGCTGCACGGGCCGCCTCGACGTCGTGGTGCACCGCGTCGGTGGCACCGACCGCGGTGGCGAACCGCCGGATCGCCCCCCGGTCGAGGCGCACCCGGTAGGACGGCAGAGCGCCGGCCAGTCCCTCGACGACGGTCATCGATTCCTCACCCTCTCCTTCTCCGGTTGTCTTGCGGAAAAGTCACCTCGCGCGGAACCGGCCACGGCACCTGCCGGGGCGCGGGCTCCTGCGGCCAACCATCCCGGGCCGCCCCGAGCTGGGCAACGCCGCCCAGCCTGGCGGATCGTCACACCACAGGAGCAGGGCGGACGGCGGCTGCCCGAAAGGGCCGGCCGAGTGCGCCACCTCGGTCTCCCGCGCGGCGGAGCCGGGCCGGTACCTGGGACGACCGGGGCCGTCCGCTGCCGCTGCCGTCCCGGTGCGCCTCCGGTGCCTGACTGCCCGGCCCCGGCCCGGTTTCAGGCCGGAGGAACGCACCCGACAGTTGGACGACGCCAGTCGCTTAGTCGGCACATGTTGTCCAAGGGGTACACTGGCGGACATGCCGAAGCAGAGGACCCTCCCCGCCGACCGTGTGGACCCTCGTGTACTGCGGACCCGCGCCCTGCTCCGGGAGGCGGCGCTGGCGATCGCTGCGGAACGGGACGTCGAATCCATGACCATCGCCGACATCGCCGAACGCGCCACCGTCAACCGCGCGACCGTCTACCAGCACTACCGCGACCGGGACGCCCTGCTCCTGGACGCCATGGAGGAGGAGGTCGGCCGGCTCGCCCGCGCGGCCGCCCGGTGCCCGCTCACACACCCGGCGCAGCGCACCCCGGACGAACTGGTCGATCTGTTCCGCCACGTGGGGACGAACGCGACCCTGTACCGGCGGATGCTCGGCCCCGGCGGGTCCGCGCGCTTCGTCAATCGGCTCAGGGAACTGCTGGCCGAGGAGGTGTCGGCGCAGCTGGCGGGGGAGAGCGGCGGCAGTGACGGAAGAGAGCCCGCGCCTTTCCCGGAACTGCGCGCCCACTACCTCGCCGGCGCGTTCGTCGGGGTCTTCACCCAATGGGTCTCCATGTCCGGCGGGCCCACGGCGGATCAGGCCGCCAGGGAGGTGTGGAGGCTTCTGCGCGGAGCGTCCCCCGACCGCGAGGACACGGATCTGCCGTAAGCGCGGTTGACGGCGGAGACGATCGCCCTCAGGGAGGCGCGGGTGGTGTTGGGGCCGATGCCGATGCCCCACAGCACCTTGCCGTCGATGGCGCACTCGATGTACGAGGCGGCCCGCGCGGAGGCGCCCTCGCTCATGGTGTGCTCGGTGTAGTCCAGCAGCCGGGCGTCGATGCCGATG
>NZ_JAJFAU010000095.1 GCF_022614595.1 Streptomyces sp. CNQ085
CGAACCCGGAAGCTAAGCCTTTCAGCGCCGATGGTACTGCATGGGGGACCGTGTGGGAGAGTAGGACGCCGCCGAACAATATTTGAGAGAAAGCCCTGCCGGGTTCGCCCGGCGGGGCTTTCCCGTGTTCACGAGAGTCCCGTCCTCCGGGCCCCCTTTCGTGCCTGTACTCGGGCTGAGGGTAAGGTCAGGAGGCAGCGTTGGCACGGACTCATAGGAGGTGCCGGGTGGAGGCCCAGGAGACACGCGTCCAGACGGACCGTGTCCTCACCATCCCCAACATCCTTAGCATGGCGCGGCTCGTGGGAGTGCCGCTCTTCCTGTGGCTGATCCTCTGGCCGGAGTTCGGAGGTCCCAACGCCGACGGCTGGGCGCTACTCGTGCTCGCGTTCAGCGGCATCAGCGACTATCTGGACGGAAAGCTGGCCCGCCGCTGGAACCAGGTCAGCGGTCTCGGCCGCGTTCTCGATCCGGCGGCCGACCGGCTGTATGTGCTCTCCACTCTGGTCGGACTGACGTGGCGTGGCATCCTCCCACTCTGGCTCACGACGCTACTCCTGGCGCGTGAGCTCATGCTGCTGGTCGCTGTCTGGATCCTGGACCGCCGTGGGTATGCGCCACCTCAGGTCAACTTCCTGGGGAAAGCTGCCACCTTCAACCTGATGTACGCCTTCCCGCTGCTGCTCCTCAGTGACGGGAGTGGATGGCTTCCGTCACTGGCTGCTATTTTCGGATGGGCGTTCGCAGGCTGGGGTACAACCCTGTACTGGTGGGCAGGAATCCTCTATGTGGTTCAAGTCCGCCGGCTTGTCAAGGCGGACGCCGCAGTCGACTAGGCCCTGTCTCTCGTCGGGGGCTGCGAGACCCGAGTGGCCCTTTAGCGGATTCACGGGTCTCTTCGGGCAGGCACAGTCGGCGTGTATGCCGTCTCTTCAAGGAGGACGCTTCCGACATGAAGGCCGTCGTAATGGCCGGTGGCGAAGGAACTCGCCTTCGCCCGATGACCGCGAGTATGCCCAAGCCGTTGCTGCCAGTGGCCAACAGGCCCATCATGGAGCACGTGTTGCGGCTGCTCAAGCGGCATGGTCTCACCGAGACCGTGGTGACCGTACAGTTCCTGGCCTCCCTGGTCAAGAACTACTTCGGTGACGGCGAGGAGCTCGGAATGGAGCTCACCTACGCCAATGAGGAAAAGCCTCTGGGCACCGCGGGCAGCGTCAAGAACGCAGAGGAAGCCCTCAAGGACGATTCCTTCCTCGTCATTTCCGGTGACGCGCTCACCGACTTCGATCTGACCGAGCTCATCAATTTCCATCGAGAGCGCGGTGCGATGGTGACCGTGTGCCTCACGAGAGTGCCCAACCCACTCGAGTTCGGCATCACCATCGTCGACGACGACGGAAAGGTGGAGCGGTTCCTGGAGAAGCCCACTTGGGGCCAGGTTTTCTCCGACACCGTGAACACCGGCATCTACGTCATGGAACCGGAGGTCTTCGACTACGTCGACCCCGATGTCCCCGTGGACTGGTCCGGTGACGTCTTCCCTCAGCTGATGAAGGAGGGCAAGCCGGTGTACGGCTACGTCGCCGAGGGGTACTGGGAGGACGTCGGTACTCACGAGAGCTATGTGAAGGCGCAGGCCGACGTTCTGGAGAGGAAGGTCGACGTCGAGGTCGACGGGTTCGAGATCTCCCCGGGGGTCTGGATCGCGGAAGGTGCGGAGGTCCATCCCGACGCGGTGCTGCGCGGTCCGCTGTACGTGGGCGACTATGCCAAGGTCGAGGCTGACGCCGAACTGCGGGAGCACACGGTCATCGGCTCCAACGTGGTGGTCAAGAGCGGTGCGTTCCTGCACAGGGCCGTCGTCCACGACAACGTCTACATCGGTCCGCAGTCCAACCTCCGCGGCTGTGTTATCGGCAAGAACACCGATGTGATGCGCGCCGCCCGGATCGAGGACGGCGCGGTGATCGGTGACGAGTGTCTGGTGGGCGAGGAGTCCATCGTCCAGGGCAATGTCCGGGTCTATCCCTTCAAGACGGTCGAGGCGGGCGCTTTCGTCAACACGTCGGTCATCTGGGAGTCGCGAGGCCAGGCCCATCTGTTCGGTGCCCGAGGCGTCTCCGGCATCCTCAACGTGGAGATCACGCCGGAGCTGGCCGTGCGACTGGCCGGAGCGTACGCCACGACGCTGAAGAAGGGATCGACGGTCACCACGGCCCGTGACCACTCCCGGGGCGCACGCGCTCTGAAGCGCGCCGTGATCTCCGCCCTCCAGACGAGCGCCATCGACGTGCGGGACCTGGAGAACGTGCCGTTGCCGGTGGCTCGGCAGCAGACCGCGAGAGGCAGCGCCGGCGGCATCATGATCCGTACGACGCCGGGCGTTCCCGACTCCGTCGACATCATGTTCTTCGACGAGCGGGGCGCCGACCTCTCGCAGGCGGGGCAGCGCAAGCTGGACCGTGTCTACGCCCGTCAGGAGTACCGCAGGGCCTTCCCCGGAGAGATCGGAGACCTGACCTTCCCGGCCAGCGTGTTCGACTCCTACACGGGGACGCTGCTCAGGGCGGTGAACACCACCGGTGTCGCCGAGTCCGGTCTCAAGGTCGTCGTGGACGCCTCCAACGGGAGCGCCGGTCTCGTCCTGCCCAGCCTGCTGGGCCGGCTCGGGGTCGACTCGCTGACGATCAATCCGGGACTGGACGAGTCACGGCCGACCGAGACCGCTGAGACCCGTCGTGCCGGACTGGTGCGGCTGGGGGAGATCGTGGCGTCGGCACGGGCGGCCTTCGGTGTCCGGTTCGATCCGGTGGGCGAGAAGATCTCCCTGGTGGACGAGCGTGGCACGATTATCGAGGATCAGCGGGCACTGCTGGTGATGCTCGACCTGATCGCCGCGGAGCGGCGCAGCGGGAAGGTCGCCCTGCCGGTGACCACGACCCGCATCGCCGAGCAGGTGGCCGCCTATCACGGCACCCAGGTGGAGTGGACCACGACCTCGCCGGACGATCTCACCAGGGTCGGGCGGGACGAGGCCACCGTCTTCGGCGGTGACGGCCGGGGCGGGTTCATCGTGCCGGAGTTCAGCAGTGTCTTCGACGGCACGGCGGCCTTCGTACGGCTGCTCGGGCTCGTGGCCCGTACCCAGCTCACCCTGAGCCAGATCGACGCCCGTATCCCACAGGCTCATGTGCTGCGCCGTGACCTGGCCACCCCTTGGGCGGTGAAGGGCCTGGTCATGCGCCGGGTCGTCGAGGCCGCGGGGGAACGTTTCGTCGATACGACCGACGGTGTACGCGTGGTGGAGTCCGACGGCCGCTGGGTCATGGTGCTGCCGGACCCGGCCGAGGCGGTCACCCATCTGTGGGCCGAGGGGCCTGACGACGCTTCCGCTCAGGCGCTGCTCGACGAGTGGTCGGCGGTGGTCGACAGCGCCGGCCGCTGACGGCTCGACGGATCCCGGGACGACGGCGGTACCGTACCGCCGGACGGACGCGCTCCGGCGTTGTGGAAGCCCCGTTCGGCGGTACGGTCCTCGACGTGCGACGATGTGCGGCATGTCGCAGCAGCACCCCGCACGGAGTACCCCCTCGAGGCCTGCGCGACCCGACGCCTCCATGTCGCTGCTCACCAATGTGATGGAGCACAGTCTCGACGACGGCTACGCGGAAGCGGCGGCCCGCCGGGGCGCCGAGGGCCGGTCCGGGCTACCCCGCACACTGCGCGGGAAGCTCGTTCTGACGGCCGGCCTCGTCCTGGCCGCACTGGTGGTCACGCTGGGGGCTGCCCAGGCGCGTTTCGAGGCGCCCACGGAGGCACGGGAGCGGCAGGAGCTGATCGACCGGATCGAGGACGGCGGCCGGGACGCCGACAGCCTGCAGAGCGGTGTGGACGGTCTCCGTGAGGAGGTCGCGGCGATGCAGCGCGAGGCGCTCCAGGAACACGGCGGCGACCGCGGCGAAGTGGTCGCGCTGCTGGCCGGGGCAGTGCCGGTCGAGGGGCCGGGAATCAAGCTGGTGGTCGATGACGCCGAGGACTCCGGGCCGGGCGAGGGCGGTGGGCCGCGCCGGAGCACCGGCTTCGCGGACACCGGTCGGGTACGGGACAGGGATCTGCAGCGGGTCGTCAACGGACTGTGGGAGTCGGGGGCGGAGGCGATCTCGGTCAACGGGCAGCGGCTGACGGCCCTGTCGGCCATCCGCGCCGCCGGCGACGCGATACTCGTCGACAACAAACCGCTGGTACCGCCGTACGCCCTGCTCGCGGTGGGCGACGGCAAGGGCCTGAGTGAAGCCTTCCGGAGCAGCAGCGACGGGTTGTACCTGGAGGTACTCGAGGACAACTACGACATCCGCACCGCCATATCCGTTCAGGACAGGGTGCGGTTGCCGGCCGCGTCCAGTCTCACCGTTCGTACGGCAGAGCCCGTGAAGACAGGAAAGGGCAGCACATCGTGATCGCCGTTCTGGGCCTCATCGTGGGAGTCGTGGCCGGACTCCTGGTCCGTCCCGTGGTGCCGACGGTCGTCGAGCCCTATCTGCCGATCGCCGTCGTGGCGGCGCTGGACGCGGTCTTCGGTGGCCTGCGCGCGATGCTGGACGGCATCTTCGACGACAAGGTCTTCGTGGTGTCGTTCCTGTCGAATGTGGTGGTGGCCGCCCTGATCGTCTTCCTCGGCGACAAGCTCGGCGTCGGCGCGCAGCTGTCGACGGGAGTCGTGGTGGTGCTGGGCATCCGTATCTTCTCCAATGCCGCCGCCATCCGGCGGCATGTGTTCCGGGCGTGAGTGAGCGATGAGCGACGACAGGACGACACCGCCGGGCAGGGGCCCGGGAGAGGGGCGGGACGGGGCCGCCGCGGGGCCGGGGGAGCACGCCGGGCCGGGCGGCGGGGAGCCGTCCCCGGGCGGGCGTGAACGGCTGATCCGCGGGCTGTGGCCGCCTCGGGTGAACCGCAACCAACTCACCGTGGCGCTGCTGCTGTTCGTCCTCGGGCTGGGGCTTGCCATCCAGGTCCGTTCCACCAGCGAGAACAGTCCGCTGCGCGGCGCGCGACAGGAGGACCTGGTGCGGATCCTCGATGAGCTCGACAGCCGCACCCAGCGGCTGGAGGAGGAGAAGCGGACGCTGGAGAACCAGAAGTCCGAACTGGAGAACAGCTCGGATCAGGCCGAGGAGGCGCGTCGGCAGACCGAGGAGAGGGCCCGGCAGCTCGGTGTGCTGGCGGGCACGGTCGCGGCCGAGGGGCCGGGTATCCGGGTGGTGGTGAACGACGCCGCGGGTATGGTCGAGGCGCACATGCTGCTGGACGCGATCCAGGAGCTGCGTGCCGCGGGGGCCGAGGCCATCGAGGTCAACGATGTGCGGGTGGTGACGAGCACCCACTTCACCGGCAGCGGCGGCGGCATCAGGATCGACGGACGCAAGGTGGCCTCGCCCTACAGCTTCGAGGTCATCGGCAAGCCGCAGGACCTCGAGCCGGCGCTCAACATCCCGGGCGGCGTCGTCCAGTCCCTGGAGAAGGAGCAGGCCACTGTGTCCGTAACCCGTTCAGAGAAGATCGTCGTGGATGCCTTGCGATCGGCGAAGCGGCCTGACTACGCTCAGTCGTCATCGCAGTGAGCCGACGCGTGAAGAAACCGGGGGTCGGCGCGCTTGCCGACCTGCGGGTAAGGGAAACTGTCCGAAGGCCAGGGACGTTGTGAGGACGTCCGGTTCGGCCACCGTGAGCATCGAGGGTCTGTCCTGCCCCACGGGCGGGTCTGTTTCGTGCGAGGGGAATCGCCCGTGAGTTTTCTTGGGAAGTTGTTCGGTAAGCGTCAGAGCACCGGGGACGGCGCCCGGCACCGCGCGTCGCGCGGTGGCGAGTCCGCGGCGGAGGAGGCGGAGCGTCCGCTCTTCCGCGACGAGGTCGCGCCCGGCGGCGATTCGAGTGGCCACGGCCCTGTCTCTGTTGACCGGGAAGTGTCCGGCCGCATAGGTTCCGAGGCGTCATCAGCCTCTGGTACAGGTGGAGGATCCGACTTGCCGATCTGTGCGAGGTGCGGGACCCGCGCCGCCGAGGCGAGCCGGTTCTGTTCCAACTGCGGTGCGCCGCTGCGGGGTGGAGCCGTACCCGAGCGCTCCTCGGAGACGACCTCCACCATCTCGATCTCGGGTATCGAGGCCTACGATGCCGAGATGACGGGGCAGACGGCCCTGCCGTCGCTGTCCCCGGAGGCCCAGGCGGCCGTGGACGCACTGCCGATGGGCTCGGCGCTGCTGGTGGTGCGCCGGGGGCCGAACTCCGGCAGCCGCTTCCTGCTGGACAGCGAGTTGACGACGGCGGGACGCCACCCCGAGAGCGACATCTTCCTGGACGATGTGACCGTCTCCCGCCGTCACGTGGAGTTCCGGCGTGGCCCGGACGGCCGGTTCACCGTCGCCGATGTCGGCAGCCTCAACGGCACGTACGTCAACCGCGAGCGGATCGACTCGGTCATGCTCAACAACGGTGACGAGGTCCAGATCGGGAAGTACCGGCTGGTCTTCTTCGCGAGCCAGCGCACCGTCTGACGCACCGCCCCGGGGGCGCCCGCAGAGGCGCCGCCGCCGCGAAGTCCGCTCCGATGAGCATCGGCGCCGTGCTCAACCTGCTGCGGGACGAGTTCCCCGAGGTGACCATCTCCAAGATCCGTTTTCTGGAGTCCGAGGGGCTGGTGGAGCCGCAGCGAACTCCGTCGGGGTGCCGCAAGTTCATCGCGGCGGACGTGGAGCGGCTGAGCAGGGTGTTGCGGATGCAGCGCGACCATTGTCTGCCGCTGCGCGTCGTCAAGGAGCATCTCGACGCGCTCGACCGCGGTGAGGAGGTGGCCCTGCCCGGTCCGGCGAGACCGTCCGACGTCATCGATCCCTTCGACGCGGCGGAGGGTGGACCAGCCTCGGCCGTCACCCCGTGGGATCGCGACCCGGACGGTTCTGCCGGCGCCGGGAGTCCCCGCACGGCGCGTGTGGGGCGCGCCGAGCTTCTGGCCGCCGCGGAGGCGGAGGAGGAGCAACTGGAGGAGTGGGAGTCCTACGGCTTGATCGGTCCCGGGGAGGACGGCGTGTACGACGCCGAGACAGTCGCCGTCGCCCGGATCGTCGCGGATCTGGGCCGGTATGGTCTGGGGCCGCGCCATCTGCGAGTGGTGAAGGCTTCCGCGGAGCGGGAGGCCGGGCTGGTCGAACAGGTCGTGGCGCCACTGCGGCGGCACCGCAATCCTCAGACCAGGGCGCACGCCGAGACGACCGCGCGGGGGCTGGCGACGCTGGCCGTACGACTGCACGCGACTCTGGTGCGGTCGGCGCTGAAGGCGCGGCCACGCTGACACCGCACCGACGGATGGGCCGGGTCACGGGGCGCCCGACTACCCAAAGGGGGCGCGCACGTCCTAGGGTTGCTGTGTGAACGAGCTCGACGTTGTGGGTGTCCGGGTCGAAATGCCCTCCAACCAGCCGATCGTTCTCCTGCGAGAGGTGGGAGGCGACCGGTACCTTCCCATCTGGGTCGGTCCGGGGGAGGCGACAGCGATCGCCTTCGCCCAGCAGGGTATGACGCCTGCCCGCCCGCTGACCCATGACCTGTTCAAGGACGTTCTGGAAGCGGTCGGCCAGGAACTCACCGCTGTGCGGATCACCGACCTCAGAGAGGGCGTCTTCTACGCAGAGCTGGTCTTCGCCAGCGGTGTGGAGGTGAGCGCACGCCCGTCCGACGCCATAGCGCTGGCCCTGCGCACCGGGACACCGATCTACGGCAGCGACGGTGTGCTGGACGACGCCGGGATCGCCATTCCGGACGAGCAGGAGGACGAGGTGGAGAAGTTTCGCGAGTTCCTCGACCAGATCTCCCCGGAGGACTTCGGCACCAGCAACCAGTGAGCGCCGTCGGCGCCAGGCCATTCCAGTGCTCGTTCCCGCGACGGGGACACGCGAAACCACTCCTTGGGTGATTATCACTCGGCGTGCCGAGTGTGGCGATCGTTGACGCGCCCCGAGCGACTGCCTACCGTCGATTGAGCAGGTCCCGGGCGTATCCGCGGGACGTGAAGGACGGAGGGTCGGCGTGAGAAGCACCGGCGACAGCAGGGCGGCGGGCGATCCGTATCCGTTGCGCGGATCCTCCATACGGCCTCCGGCCCACTCCGCCTCCACCACGCAGGGCGCCGCGGTGGAGCAGACCGGCTACCGGGGCCCGGCCGCGTGCGCGGCCGCGGGCATCACCTACCGGCAGCTGGACTACTGGGCCCGCACCGGCCTGGTGGAGCCCAGCGTCCGCCCGGCGTACGGCTCGGGCACCCAGCGGCTCTACAGTCTCCGTGACGTTGTCGTACTGAAGATCGTCAAGCGGCTTCTGGACGCCGGGGTGTCGCTGCAGAACATCCGCGCGGCCGTGAGGCATCTGCGCTCGCGAGGGAGCGAGGGCCTGGAGCGGAAGACGCTCATGAGCGACGGCGCGACGGTCTACGAGTGTTCCTCGCCCGACGAGGTCGTGGATCTCCTCCAGGGCGGCCAGGGGGTCTTCGGGATCGCGGTCGGCGTGGTGTGGCGGGATGTCGATGCCGCCCTGTCCCAGCTGCATGCCGAGCGGGTCGACACCGGGGAGACGATCGCCGGGGACAACCCGGCCGATGAGCTGGCGCGCCGCCGCAACCGGGCGGGTTGACCCGGGGCGGCCACGGCACGGGGGCCGGTCCGCCGTCGCCCCTGTCAGTGGTGTAGGGCAGCATCACGGATGTGAGAGGGACACCGACGGTCCTGCATCTGGACATGGACGCCTTCTATGCCGCCGTGGAGCAGGCGGCCAAACCCAGTCTGCGCGGAAAGCCGGTGATCGTCGGTGGTCTCGGGCCGCGCGGGGTGGTCGCCACCGCCTCTTACGAGGCCCGGGTCTTCGGTGTGCACTCGGCGATGCCGATGGCCCAGGCCCGTCGGCTGTGCCCGAACGCCGCATACCTCACTCCCCGCTTCGGGCTCTACCGCCGGGTCAGCGAGGTGGTGATGAGGCTGTTGCGAGAGCTGTCGCCGCTGGTGGAGCCGCTCAGCCTGGACGAGGCGTTCGTGGATCTCCAGGCCGGCGGTGCGGAAGGGGATATGGGGCGGTGGTCGGCCGGCACCGCCCGCGAGGCCGGTGAGCGGCTGCGCCGGGACATCCGTGCCGCCACCGGGCTCAGCGGCTCGGTGGGGCTGGCCGGGTCCAAGATGCTCGCCAAGATCGCCTCGGAGCAGGCCAAGCCCGACGGGCTGCTGGTGATCCCACCGGGCACCGAGCGGGCGCTGCTGGCGCCGATGCCGGTGCGTACGCTGCCCGGTGTCGGGCCCGCCACCGCCCAGGCCCTGCGCCGGGCGGGGATAGCCACCGTCGGCGAGACCGCCGAGGCGGGGGAGGCGGAGCTGGTGCGGCTGCTGGGCCGGGCGCACGGTGGCGCGCTGTACGCGATGGCGCGAGGGATCGACGACCGGCCGGTGGTCGCCGAACGTGACGCCAAGTCGGTCTCGGTCGAGGACACCTTCGACACCGACCTCACCGACCGTGCGAGGATCCGGGCCGAGGTCGCGCGGCTCGCCGACCGCTGCGTGGCGCGACTGCGGGCGGCGGGGCGCTCCGGACGCACGGTGGTGGTCAAGGTCCGCAGCTACGACTTCTCCACGCTCACCCGTTCCGAGACGCTGCGCGGCCCGACCGACGACCCGGCGGTGGTGAGGGAGGCCGCCGCCCGGCTCGTCGAGGGCGTGGACACCACCGCAGGGGTGCGGCTGC
The DNA here is from genome assembly GCF_022614595.1 of Streptomyces sp. CNQ085. Lineage (GTDB taxonomy): Bacteria > Actinomycetota > Actinomycetes > Streptomycetales > Streptomycetaceae > Streptomyces. The sequence continues at coordinate 9,781 of NZ_JAJFAU010000095.1, forward strand.
TGGGGGTCGGGGTGAGCGGACTGGCCGACTTCACCCAGGAGGATCTGTTCGCCCAGACCGGTGCCCGGGCCGCCGGTTCCTCCGGCACGGTCCGGCCGCCGAGCCCTGATCCGCCCATGGCGGCGGACGGCCCCGGGCGGGGCGGGAGGGGAGCGGAGGCGGTACGGCGCTGGCTGCCCGGTCTGGACGTACGGCACGCGCGGTACGGACCGGGCTGGGTGCAGGGCAGTGGTCTGGGGCGGGTGACAGTGCGGTTCGAGCGGCCCGGGTCGCCGCCGGGACGGGTGCGCACCTTCGTGGTGGACGATCCGGAGCTGGAGTCCTCCGAGCCGCTCCCGCCGTGGGACGGTCAGGACTCGGAGCCCGCGACCCGCCCGAACGTCATGTCCTCGTCGGAGGCGGGCGGGCCGGCACCGGGCACGCCCAGCCCGTAGTGGCTGTAGAGCCGAAGTTCCTGCTCGGGGGAGAGATGGCGGCCCACGCCGAAGTCGGGAGCCTCCTTCACCAGGGAGCGCTCGAACGGTACCTTCAGCTCCCCGTCCGCCACCTCGCTGGGCTCCAGCGGGACGAAGGCGTCGCGGCTGAAGAGCCCGGTGCGCACCGACGCCCACTCCGGTACGCCGGTGGCGTCGTCGAGGTACACCTCGTCCACGGTCCCTATCTTCTGTCCGGCGCAGTCGAACGCTTTGAGCCCTATCAGATTCCGCGGGTCGATGTCGGTCTGCACGGTGGTCCCTCCAACTCCTCGCACGAAGAGGCGCCTGCTCGCTAACAGCCGCCGCAAACAACGAAACGGCACATTCGGCGCATCGGCCACTCGGGCAGGGCGTGGCGTCCGCGGCAAGACCGGCGCCACCGGGCGCTGGTAGGCTCTGAAGTGGCTGTTGACCCCGAGCGGGAGAGTCCTCCGGTGAAAGCACCGGCGGCGCCGAAGGAGCAAATCCTCCCCGGAATCTCTCAGGCTCACGTACCGCGCGGGTGAGGTCACTCTGGAAAGCAGGGCGGGCCACGACGGACGACGCCGCAGCCCCTCCTCACCGACGGTGAAAACCGGGCCGCGCGCGGACCGGTGAAGCTCTCAGGTCGCGATGACAGAGGGGGAGGCCGTCGGGGCACCCGCGCCGCGGTGCCCCTCGCAGGTCGTGCAGACCAGGAGGCCTCCAGATGACAGCAGACCGCACTCCTCCCGCCACCTCCCTCGCGAAGCTGGAGCGGGGCACTCCCTTCGAGGAGCGCCACATCGGCCCCGATGCCGGTGAGCAGGCCAAGATGCTCGCCCAGGTCGGCTACGGGTCGCTGGACGAGCTGGCGGCCGCCGCCGTACCCGAGGTGATCAGGAGCACCGAGGCGCTGGCCCTGCCCGCGGCCCGCAGCGAGGCGGAGGTCCTGGCGGAACTGCGCTTCCTGGCCGGACGCAACCAGGCGCTGGACTCCATGATCGGCCTGGGCTACCACGACACCTTCACCCCGCCGGTCATCCTGCGCAACGTCATGGAGAACCCCGCCTGGTACACGGCCTACACCCCGTACCAGCCGGAGATCTCGCAGGGGCGTCTGGAGGCGCTGCTGAACTTCCAGACCGTGGTCGCCGATCTGACCGGGCTGCCGACTTCCGGGGCCTCGCTGCTGGACGAGGGCACCGCGGCGGCCGAGGCCATGGCACTGTCCCGGCGCGTCGGCAAGGTCAGGCAGGGCGTCTTCCTGGTCGACGCCGACTGCCTGCCGCAGACCATCGCCGTGATCGAGACCCGCGCCGAGCCCACCGGAGTGGAGATCGTCGTCGCCGACCTCTCCGACGGCATCCCCGCCGAGGCCGCCGAACGCGGCGTCTTCGGCGTGCTGCTGCAGTACCCGGGGGCCTCCGGTGCCGTACGCGATCTGCGCGGCGTGATCGAGGAGGCGCACGGACTGGGGGCGGTCGTCACCGTCGCCGCCGACCTGCTCGCCCTGACCCTGCTGATCTCCCCCGGCGAGCTGGGCGCCGACATCGCGGTGGGCTCCAGCCAGCGCTTCGGCGTACCGATGGGCTTCGGCGGACCGCACGCCGGGTTCATGGCGGTGCGGGAGAAGTTCGCGCGCAGCCTGCCCGGCCGACTGGTGGGCGTCTCGGTGGACGCCGACGGGGCCAAGGCCTACCGACTGGCCCTGCAGACCCGGGAGCAGCACATCCGCCGGGAGAAGGCCACCAGTAACATCTGCACCGCCCAGGTGCTGCTCGCCGTGATGGCGGGGATGTACGCCGTCCACCACGGCCCCGACGGGCTGGCCGCCATCGCCCGCCGAACCCACCGATACGCCGCGGTCCTCGCCCAGGGGCTGCGCGAGGGCGGTGTCGAGGTCGTCCACGACACGTTCTTCGACACCGTCACCGCACGGGTGCCGGGCCGGGCCGCCGAGGTCGTCGCCGCCGCCCGTGAGGCCGGGGTCAACCTGCGACTGACCGACGCCGACCACGTCGGCGTCGCCTGCGACGAGACCACCGGACGCGCGCAGCTCGCCGCCGTGTGGGGCGCCTTCGGCGTGGAGTCCGGGACCGGGGACGCCGAGGCGCTGGACGAGGCCGCCGGCCAGGTGCTGCCCGCCTCCCTGCTGCGTACCGACGAGTACCTGACCCACCCGGTCTTCCACCGGCACCGTTCCGAGACATCGATGCTGCGCTACCTGCGTCGGCTGGCCGACCGGGACTACGCGCTGGACCGCGGCATGATTCCGCTGGGCTCGTGCACCATGAAGCTCAACGCCACCACCGAGATGGAGCCGGTCACCTGGCCGGAGTTCGGCGCACTGCACCCCTTCGCGCCCGCAGAGCAGGCCGAGGGGTACCTGACGCTGATCCGCGAACTGGAGGAGCGGCTGGCCGAGGTCACGGGCTACGACAAGGTCTCCGTCCAGCCCAACGCCGGTTCCCAGGGCGAACTGGCGGGCCTGCTGGCGGTACGGGCGTACCACCGGGCGAACGGCCAGGCCGGCCGTACCGTCTGCCTGATCCCCTCCTCCGCGCACGGGACCAACGCCGCCAGCGCCGTGATGGCCGGGATGAAGGTCGTCGTCGTGGGGACCGGCGAGAACGGCGACGTGGACGTCGAGGACCTGCGGGCCAAGATTGACGAGCACCGCGAGGAACTGGCGGTGCTGATGGTCACCTACCCCTCCACCCATGGTGTGTTCGAGGAGCACATCACCGACATCTGCGCGGCCGTGCACGAGGCGGGCGGTCAGGTCTACGTGGACGGGGCCAACCTCAACGCCCTGGTGGGCCTGGCCAAGCCGGGGAAGTTCGGCGCGGACGTCTCCCACCTGAACCTGCACAAGACCTTCTGCATCCCGCACGGCGGCGGCGGCCCGGGCGTGGGCCCGGTGGCCGTCCGCTCCCACCTGGCGCCGTACCTGCCCAACCACCCGCTCCAGCCGGCCGCCGGTCCCGGGACGGGCGTGGGTCCGATCTCGGCGGCGCCCTGGGGCTCGGCGGGTATCCTGCCGATCTCCTGGGCGTACGTGCGGCTGATGGGCGCCGAAGGGCTGCGCCGCGCCACCCAGGTGGCCGTGCTCGGGGCCAACTATGTGGCCAAGCGGCTGGAGCCGCACTACCCGGTGCTCTACACCGGCCCGGGCGGCCTGGTGGCGCACGAGTGCATCATCGACGTCCGCCCGCTGACCAAGGCCACCGGTGTCAGCATCGACGACGTGGCCAAGCGGCTGATCGACTACGGTTTCCACGCCCCGACGATGTCCTTCCCCGTGGCGGGGACGCTGATGATCGAGCCCACCGAGAGCGAGGACCTGGCGGAGCTGGACCGCTTCTGCGACGCGATGATCGCGATCCGGGCCGAGATCGAGAAGGTCGCCTCGGGGGAGTGGGACGCGCAGGACAATCCGCTGCGCAACGCGCCCCATACCGCCGCACAGCTTGCCGGTGATTGGGAGCACTCCTACGGGCGTGAGGAGGCGGTGTTCCCGGCCGGTGTCACGGCGGCCGACAAGTACTGGCCGCCGGTGCGGCGTATCGACGGCGCCTACGGTGACCGCAACCTGGTCTGTTCCTGTCCCCCGATGGACGAGTACGACGGCTGAGCCGCGGTCGGCCGGTGCGGTGCGACGACCTGTCCGTCAGGCAGTAGTTCGCCGGTGTCCTCGAAGAGCAGGACGCCGTTGCACAGCAGGCTCCATCCCTGCTCCGGGTGGTGGGCCACGAGGTGGGCGGCCTCCCGGTCGGCGGAGTCGGCTGAGGGGCAGGGTGGCTGGTGCTGACACATGGTGGAGTTCTCTCGCTGCGATGTGGTGGTGCTTCGATTGGACGTGTGGTTCATGACCGCCCCCGTATTTCCTGGTCGATGCCCCCAGTGTTGTCCCGCGGCCGGAACTCCGCAGGGATTTCGCCGCGGCTTCCCCCCACGTCCTGGCGATGTGCTCCTTACTAAGGGCGGTTACCCGTACCGGAATCATCCGTTCGGGTGATATCGGAGCCGTGAATGACTAGTTGTTCGAGAGGGCGGAAGCGACAGTGGCGCCCCGCGGCCGGTCGGCTGCGGGGCGCCACTGTCGCTGTCCGGCCCGCCACCGGGCCGTGTCGCGGCGGGTCAGGCGGGCGTGCCCATCAGGGGCGAGGGTGCCAGCCGCCTGGTCAGCAGGGGCAGCAGGCCGTCGACGCGGTGCGGCCGGTGCGCCGCGATACCCGGTGGGGCCGGGGCGAGTGGTACCAGCAGGTCCGCCGGGGCGGGCGAGCCGTCGGCGGCGTCGGCCTCCGTGTCGCCGTGCAGCCACAGCGTCAGCATGTAGAGCTCCGGTACTGACAGCAGACGCGGCTGGTAGGCCGCGGGCAGCGTCTCGGTGCGGCTCAGGGCGGCCTCGGCCGAGGCGACGAACGGCCCCTCGCAGAAGTGGGAGAACGTCCAACCGTCCGCAGTGAGCATCGTATCGGCGGCGCCCACCACGCCATGCGAGTCCCGCAGCAGGAAGCGCCAGCCCGCCAGCCTGGTGCGGGGCGGCCTCGCGGATGCGGTGATCCCGCTCAGCACGTGGAGCGGCAGGGAGAGGTCCGGGTGCACCGGTCCCGTCCGGGCCCGGAGGCCGGGAGGGACGGCGTCGCCCCGGAGGCCGGCAGGGGAACCGAGGGCCGCGTGCACACTGCGCAGAGCGGGTGCCGGGGCCGGTTGGACACGCAGGGACATGGTGGGTCGCCTCTCGATCGGAGACACGGTGGTGCTCAGCTGCTGGCGCGGACGGCGCTGTCGGCGTACGGAAGGGCCGTGAGGAAGGCCCGGAAGGAAAGCGTGAGGAGAAGAGGCGGCGGATGCGCGCCCGCCATCGGGTCGCGTCTCAGCCGCTTTCGTGGAGTTTATACGAAGGTTGTTCAGGCGGTGTTTCGGCTAGCTGTCCCGCATGTTACCGGCAAGAGCTCATCCGGACATTTTTCGGCGGCGTTTCACCTGCGAGTCCTGGTATGGACGACCGTTGACCTGGAAAGCGGATGACCGTGCGGTCGTCCGTATCCGTTCGTCGTTTCCCTCGGACGGGGTCCGCGGGTTCGGCGTCAGCGGGCGGATGTCAACGAGCCGAGGGCGGTGGCGTATCTCCGATGTATGACACGGGAATGTGCCCCGCGAAAGCCCGAGTCCAGCTTACCGAACCCTCACTGTCGCACGGGGCGTTATCTCTCGCATCCGCGGGGCATCATCCGGTCACGGTCCACTGCAGGAGGGACGCATCGATGGGCGAGAAGGTCGAGGCCGGCGGGTTCGTCCTGTCCGATCGCCGACGGTACCGGGACAAGCACCAAAGGTGTCTCCAAGGGCTGCGGCGGCTGCTGGAGGAGCAGCGTTTCGACCGCCCCCGCGATCTCATGGGACTGGAGATCGAGCTGAACCTCGCGGATACCGAGGGGATGCCCCGGATGATGAACGCGCAGGTGCTGGAGCGCATTGCGAGCCGGGATTTCCAGACGGAATTGGGGCAGTTCAATCTTGAGGTGAACATCCTTCCGCACAGGCTCTCCGGGCGAGTGCTGGACCAGCTCGCCGAGGAGCTGCGCACCGGTCTGGCATATGCGGATCGCAAAGCCGCGGAGGTCGACGCACGCATTGTGATGATCGGTATTCTACCGACCCTCACGGGAGACCACCTGGTGTCGGCGAACCTCACCGCCGCGGACCGCTACACCCTGCTGAACGACCAGATCATGACCGCCCGCGGTGAGGAGGTCGTCCTGGACATCGAAGGTGTGGAGCACCTGAGGTACGCGTCGTCCTCCATCGCGCCGGAGGCCGCCTGCACCTCCGTGCAGCTCCACCTCCAGGTCACCCCCGGACGTTTCGCCGATGTGTGGAACGCCGCCCAGGCCGTCTCCGCCGTCCAGGTCGCCGTGGGCGCCAACTCGGCCTTCCTCTTCGGCCGTGAGCTGTGGCGTGAGTCCCGCCCCCCGCTCTTCCTCCAGGCCACCGACACCAGGCAGCCGGAGCTGATCGCGCAGGGGGTGCGGCCGCGGACCTGGTTCGGCGAGCGGTGGATCTCCTCGGCCTACGAGCTGTTCGAGGAGAACAGCCGCTACTTCCCGCCGCTGCTGCCCGTCTGCGCGGACGAGGAACCGCTGGAGGTGCTGGACGCCGGCGGTGTCCCCTCACTGGCCGAGATGACGCTGCTCAACGGTACGGTCTACCGCTGGAATCGGCCCGTGTACGGCGTCGCCGACGGGGTACCACACCTGCGCGTGGAGAACCGGGTGCTGCCCGCCGGCCCCACCGTCACCGACGTGCTGGCCAACACGGCCCTCTACTACGGCCTGGTGCGCGCGCTGGCCGACGACCCGCGCCCGGTGTGGAACCGGATGCCGTTCTCCGCCGCCGCCGAGAACTTCGATGTCGCCTGCCGCCACGGCATGGACGCCAGGCTGTGGTGGCCCCGCCCCGGCCGCGGAGGGAAGCTGTCGGCCGTGCCCGTCGACCGGCTGGTGCTGGAGGAACTGCTGCCGAAGGCCGCCCGGGGCCTGGACGTCTGGGGCATCGAACCCGGTGACCGGGACCGCTACCTGTCGGTCGTCGAGGAGCGCTGCCGCCGCCGGGTCAACGGGGCCTCCTGGCAGGCCGACGCCTACCACCGGGCGCTGGAGAGCGGACTGGACCGGGAGAAGGCGCTGGCGGCGACGGTGCGGCGCTACTGCGAACTGGCACGCACCGGGGAGCCCGTGCACGGCTGGCCGGCCGGTCCGTAGCCCCCGGTGGACACGGAGCGTTTCCGGCTGCTCCCCCACCCCCACCCCCGGCCCCCTTCCCTCCGCCCTTGTCCGGGCCTGCCGTCCGGCGGCGGGAGCAGTGGGGCAAGCTGTGTCGTTCCAGGTACGGAACGGACGAACGGCGAAGCGGGAGGCGCAGGTGCGAGCGGGCGTGCGCGACGAGGAACACGGACCGGAGCGGGGACCGGGGGGCGGAGGCGGCACACCGGCACGGCGGACACTGGGCCGTGAGACGCTGCTGGTGCTGGCACTGTCGCTGGGGGCGAGCGCCCTGTCGGCGCTCATCAGCTTCGTCGGGGCGCTGACCAGGCCGGGCGGCCTGAAGGACCAGGCGGCCCGGCTCAACGGCTCGTACGCCCCCGACCGGCCCTGGCTGGACCTGGCCTGGCAGCTGTTCGGCATCGCCACCGCCCTGGTGCCGGTCCTGCTCGTCGCCCACCTCCTGACACGCGAGGGACCGGAAGGGTCCGCGGGCGGAGCCGGAGGCGGACCGGGGCTGGGCGCGATCGGCTTCGACCTGCGCCGCCCCTGGTCCGACCTGGGCCGGGGCACGGTGGTGGCGGCGGGTATCGGAGGCAGCGGTCTGCTGCTCTACCTGGGCGCGCGGGCGGGTGGCTTCAACCTCACGGTGGTGCCCGAGTCGCTGCCGGAGGTGTGGTGGAAGATCCCGGTGCTGATCGCCTCGGCGATCCAGAACTCCGTGGTCGAGGAGGTCATCGTCGTCGGCTACCTGCTGCGCAGGCTCGATCAGCTGGGCTGGAGCCCGGCGGCGGCACTGGCGGCCAGTTCGCTGCTGCGCGGGACGTACCACCTCTACCAGGGGATCGGCGGGTTCGTCGGCAACGTGGTGATGGGCGTGATCTTCGTGTGGCTGTACCGCCGATGGGGGCGGGTCGGGCCGCTGGTCGCCGCGCACGCCCTGATCGACATCGTGGCGTTCGTCGGGTACGCGCTGCTGGCGGGCCGGGTGGGCTGGCTGCCCACGGGCTGACGGCCGCCGACGGCCCGCCCCGTCCGGTGGTGCGGCGGTGGGCGCACCGGATCACGGTCCGGCCAGCAGCTCCCCGTCGATGACGGTCACGGCACCGCCCGTCAGGAGGGTACGGTCGCCGTGCACGGTGGTGCGCACCAGGCCGGTGCGGGCCGACACCTGGAGACCGGTGAGGGAATCCCGGCCCAGCCGGCCCGACCACAGAGGCGCGAGCGCGGTGTGGGCGCTGCCGGTGACCGGGTCCTCGTCGATCCCGACGGCCGGGCCGAAGAAGCGCGACACGTAGTCGTATCCGCCCCGGCCTCCGCCGTCGCCCGAGGCCTGGGCGGTGACGATGACACCGCGATGGCTCAGCCGCGCCACGGCGGCGAGGTCGGGCGTCAGGGTGCGCACGGTCTTCTCATCGGCCAGCTCGACCAGCAGATCGCCGGTGTCGGGACCGGTGTCGTGGGCGGAGAGCACATCGGTGCCCAGGGCCGCGCGGACGTTCTCGCCCACGGGCAGTTCGGTGAGCGGGGCGGTGGGGAAGTCCAGGGTGATCAATCCGTCGGCGGCCGTCTCGGCGGTGAGGATGCCGCTGCGGGTGGCGAACCGGATGGCGCCGGCCGCCGCGCCGGTGGAGCGCAGCACATGGGCGGTGGCGAGCGTGGCGTGGCCGCAGAGGTTCACCTCGGTGACGGGGGTGAACCAGCGCAGTGCCCAGTCGGCCTCGGAACTCCCGGGCAGCGGGCGGGCGTAGGCGGTCTCGGAGAGGTTGACCTCGGCGGCGAGTCTCTGGAGCCGGTCGTCACCGGGGAACGGCCCGGAGTCCAGGAGCACGACGGCGGCGGGGTTGCCCGTGAAGGGCCGACTGGCGAAGGCGTCGACGATACGAATCCTCATGATCGGCAGCGTAGAAGGCCCGGGCGGCGCCGGCCACGGCCAATGGCGGCCGGATGGCCCGGAAGGAGCCCTGGCGGTGAGGACTGACCGGGCGATGTGCGGGCACGTGTCAGGACGCGGGGGGGGGGGGGGGGGGGGGGGGGGGGGGGGGGGGGGGGGGGGGGGG
>NZ_JAJFAU010000096.1 GCF_022614595.1 Streptomyces sp. CNQ085
CCCGCGGGCCCCGGCACGCCCGGTGCCGGGCCTCCGGCCGGCCCGCCCGCGGGCGACGGCGACGGCCACTGCGGTCAGCGTGCCCCCGTAGAGCCACCCGGCGTGCACGGCCAGGGCGGTCATCAGCTCCACCAGCCGCTCGGCCGGCCCGCCCGAGCCTCCGTCGACGAAGACGAGGCCGGTGGTGAACGCGATCGGCACGGCGATCGGCGCGGCGGCCAGGTCGGCCGGGCGCACCCACAGCGCGCACACGGCGCTGACGAGCACGAAGGAGACCCCGTAGACGGCCGGGTCGCCGCCCAGCAGCAGCGCGTCCAGCCCGCCGGCCAGCAGCATCGCACCCGCGGCCAGCAGTCCGCAGCCCAGCCCGGTCAGGTGCGCGCCCGGGGGCCACTCGCGCCGGGCGGCCCCGGCGTCCGCGCGGGGCGGGCCCGGTGTGCGCCGGAGCGCGCTCTTCCCGGTTTCGGGGGACGCGGGCTGCGCCGCCCGGCGTCGCGGACGGAGACGGGAGATGCGCGCACTGTGTTGCTCCACCGCACCAACGTAGGCCGGGCACCGCCCCGGAGCCCGGTACGGACACGCCAGGGCCGTCCTTTGGAGTGCCCGTAGACTGGTGGATCGGCCCCCATCCGGGCCGGTCCACCCAGATCCTCTCGCTACGGGAAGTCGCCACGTGTCGCTCACGATCGGAATCGTCGGCCTGCCCAACGTCGGCAAGTCGACCCTGTTCAACGCCCTGACCAAGAACGACGTGCTGGCGGCCAACTACCCGTTCGCCACCATCGAGCCGAACGTCGGCGTCGTCGGCGTCCCCGACGCCCGGCTCGCCCGGCTGGCGGAGATCTTCGGCTCCCAGCGGGTCCTGCCCGCGACCGTCGACTTCGTCGACATCGCCGGCATCGTGCGCGGTGCGAGCGAGGGCGAGGGACTGGGCAACAAGTTCCTGGCGAACATCCGCGAGTCGGACGCGATCTGCCAGGTCATCCGCGCCTTCGACGACGAGAACGTGGTACACGTCGACGGCAGGGTCTCGCCGGGGGACGACATCGAGACGATCGACACCGAGCTGATCCTCGCCGACCTCCAGACCATCGAGAAGGTCCTGCCCAGGCTCCAGAAGGAGTCCCGGATCAAGAAGGACGTCCAGCCCAAGGTCAAGGCTGTCGAGGAGGCCAAGGCCATCCTGGACGAGGGCCGCACGCTGTTCTCGGCGGGCATCGTCCAGGGCTCCGAGCGGGCCGGGCTCCTGCACGACCTGCACCTGCTCACCACCAAGCCCTTCCTCTACGTCTTCAACGTCGACGAGGACGAGCTGACCGACGAGGCATTCAAGGACGAGCAGCGCAAGCTGGTCGCCCCGGCCGAGGCGATCTTCCTCAACGCCAAGCTGGAGTCCGACCTCGCCGAGCTGGACGAGGCCGAGGCCCTGGAGCTGCTCCAGTCGGTCGGCCAGGAGGAGCCGGGCCTGGCCACCCTCGCCCGCGTCGGCTTCGACACCCTCGGCCTCCAGACGTACCTGACGGCGGGCCCGAAGGAGGCCCGTGCCTGGACGATCCGCAAGGGCGCCACGGCCCCCGAGGCGGCCGGCGTGATCCACACCGACTTCCAGAAGGGCTTCATCAAGGCCGAGGTCATCTCCTTCGAGGACCTGGTCGAGGCGGGCTCGGTGGCCGAGGCCCGTGCGCGCGGCAAGGCCCGCATGGAGGGCAAGGACTACGTGATGCGCGACGGCGACGTGGTGGAGTTCCGCTTCAACGTCTGACACGTCCGGCGAGGGGCCGTCCGTCCGACCTGTGGCGGAGCGGTCCCGGGACTCCTCGTCGAGAGCCGTGCCCGGCCCGCCCGCCGGCGGGCGGGCCGTGGTGGTCAGCCGCCGGCGGTGAGTCGCCGCTCGATGGCGTCGGCGGTGTCGAGCAGGAGGCCGGCGGCGCTGCGAAGGTCCCTGGTGTTCACCGCGTCGCCTCCACCGGCGGGCATCTGGGCCCGAACCTCGGCGTGGTCGAACTGACCATCGCGCTGCACCGTGTCTTCGACTCACCGGCGGACCGCATCGTGTTCGACACAGGGCACCAGAGCTACGTCCACAAGATCCTCACCGGCAGGCGGTCCGCCTTCGACACGCTCCGCGCGCCGGGAGGGCTGTCCGGTTATCCGCTGCGTGCGGAGTCCCCGCACGACCTGGTGGAGAACTCGCACGCCTCCACGGCACTGTCCTACGCGGACGGCCTGGCCAAGGCCGACCGGTTGCGCGCCGCCGGTCTCGCCGAGGTGGTGTCACTGCGTCCGTTGCACGAGTCCCAGGTCCGTGCCATGGTCATCCGGCGGTTGCACGCCAAGCCGTCGGCCTCGTTCCTCTCGTACCTGCGGCGGGAGTGCCGCGGCTGGCCCGCCGCCGTACTCGCCGCCCTGGCCGGGCACCGGCGGAGCGGCTCGCTCCGGATCTTCGACCGGCACGCCTACCTCGCGTCGCCGGACTGGCCGCCCCTGCTGCCGTCCGCCCTGCCGCCAGTGGAGTACCTGAGGCGGCTGGGCGGGCTCGTCTGGCCGGTCGCCAAGGCGATGGCCGTGCTGCATCCGCTGGGGGCCGCGGCGACCGGACTGGTCGCACGGGCCGTGGGCGCGGGGGAGGACGAGGTCCGCGAGGCACTGGACGAGCTGTACGCCGAGGGGGTACTGCGGCACGGGCCCGGACCGGACCGCTGGAGGTTCCGGGTGCCGCTGCTCGCATCCGGGCTGACGGCCTGCCTCGGGCCGTACGAGCGGCGCAGGCTGGCCCAGTTGGCGGTCGTCGCGATCTGGGCCGGCGAGGCCGCCGCGGACGGCGGGTACCTCGCCGAGCAACTGGTCGTCGCGGGCCGGTTCGTGGACTCCCGGCGGGTATCCGTCGAACTGCTCGCCAGAGGCACCGCCGCCATGCTGGAGGACGGGTACTTCGCTGAGCGCTGGCTGCGTGCCGCCATCGACCTGATCACGGAACCGGAGCCGCGCGCCCGCGCACTGCTCGCGCACGCCTCCACCTGCTGCATCCATCTGCGTTACGCCGAGGCCATGGACAGCGCGTGGACGGTCCTGTCCGAGTACGCCGACCTGGTCCCCCGGAGGCCCTGCTGGAACTGGGGATGATCTACGTCGTCTCACTCGGCGGGACCTCGGACAAGGCGGCGCTCACAGCGTTCTGCGAGGACGGCTGGCGTTTGTTGCCGGGCGGCGAGGGGCACCGGATCCTCACCCGGTGCGTCGCCCTGTGTCACCTCGACAGATGGCGGGAGGCGGACGGCCATCTGACGGCCCGGCGGGACGTCTGGGGCCGGGACAACGATGTCGTCACCGCGCTGGGGCTGTTCCTCACCGAGTGTATCGGGATGTTCCTCGGCAGGACCGGGCCGTTCGAACGGGCTGTCACCGCTCCGTCCCGGTGGCCCCTGTGGACAAAGGGGGCGCGGCACAGGTTCGAGCGGCTGTCGCAACTGGCCCGGGTCCTGATGGCCTTCGGCGAACTGGGCCGGGTGGAGGGGGTGCTGGCGGCCCATGAGCTGCCCTTCCCGTACCGGCCCGCACCCGACCGGGTAGTGGCGGACAGTCAGGGCGGACGCTGGGATCCGGCGCTCAACCTGGCACGGGAGAGTCTGGCCACCGGACTCTCGGTCGGCGATCTGCCCATCCACACCCTCACATGCCGGGAGACGAGCGTCATCCTCGGCGCGCGCGGCCAACTCGCCCGCGCTCGCGAGGTGATCGACAGAGCGCGGAGCGTGCAGCCCGTGATGCTCCACCTGCCGGCCCTGCCGGAGTCGTACCTGAGCCGGGCCGTGGGCGAAGCCGGCCGAGTCGGCCGGATCGTCGACGACGGGCTCGCCCTGGCCGCCGAGCGCGGGCTGGTCATCGGCACGGACGAGCTGTGGCTGGCGAGGGCCGTCTCGCGACTGGACACGGGTGACCGGGGCGCGGCGCTGAGGTGCGTGGACAAGGCGGGCAGGGTCGCCGAGCTGCTCGGTACCGGCCGGGCCCGGCTGTGCCACCTGCTCGCCGCCGCCGTGGTGCACCGCGACCGTGCGGCCGCGGCCGAGGCGGTACGGCTCGCGCGGCGGCGAGCACAACCGCTGGAGCAGGCCGACACGCTCGCCACGGTGGTGCGCCACGGGCTGGCCGACGCGTCGCTGCTGCATGAGGCGCACGCGCTCTACGGCGACCTCGACGCGCTGCTGCGCCGGGCACAACTGCGGACCCTGATGCGTGAGCACGAGGTCGCCGTGCCGGGCCGGGGCCTCATCACCGCCGAGAACGAACGGCTCCTCGCCACGCTGGTGGCCGAGGGACTGACCAACCGTGAACTGGCGATCGTGCTCCGTTGCAGCTAGAAGAGCGTGGAGAGCCGGCTGGGCAGGCTGTTCAAACGCACCGGATACCGTTCGCGGGTCGAGCTCGCCTTCGCGATGCTGACCGGGGAGTACGCCGCCTGACGCCGGTCTCGTCCGGTTCCCCGGGAACGCCCGGCCTGCCACGCCCACGGGTCGGAACGGCAGGGTCCAAACCCGCGTCCCCACTCCCGGGAGTGGGGACGTCTCCTCCCGTCGCCCCGGCACGGGGCCGAGGCGGGGACGTTGCCGGAAGTGTGTTGACGGCATGTGACATGTGCGTGTCCTTCTGTGCGCACCCTTGTGTCTTTCCTATGGATCGGCGAATCTTTCGAGCGGCGAATCATTCCGGCACCCCGCACCTCCCGGTGCCTGATTTGTCATGCCCATGCGCACCTCTCGGTAGCGCACCCCACAGGAGGAGGACCCCCACATGGCAGCGATGCGTCCCACCCGACGCAGACGTGCCCACGTGGCCGCGGTGACCGCCGCGGCCCTGGCCATTGGTTTCGCGCCCGCCGCGGCGGCCGTGGCCGCTCCGCCCGCCGAAGGCGTGATCCAGAACGCCGACGCCCCCGGAGCGATCGAGAACAGCTACATCGTGACCCTCGACGAGGACGCGGCCGACGCCGGTTCCTCGAAGGGCAGGTCGCTGATGAAGAAGTACGGCGCCTCCATCAAGCGCACCTACCGCGAGGCGCTCAACGGCTACGCGGTCCGGCTGACCGAGGCCGAGGCGAAGAAGCTCGCCGCCGACCCGGCCGTGGACGCGGTGGCGCAGGACCAGAAGGTCTCCATCGCCGGCACCCAGACCAACCCGCCGTCCTGGGGTCTGGACCGCATCGACCAGCGGTCCCTGCCGCTCGACCGCAGCTACACCTACCCGGACTCCGCCGGGCAGGGCGTGAACGCCTACATCATCGACACCGGTGTGCGGATCAGCCACGGCGACTTCGGCGGCCGGGCGGTGAACGGCTACGACGCGGTGGACGGCGACAACGTCGCGCAGGACGGCAACGGCCACGGCACCCACGTCGCCGGCACCGTCGCGGGCACCTCGCACGGCGTCGCCAAGAAGGCGAGGATCGTCGCGGTACGCGTGCTGGACAACAACGGCTCCGGCACCATCTCCGGCGTGGTCGCGGGCGTCGACTGGGTGACGCGGAACGCCGTCAAGCCCGCGGTGGCCAACATGAGCCTGGGCGGCGGCGCCAACTCCACCCTCGACACCGCCGTGCGCAACTCCATCGCCTCCGGCGTCACCTACGCCGTGGCCGCGGGCAACTCCAACACCAACGCGTCGACCTCCTCCCCCGCCCGGGTCGCCGAGGCCCTCACCGTCGGGTCCACCACCAGCTCCGACGCGCGCTCGTCCTTCTCCAACTACGGCAGCATCCTGGACATCTTCGCGCCGGGCTCGTCCATCACCTCCGCCTGGCACACCTCCGACAGCGCCACCAGCACCATCTCCGGCACGTCGATGGCCGCGCCGCACGTCGCCGGCGCCGCCGCGCTGCACCTGGGCGACAACCCGGGTGCCACTCCGTCCCAGGTCGCGGCCGCCCTGGACTCCGCCGCCGTCACCGGTGCGATCTCCAGCCCCGGCAGCGGCTCCCCGAACAAGCTGCTGAACGTGGGCGAGGGCGACCCGGGCGACCCCGGTGACCCGCCGGGCGACCGCTTCGAGAACACCACCGACTACCCGATCAGCGACAACTCCACCGTGGAGTCCCCGATCACCGTCTCGGGTGTCAGCGGCAACGCCCCCTCCGACCTGAAGGTCGAGGTCGACATCCGGCACACCTACAGCGGTGACCTGCAGGTGGACCTGGTCGCCCCCGACGGCACCGCCTACCGTCTCAAGAGCTACGGGACGGGCGGCAGTGCCGACGACGTGATCGGCACCTACACCGTCGACGCCTCCTCGGAGGTCGCGAACGGCACCTGGAAGCTGAGGGTCAGCGACAACGCCTACTGGGACACCGGCACGATCAGTTCCTGGGCGCTGCAGTTCTGAGCCCCGGCGTTCTCGCCATCCGGTGGTTCTGACCGCTCCGCGCCGGTCCGGCCCCCACGGTTTTCCGTGGGGGCCGGACCCGTGCCCGAAACCTGTCCTGAGCAGCACTTCATCACATCGAGTGAAACCCTGGCCGATCATTGCGGTGTGCATCCTCCCGTTGCCAAGCTGTTGCGCACCGTCAAGCCGTTGGGAGGACATGTGCCTTTCGGGGAGCAGCCCGCATATCTGCGTGTGGCCGGGGATCTCCGCCGGAAGATCGCCGACGGCACGCTTCCGCCGCGCACCCGGCTGCCGTCGCAGGCCCGCATCCGCGCGGAGTACGGCGTCTCGGACACCGTCGCGCTGGAGGCCCGCAAGGTGCTGATGGCCGAGGGGCTGGTCGAGGGCCGCTCCGGGTCGGGGACGTACGTGCGCGAGCGGCCTGTGCCGCGCGGGGTGATCCGCACCGGCTACCGGCCGGCCGGCGAGGCCGGCCCGTTCCGTCAGGAACAGGCCGACGAACGGGTGTCGGGCACCTGGGAGTCGCACAGCGAGCAGGAGGAGGCGGGCCCGGCGGTCGCCGAGCGGCTGCGGATCAAGGAAGGGGAGCGGGTGATGCGCACCCGCTACCTGTTCCGTGTCGACGGGGAGCCCTCGATGCTCTCCACTTCCTGGGAGCCGCTGGCCGTCACCGGACGCACCCCCGTGATGCTGCCGGAGGAGGGGCCACTGGGCGGACGGGGGGTGGTGGAGCGGATGGCGGCCATCGACATCGTCGTGGACAACGTGGTGGAGGAGGTCGGCGCCCGACCCGGACTGGCGGAGGAGATGCTCGTGCTGGGCGGCGTGCCGGGGCACACCGTGCTGGTGATCGAGCGGACGTACCGCGCCGGCGGGCGTCCGGTGGAGACCGCGGACGTGGTCGTGTCGGCGGACCGCCATCGCGCGGTGTACCACCTGCCCGTACGCTGAGGCACTCCCGTGCGCCCTTCCCGTAGTCGCTCGCACACATGGCCGAAACAATGCCGCATTGTGTCAATGCGAATGCGCTGCGTTAAGCCCAGGCGTAAGCTCGGGCATATGCAGACCGGTGGATCGCTGGGGGAAGTCGCGCGGCGCGGGGCGCCGGGTGGAAGGGGCGCACGATGAGCGAGGGCAAGGCCGTGCTCCCCTGGATGGTCATACGGCAGGATCCGAACGGCAACCGCTACCGCGTCGGCCGCTACGCCACCCGGGCCGAGGCCCAGGGCATGGTCGAGCGGCTGAGCGGGCACCGGGCGGGCGGCGCCGGAGCGGAAGGGGCGGACGGGGGCGGCGCGGGGGAACGGCGCTACCTGGTCGAGCGCCTGCGCCGGGGAAGCGGTGATCACGCCTGACTCAATGCACAATCGGGTATACGGACAAACAGTCCCAAAGTGCCCGGGTGTGTGCTCGGGTGGAGGCTCGAGCGTGGATGAGGACGGCGTGAACGACCCACCCAAGGCATTCCACGGCGCGGTCGAGGGCGTGACCACCTCACTGCTCGACACTCTGCGCGTCGGTGTCGTCATGTTCGACACCGACGGCTACGTCATGCTGTGGAGCCCCACGGTCGAGGAGATCCTCGGATGGCCCGCCGACGCCATGGTCGGCCGCCACTACGGCGGTTACCTCACCGATGTCCCCGTGGAGGCGTCCTCGGGCGCCCCGGCCCCGCACGGCGAGATCTACCGGGCCATCCGGGAGAACGGGTACTGGCGCGGCAACCTCCTAGTCCGCCACCGGGACGGGCACACCGTGGAGGTGGAGGCCCGCGCCTCCCTGCTCACGCCACCCGACCACAAACCCTTCATTCTGGCCAACATCGTCGAGACCTCCCGGCTGCGCGCCGTCGAACAGGACCTCGCTGCCCTCGACGCCCTCTTCGCGACCTCCCCGCTCGGCATCGCCGTCCTCGACACCGAGCACCGCTACGTCCGCGCCAACGAGGCACTCGCCCGGCTCAACGGGAGGACGGTCCGCGAGACCCTCGGCAGGACCGTCCACGATGTCCTGCCAAGGGCCGTGGCCGACACCCTCGCCCAGATCCAGTCCCTTGTGCTGGAGACCGGCCGTCCCGTCGTGGACACCGTCCTGGCCGCACCAGGCGGGCACGGCTGGCACTCGGTGTCGTACGGCAGGCTCACCAGCCCCGACGGACGCGTCCTCGGCGTCAGCTCCACGGTGATGGACGTCACCGAGCGGCGCGACGCGATGGAGAAGATCGAGCGCGCCCGGCAGCGGCTGAAGCTCCTGGACGACATCGGCGTTGCCCTCGGCGACCTGCTCGACGTCTCCAGGATCGCCAGCAGGCTCGCCGGCGCCCTCGTCCCGCGCTTCGCCGACTACTCGAGTGTGATGCTCTACGGCACCGTCGCCCACGGCGGTGAACTGCCCCGCACCGGCCGGCCGGCCGGCGCCCCGCTGCTCCAGCTCGGCGCCGCGGCCAAGGACCGCGGCCCGGTGGTGGAGCGGATGCTGAGGGTCGGACAGGACATCGCCCTGGAGAGGGGGTCGGTCTTCGAGAGCGTGCTCACCTCGGCCGCCCCCCACCTGGTGATGTCCCGCGAGGAACTGGTCTCCGCCTCCTACCCGGGCGATCCCAGGGTCCAGACCGCCCTCGATCTGAGGATCCACTCCTTGACGGTCGTTCCGCTGCGCGCCCGGGGCACCGTCCTTGGGCTGCTGCTGCTCAGCCGCGCCGAGGGCCGCGCGGCCTTCGACCGCGACGACCTGGCGCTCGCCATGGAACTGGCCGGGCGCGCCGGCATCAGCCTGGACAACGCCCGCCTCTACGCCCGCGAGCGCGAGAGCGCCCTGATGCTCCAGCGCAGTCTGATGCCCCAGCAGGTGCCCTCGCCCCCCGGCGTGCAGATCGCCTACCGCTACGTCCCCGGCGGCAGCCACGGCGAGGCCGAGGCCGAGGCGGGCGGCGACTGGTTCGACGTGATCCCCCTGGCGGGCGGCCGGGTCGCCCTCGTCATCGGCGACGTGATGGGCCACGGGCTGCGCGCCGCGGCCACCATGGGGCAGCTGCGCACGGCGGTGCGCACCCTGGCCGCACTCGACCTGCCGCCCGACGAACTGCTGCACCGTGTCAACGACCTGGCCGACGACCTCGCCCAGGGCCCTGACGAGCCCCTGATGGCCACCTGCGTCTACGCCGTCTACGACCCCTCCACCCGCCGGTGCACCCTGGCCACCGCCGGGCATGTGCCGCCGCTGCTGCTGACCGGCCGGGGCGGCGGCTGGGAGGTGGCCCCGGTCGAGGCGCCGCCGGGCGCCCCGCTGGGCGTCGGCGGGGTGGAGTTCGAGTCCCTGAGCCTGGAGGTGGAGGAGGGGGCGGTCCTCGTGCTCTACACCGACGGGCTGATCGAGCACCGCGGCGAGGACATCACCGAAGGGCTGGACCGTCTGATGTCCCTGCTCGGCGGCCTGCCCGCCCAGCCGTTCCTGGAGGATGTCTGCGACCGGGTGCTCGGCGATCTGGACCCGGGCGCCGGACCGGCGGGCTCCGCGGTCCCACCGGGACCGGTGGGCTCGGTGGATGACGTGGCGCTGCTGCTGGCCCGGCTCGGCGGACTCCCCGAGGGCAGCGCCGCCTCCTGGAACTTCCCCGCCGAGACGCGCGCCGTACGCCGGGCCCGCGAGGCCGTTCGCGGCGTCCTGCGCGGCTGGGGGCTGGAGGCGCTGACCGACGACACCGTGCTGCTCGTCAGCGAACTGGTCACCAACTCCATGCGCCACGCCCACGGGCCCATCGGCGTACGGATGGTGCGCGGCACCTCTCTGCTGGTGGAGGTCTCCGACCCGCTGCCCGTCCCGCCCCGCGAGCGCACCGCCGCTCCGGACGACGAGGGCGGGCGCGGCATCCGGCTCGTCGCCCGCGGGGCGCGCCGCTGGGGCACCCGCCACGGACCGATCGGCAAGACCGTGTGGTTCGAGCTGGGCCTGCCGTGACGGGAGGTGGGCTCGATCCCACCCCCGGATACCGGAACAGCGGACTCACCTGCGCCTTGACGCTGTGTCCGGCACAAAGGAAAGATTGCGCCACGCCACACCGCGTGCCTCCGCTCCCGGCCGCGGTGCCACCGCCGGGCCCGGCCGGGGACGACCGAGCCGCCACGGCGTGTGGTTCGGGCGGACTCCGCCTGGTTAGGAGAGAGGGGAGCGGGACCGGCCCGGGGCCCGCCGAAAGTGGCGGAAACCGTGCGGTGGACGGGACCAGCGGGTTCCGGGCGGAGCGCGCCCGCGGGAAAGCTGGACCGGAACAGGAAGGGGCGGCGTTGAGCGAGATTCCGGCCGAGGCGGGAAAGCCCGACGACGTACGCCGTGCCCTGGCGCTGCTGAACGCCGCCGGGGCGCGGATAGGCAACTCCCTCGATCTGGACACCACCGCCCGCGAACTCCTCGACGTGGCCGTGCCCCAGTTCTGCGACCTGGCCTCCGTGGACCTGTACCCGGAGGTGTTCTCCGGGGGGGACCCCCGGGCGGTGGAGGCGGACGGCACCCGTCCGCTGCGGCGCGTGGCCTTCGCCAGCGCCGTCTCCGACGGTCCGATCACCTTCGGCCACCACACGGGCGGCGCCCCCGACCCGGACCACGTCGAACTCGGCAGCGTCCACAGCTACCCCGCGGACTCCCCGTACGCCGACGCGCTGCGCACCGCCCGCGTCCAGCGGGCCGCGGGCACCCTGGTGCGGTCCACCCTCGCCGTGCCGATGGTCGCGCGCGGCCGGGTGCTGGGGCTGGCCCAGTTCTCCCGCACCATGGGCAGCGAGCCCTTCGGAGAGCGGGACGCCGCCCTCGGCGCGGAACTGGCCGCCCGCGCCGCCGTGTGCGTGGACAACGCGCGGCTGTACCGCAGGGAGCACGAGCGCGCGCTCATACTCCAGCGCAGCCTGCTGCCCCCGGACGACCCCGAGGCCGCCGGGCTCGACATCGCCTGCCGCTACCTGCCGGGCAGCACGGCCGGCGAGGTGGGCGGCGACTGGTTCGACGTCATCGAGCTGCCCGGACACCGCACCGCCCTGGTGGTCGGCGACGTGATGGGCCGCGGCCTGCGCGCGGCCGTGGCCATGGGCGAACTGCGCACCGCGGTACGCACCCTGGCTCTGCTGGACCTGGAACCGGCCGAGGTACTGGGCGCGTTGGACGAGATCGCCCGGGGGCTGGGCGCCTCCCACGACGGCCGCGGCGACCAGTCCGGCCGGGCCGCGGACCTCTCCGAGGTGTACCTGGCCACCTGCGTCTACGCCGTCTACGACCCCGTCACCCGCCGCTGCGCCTTCGCCAACGCCGGGCATCTGCCGCCCGTGCTGGTCGAGCCGCGCGAGGACGACGGTGAGCAGTCCGCGCTGCTGCTGGAGGTTCCCAGGGGCGTGCCGCTGGGCGTGGGGGGCGAGCCGTTCGAGGAGACCGAGGTCGAGCTGCCGGACGGCGCCCTGCTCGCCCTCTACACCGACGGTCTGGTCGAGTCCCGCCACCAGCCCCTGGACGAGGGGCTCCAGGCGCTGCGCACCACCCTGTCGGGCCCCGACCGGCCGCTGGAGGACGTGTGCGACGAGGTGCTGGGCGCGCTGGAGAACCACCACGGCGAGGACGACGTCGCCCTGCTGCTGGCCCGGATCCAGGGGCTGCCCGCCGGGGCGGTGGGCGACTGGCGGCTGTCGGCCGAGCCCCGTTCGGTGGCCCGCGCCCGTGAACTGGCCCGTCGGCGGCTCACCGCGTGGGGGCTGGAGGACCTCGCCGACACCACCGAGCTGCTCGTCAGCGAGCTGGTCACCAACGCCCTGCGCCACGGCATGGGGGTCTCCCCCGCGCAGCCGGGAGCGGGCGCCCTTCCGGCGCGGCCAGGGGTGGGGGTCCCCCCGGCAGCGCCAGGGGTGGGGGTCCCCCCGGCAGCGCCAGGGGGAGAGATACGGCTGCGCCTGCTGCTGGACCGCACCCTGGTCTGCGAGGTGTGGGACTCGGGGCTCGTCCAGCCGCGCCGCCGCCGCGCCCGCGACACCGACGAGGGCGGACGCGGGCTGCAACTGGTCGACCTGCTCTCCTCGGGCTGGGGCAGCCGCCGTACCCCGCGGGGGAAGACGGTCTGGTTCGAGCTCGCCCTCCCCCAGGAGGGCGGGCCCAAGCCGTCGGACTCGGTCGAGGCCCTGCTGGGCATGTTCTGAGGGGGCCGTCCACGGACGCCGTACCCGGCGCCGTGCCCGGAAGTGCCGCACCTCACACCGCCCTCACGGGAGCGCCGCGCCCCGGGGCCGGTGCGGAACGAAGCTCCCGGTCGGCGGGCGGTCACCCCGGCGTCACCGGGCGGACACGGGCGCGGCCTAGGGTCGTACGCGATGCGGGCATGGGGCCGAGGGAACCGTGGGGCCCCGTCCACCGGCCCCGGGCCCGTAACATGGAGGGATGACAGGCCGTGGCGATGATCAGCCCGGCGGGCGCGCGACGCACCGGTCGCGCCGCCATCCACGATTCCGGGAGAAGCGCCCCCAGTATGCCCACGCGCCACGACATCCGTAACGTCGCCATCGTCGCCCACGTCGACCACGGCAAGACGACCCTGGTCGACGCCATGCTCAAGCAGGCCGGCGCCTTCGCCGCCCACCAGCTCGACCAGGTGGACGACCGCGTGATGGACTCCAACGACCTGGAACGCGAGAAGGGCATCACCATTCTCGCCAAGAACACCGCGGTCAAGTACCACCCCAAGGACGGCGGCGCCCCCGTCACCATCAACATCATCGACACGCCCGGCCACGCCGACTTCGGAGGCGAGGTCGAGCGCGGCCTGTCCATGGTGGACGCGGTGGTGCTGCTGGTGGACGCCTCCGAGGGCCCGCTGCCGCAGACCCGGTTCGTGCTGCGCAAGGCGCTCCAGGCCCGGCTGCCGGTCATCCTGTGCATCAACAAGACCGACCGGCCCGACTCCCGCATCGACGAGGTCGTCGACGAGGCCTACGGCCTCTTCCTCGACCTGGACGCGGACGAGGAGCAGATCGAGTTCCCCATCGTTTACGCCTGTGCCCGTGACGGTGTGGCCTCGCTCACCAAGCCGGCCGACGGCACCGTCCCTGCCGACAGCGACAGCCTGGAGCCGTTCTTCTCCACGCTGCTGGAGCACGTCCCCGCACCCTCCTACGAGGAGGGCACGCCGCTCCAGGCCCATGTGACCAACCTGGACGCCGACAACTTCCTCGGCCGTATCGCGCTGCTGCGCGTGGCCCAGGGCGAGCTGCGCAAGGGCCAGACGGTGGCGTGGATGAAGCGCGACGGCTCGGTGCAGAACGTGCGCATCACCGAGCTGCTGATGACGGAGGCGCTCACCCGCAAGCCGGCCGAGGTGGCGGGCCCGGGCGACATCTGCGCCGTCGCCGGCATCCCGGACATCACCATCGGCGAGACGCTGGCCGACCCGGACAACCCGGTCGCGCTGCCGCTGATCACCGTCGACGAGCCGGCGATCTCCATGACCATCGGCACCAACACCTCGCCGCTGGTCGGCCGGGGCGGCACCGGCAAGGGCGCGGACGCCAAGACGGCCGTCAAGGACCGCAAGGTCACCGCCCGGCAGGTCAGGGACCGTCTGGACCGCGAGCTGATCGGCAACGTCTCGCTGCGCGTGCTGGACACCGAGCGCCCCGACGCCTGGGAGGTGCAGGGCCGCGGTGAGCTGGCGCTGGCCATCCTGGTGGAGACCATGCGCCGGGAGGGCTACGAGCTGACCGTCGGCAAGCCGCAGGTGGTGACCAGGGAGGTCGACGGCAAGGTCCACGAGCCGGTCGAGCGCCTGACCATCGACGTGCCCGAGGAGCACATGGGCGCCGTCACGCAGCTCATGGGCATCCGCAAGGGCCGGATGGACAACATGTCCAACCACGGATCGGGCTGGGTGCGCCTGGAGTTCGTCGTGCCCTCCCGCGGCCTGATCGGCTTCCGCACCGAGTTCCTGACCCAGACCCGCGGCACCGGTATCGCCCACTCCATCCACGAGGGCCACGAGCCCTGGTTCGGTGAGCTGAAGACCCGCAACAACGGCTCGCTCGTGGCGGACCGCGCCGGCGCCGTCACCGCCTTCGCGATGACCAACCTCCAGGAGCGCGGCGTGCTCTTCACGGAGCCCGGCACCGAGGTGTACGAGGGCATGATCGTCGGCGAGAACTCCCGCTCCGACGACATGGACGTCAACATCACCAAGGAGAAGAAGCTCACCAACATGCGGTCCTCGACCGCCGACGTGACCGAGTCGATCGTCCCGCCGCGCAAGCTCTCGCTGGAACAGTCCCTGGAGTTCTGCCGCGACGACGAGTGCGTGGAGGTGACCCCGGAGGCCGTGCGCATCCGCAAGGTCGTCCTGGACCAGAAGGAACGCGCCCGCGCCGCCTCCCGGGCCAAGCACGCCTGACCCGGCCCCGCGCCCCGTCCGTCGACGTTCGAGAGCCGACGGGCGGGGCGTCGGCATGGTGAGAGAAATTACACCGGAACACGTGGAGAGGTGTGTTCCGGTGTCACCGCGAGCCCTCGTGTCTCATGTCTCACGTCAAGTGTTTTAGGGCACATGGGCGTCCGGTGAGCGGACTTCAAATGTCGGAAGCCGTATCAACAGTCCGTTTCGCGTAAGTCTGTATGGGATTATTTTGTCCGGATTCTGATCGAGGGCGTGAGTGTTATGTGACCAAACCGAGATCCGTCACGTGTGGTCTACGCGCCTCGTGTCCCCAATAGTTGGGTCCATTGAATTCGGGTAGGCGGGTTGTCCGTCGATCAGTGAACGGCTCTACAACGAAGACGGGGAGCCGTCGCTGGTGCGAGGGGCGACTCCTCCCGTGAGAACAGTGGACTCCTGAGGAGGCATACCCATGCGCGGTGCCATGAGCGCCAAGTGGGTCGCGAGTGCGATAGTCGTGGCGCTGGCCGCGACCGCCTGTGGCGGCAGCGACAGCGGTGACAACAAGGAAGACGGCGCCAGTGGCGGCTCCATCAGCATGGACATCGCCGAGCCCAAGCGTCTCGTTCCGGCCAGCACGACCGAGAGCTCGGGCAACCAGGTCCTGTCGGCTCTGTTCACTCCGCTCGTCGAGTTCGACGGGGACAACAAGCCGGTCATGGCCGCAGCCGAGTCGATCGAGTCCGAGGACAACAAGACCTGGACGATCAAGATCAAGGACGCCGTGTTCCACGACGGCACGCCGGTCAAGGCCGAGAACTACGTCAAGGCCTGGAACTGGGGTGCCTACGGTCCGAACGCCGCGGACGGAAACTACTTCTTCGGGACCATCGAGGGCTACGAGGACCTGAACCCGCAGGACCCGGACGGTCCGGAGGGCCCGAAGGAGGCCCCCGAGCCCAAGGCCAAGGAGCTCAGCGGCCTCAAGGCCGTCGACGACAAGACCATCGAGGTCACCCTGTCGGCCCCGTTCTCCGGGTTCCCGTCGCTGCTCGGCTACACGGTCTTCTACCCGATGCCGGACTCCGCGTTCGAGGACATCGAGAAGTACGAGGAAGCCCCTGTCGGCCAGGGCCCCTTCAAGATGAAGGGCGAGTGGAAGCACGACCAGCTGGTCTCCGTCACCAAGTACGAGGACTACGAGCTGGGCGACCAGCCGAAGATCGACGGCATCGACTTCAAGGTCTACCAGGACCAGAACACGGCCTACAACGACCTGCTGGCCGGCAACCTGGACGTGCTGCGTACCATTCCCACCGAGGTGATGGGCACCGCGCAGACCGAGCTCGGCGACCGGTTCAAGACCTCCCCGGCCTCCACCTTCCAGTTCCTGGCCTACCCGATGTACGAGGACGCGTACTCCGACAAGCGTGTCCGCAAGGCCATCTCGATGGCCATCGACCGTGACGAGATCATCGACGTGGTCTTCCAGGGCTCGCAGGAGTCCGCCCGCTCCTTCGTCTCGCCGGTGGTCTCCGGCTACCGCGAGGACACCTGCGGTGAGGCCTGCAAGTTCGATCCCGAAGCCGCCAAGAAGCTCCTGGACGAGGCCGGGGGCTTCGAGGGGGACAAGATCCAGCTCGGCTACAACGGTGACGGTGGCCACAAGCAGTGGATCGACGCCACCTGCGACCAGATCCGCAAGAACCTCGATGTCGAATGCGTCGGCACCCCGATTCCGAAGTTCGCCGAGATGCTGACCCAGGTCGAGAACGAGCAGTTCGCCGGCGCCTTCCGGATGGGCTGGATCATGGACTACCCGTCCATGGAGAACTACCTCGGCCCGCTGTACAGCACCGACGGTTCGTCGAACTACTACGGCTTCAGTGACAAGGAGTTCGACAAGCTGGTCGCCGAGGGCCGCTCCGCGGAGACCGAGGAGGAGGCCATCGCCAAGTGGCAGCAGGCCGAGGACATCCTGGCCGAGGAGATGCCGGTCATCCCGCTGCGCTTCGGCAAGAATGTCTTCGGTCACTCCGAGGGCGTGAAGAACGTCGACATCGACCTCTACAACAACGTTGTTCTGGACCAGATCGAGAACTCCTGACAGTCGTTCGAGTCACAGGCTGAACAACGACTCAGGATCTGACGGTGGGGACAGGGATCCTGTCCCCACCGTCACCATGAGGAGGATCACCCATGGGCCGGTATGTCGCCAGGCGGCTACTGCAGATGATCCCGGTGTTCATCGGGACCACAGTCATCATCTTCGCGCTCACTCTCGCGATCGGCGGAGACCCCGTCCAGAATCTGTACGGTGAGCGTCCCGTGCCGGACAGTGTCCGGATCGCTCTCACCGAGCAGTACCATCTCGACGAGCCCTGGTACGTGAGGTACTGGTACTACCTCTCAGGGCTGGTACAGGGGGATTTCGGTCAGAGCCTCGCGGGCCGTCCGATTGGCGACATGATCGCGGAGGCGTGGCCCCACACTCTGCGGCTCGCCCTGATCGCCTTCATCGTGGAGGCGATCATCGGCGTCGCGGCCGGTCTCATGGCAGGGCTGAAGCGCGGCAGCTTCGTGGACAACCTCGTTCTGCTCTCCACCCTGTCCGTGATCTCCATCCCGATCTTCGTCATCGGCACCACCGCCCAGCTCTTCCTCGGCGTGAAGTGGGGCATTCTGCCGGTGGCGGGCGTACTCGAGGGCTGGCAGAGCTACCTGCTGCCCGGCATTGTGCTCGGCTCGGTCTCCCTCGCCTACATCGCACGCCTCACCCGGGCGTCCGTGGCGGAGAACCTCAGGACCGACTACGTCCGCACGGCGAAGGCCAAGGGCCTGCCGCAGTCGCGAATCTTCGGTGTACACGTCCTGCGCAACTCCCTCATCCCCGTGGTCACCTACCTCGGTATCGACATCGGCACGCTGATGGGTGGCGCCATGGTTACCGAGCGCATTTTCAACGTGCCAGGCGTCGGTTTCAACGTCTTCAAGGCCACCCAGATCGAGGACGGGCCGGTGCTCGTCGGTTTCGTTTCCATGCTGGTGCTGGTGTACCTCTTCGCCAGCCTTCTGGTGGACCTGCTCTACGCCGTGCTTGACCCGAGGATTCGTTATGTCTGACAGCAGCGCTTCGACCATGCCCACGGCCGTTGACGTCCCGCCCTCGGGTGACGGCGGCAACGCGGATAATTCGGGTGAAACCAGATCGCGCAGCCTGCTGCAGGACGCGATCCGGGACCTGGTGCGCCGGCCGATCTTCATCGTCTCAGCCGGCGTCATTCTGTTCCTGTGTGTGATAGCGGCCTTCCCGGGGCTCTTCACGAGTGTCGACCCGCGTTCCTGTTCCTTGTCGAACTCACTTCAGAGCCCGAGTTCTGAAGCGTGGTTCGGCTACGACGCGCGCGGTTGCGACATCTACGCCCGGGTCATCCACGGCACCCGGACCTCCATCGTGGTCGGTGTCCTGGCCACTGTGGGCTCCGCGATCATCGGTGGCCTGTTCGGCACAGTCGCCGGCTACCTGGGTGGCTGGATGGACACGGTGATCTCCCGCGGCATCGACATCTTCCTGGGCCTGCCGTTCCTGGTCGGTGCCATCGTCATCCTGAACGTCTTCCGTGACCCCGAGACCGGGTCGCGGGTCGGAGGCATCTGGGGCGTGCTGGCGGCCCTGACCCTCCTGGGCTGGATGAGCATGGCCCGTATCATGCGTTCCTCGGTGATCCAGGCGAAGCAGGCCGACTACGTGACG
Source organism: Streptomyces sp. CNQ085 (assembly GCF_022614595.1). GTDB lineage: Bacteria > Actinomycetota > Actinomycetes > Streptomycetales > Streptomycetaceae > Streptomyces. Next base: position 18,516 of record NZ_JAJFAU010000096.1, read on the forward strand.
GCCGCCCGCTCGCTGGGCGCCTCGACGAGCCGCATCGTGATCCGGCACATCCTGCCCAACGCCGTCACTCCGCTGATCGTGGTCTCCACCATCAGCCTGGGGGTCATCATCTCCGCCGAGGCGACGCTGAGCTTCCTCGGTGTTGGTGTCCAGCCCCCGACGATCTCCTGGGGTGTCATGGTCAGCGAGTCGCTCGGCCGGGTCCGCGAGTCGTTGCACCCACTGCTCTTCCCGGCGACCTTCGTCAGCGTCACGGTGCTGGCGTTCATCATGCTCGGCGACGCGGTGCGCGACGCCCTCGATCCCAAGCTGCGCTGAGGGAGGCGTACGTGATTACTGTCGATAAGACCGCGAACGGTCCCGAGGTGCGG
>NZ_JAJFAU010000097.1:0-15783 GCF_022614595.1 Streptomyces sp. CNQ085
TCGTAGGACCGCGGTACGCAGTGCCGCGCCACCTGCTGCGGTGGCCGGCCCGCCGGGGGCCGGCGCCGAGGCGTTCCTGGACGCGCTGGCCGAACGGATCGCCGTGGGCGCCGCGGCCGTCGCCTCGGTGCTCGACCCCGGCTGTGTGGTGCTCGGCGGCGAGGTGGGGCGGGCCGGGGGGCAGCCGCTCGCGGAACGGGTGGGCGGCCGTCTGGCCGGAATGTCCCCGCTGGCCACCGAGGTGCTGTGCGGCACGGTCGAGGGGAGCCCGGTGCTCGGCGGGGGGCTGGTGACGGCCCTGGACGCGGCCCGGCGGGAGCGGTTCACCGGAGTGAAGCCCCGGTCAGCGGGGGCCCAGGTCCTGCCGGACACCCCATTCGCCGGTGGTACCGGGATGCTCGCCCTGCGTCCACCAGGGATGGGCGGTCGCCCGGCTTCAGGCGGGCGCGGCGCACTGTGTGCCGCCGGTGGTGCCGCCTGTCGTGGTGCCGCCGCCGTCACGCCGCGTGCCAGGTCCCCGGCCAGCCCGTACGTCTTGCCGCCGAAGGACGCCGAAGGACACCGTCCGGTTCGACGGCGTGGACACCGGCAGGTAGTACACGAAGTCGAGCTCGACCGACGCGACCGGCGCCGAGGTGGCGTAGCCGAACCGGAACTCCGTGCCGCCCGGAAGGGTCGCCCACCGCCCCGGCGCGCGTACGGGCGCGGGGGAGGCCTGCCGCGGAGGGCGGGGACGGACACGCTGGACGACATGCGTGGACCTTCCGACGCGGTGAGGGGTCGGGTGGGGAGTTCTGCGCAGAGGTCCCGTGCACCGGGGCGGATCGGGCGGACGGACCGGTACGCCCCGGGACGGACGGTGCCTCGGGCCCGGGCGTGCGCACGCCCGGGGCCGGTCCCTCGGAGGCGCCGCAGACACCAAGAGGACCAGACCAACAGACCAACAGGTCTGGATCAGTTCTCCGTTCAGTGCTGTGAGCCGCTCCACAGGCCCTCTCTGGTGCCGATCCAACCGGACGTGGCACACTGGTCGCGTACCAACGTCAAGCGCACTCCGGGGTCGGTGAAAGTCCGAACCGGCGGTTACAGTCCGCGACCCGGCCGCTGCCAGCGGCCGGTTGACCAGGTGTAATTCCTGGACCGACGGTTAAAGTCCGGATGGGAGGCAGTGCGCGGCGGGCCGCGAGACGGCCGGTACGCCGCCGTAGGCGGATCCACGGGTGCTCTGCCGGCCCGGAGATCCGGCCCGCCGCCCGGCGTCCCGTCCACCCCGCGGACCGTTCGTTCCCCGCACCGCCCCGGAGTCCGTGCCCGAAGAGGCAGGAGGACCCGGTGGCCACCGAAGCCGCAGCGCCCACCGCGCGGGAGCGCGAACGCGACGCCATGCGCCGCGCCGTCGCCCTCTCCGTCCGGGGCCTCGGCTCCACCAGCCCCAACCCCGTCGTCGGCTGCGTCGTCCTCGACGCCGCCGGGCACATCGCCGGCGAGGGCTGGCACCGGCGCGCCGGGGGCCCCCACGCCGAGGTCCACGCCCTCGCCGAGGCCGGGGAGGCGGCCCGCGGCGGCACCGCCGTCGTCACCCTGGAGCCCTGCGATCACACCGGCCGCACCGGCCCGTGCAGCCGCGCCCTGATCGACGCCGGCGTCACCCGGGTGCTCTACGCCGTCGCCGACCCCACCGTCGCCGCCCGGGGCGGCGCGGACACCCTGGCCGCCGCCGGAATCGACACCGAGGGCGGCCTCCTGGCCGAGGAGGCCGCCGAGGTCAACGCCCCCTGGCTGACCTCGGTGCGCCTGGGCCGCCCGTACGTGCGCTGGAAGTACGCCGCCACCCTCGACGGCCGTACCGCCGCCGCCGACGGCACCAGCCGCTGGATCACCTCCGGCACCGCCCGCGCCGACGTCCACCGGCTGCGTGCCGAGGCCGACGCCGTGCTCGTCGGCTCCGGCACCGCCCGCGCCGACGACCCCCACCTCGCGGTGCGCGGCGTCCCCGGCGCCGTCCAGCCGCTGCGCGTCGTCGCCGACACCGAGGCCCGTGCCGTCCGTCCCGGCGCCCGCGTCCTGGACGGTGAGGCCCCCACCCTGGTCGCCGTCGCCGACGACCTGCCGGAGGCCGCCACCGCCCACCTCGCCGGGCACGCCGAGGTGCTGCGGCTGCCGCGCGCCGGCCGCCCCGGCGGCGGCCTGGACGTCCCCGCGCTGCTCGCCGCCCTCCACGACCGCGGCGTGCGGTCGGTGCTGCTGGAGGGCGGCGCCACCCTGGCCGGGGCCTTCGTCGCCGCCCGGGCGGTGGACCGGGTCACCGCCTATCTCGCCCCGGCCCTCCTCGGCGCCGGGCCCGCCGCCCTCGCCGACGCCGGAATCGCCACCGTCGCCGACGCGTTGCGGCTGGCGGTGACCGCGGTCGAGCGAATCGGGCCGGACCTGCGCATCGACGCCGCGCCCGCGGTACCCGCCGTGCCCACCGCATCCGTCTCCGCCGTCCACGACCCCAAGGAGTCCTGAGTGTTCACCGGAATCGTCGAAGAGCTGGGCGAGGTCGTCGCGGTCGAGGAGCCGGCCGAGTCCGGCCGCTTCCGGCTGCGGGGCCCCCTGGTGACGGAAGGGGTGAAGCACGGCGACTCCATCGCGGTCAACGGCGTCTGCCTGACCGTCGTGGACACCGCCGACGGGGAGTTCACCGCCGATGTCATGGCCGAGACCCTCAAGCGCTCCGCTCTCGGCGCCCTGGCGGCCGGCGACCGCGTCAACCTGGAGCGGCCCATGGCGCTGGGCGGACGGCTGGGCGGCCATATCGTCCAGGGCCACGTGGACGGCACCGGGACCATCACCGAGCGAGTGCCCGGCGAGAACTGGGAGATCGTCAGGATCGCCGCCCCGGGCGGGCTCACCCGCTACATCGTGGAGAAGGGCTCGATCACCGTGGACGGTGTCAGCCTCACCGTCGTCGAGGCGGGCGAGGCGGACTTCACCGTCAGCCTCATCCCCGCCACCCTCGCCCTGACCACCCTGGGCGTGAAGGGCGTCGGGGACCCGGTCAACCTGGAGGTTGACGTCCTGGCCAAGTACGTAGAGCGGCTGCTCGGCCACCGCGCCGCCGCTGCCGCCGGGACGGCCGAGCACGGCGAGGTCACCAAGGCCGCCGAGGCTGCCGAGGTCGTCCGATGAGCGTGCTGGGGTGGCTCGACGGAACACTCAACGGGACCGCCTTCGAAGCGTTCGGCCAGAGCGTGAAGTGGTCCGACATGGTCGGTAATGTCATGGGCCTGATCGCCCTCGCCCTCGGCTGGCGCCGCTCCATCTGGACCTGGCCCGCGCAGTTCCTGGCCGGACTCATCCTGGTCGCCGCCTACACGTCCGCCCAGCTCACAGGCGGCGTCGGCAAGCAACTGCTGGTCATCGGCGTCGCTGTGTGGGGCTGGCGCCAGTGGCGGCGCGGCGCCCCCGCGCAGGGGGAGGACCGCGGGAGCGCGGCTGCCGGGCGGCCCTCCGGCGACGGGACGGGTGGCGGCGCGGGCGACAAGGCCGACGGCAGGATCACCGTGCGGTTCGCCACCTGGCGCGAACGCGGCCGGCTGCTGGCCGGGACGGCCGTCGGCACCCTCACGGTCGGCGGGCTGTTCATGCTCTACCCGCAGTTGTCCTGGAGCCCGTGGGCCGACGCCTACATCTTCGTCGGCACCCTGGCGGCGATGTTCGCCCAGGCCCGCGGCTGGGTGGAGTTCTGGTTCGCCTGGCTGCTGGTGGACCTGGTCGGCGTCCCGCTCGCCTTCGGCAGCGGCCTCGCCTTCTCCGGCCTGGTCTACGTCATCTACTTCGTCCTCGTCCTGTGGGGTCTGCGCGACTGGTGGCTGCGCTCCCGTGCGGAGGCGGCGAACGCCCCGACTCTGGAAGGAGCTTCGGCATGACCATGCTGCACACCCGGAACCCGTACCCCGCCGGTTCCACCACCCTCACCGCAGGGGCCGACGCGTTCGGCGGTGCGGCTGGCGAGACCCTGGCGCTGGACCCGGTCGAGCGCGCGATCGCCGACATCGCCGCCGGACGCCCGGTGGTCGTCGTCGACGACGAGGACCGCGAGAACGAGGGCGACCTCGTCGTCGCGGCCGAGCTGATAACGCCGAAGGTCGTCGCCTTCATGATGAGCGAGTGCCGGGGCCTGATCTGCACGCCGATGGAGGCCGGCGAGCTGGAGCGGCTGGAACTGCCTCAGATGGTCGGGGACAACACCGAGTCGATGGGCACCGCCTTCACCGTCTCCGTGGACGCCTCCGCCGCCCACGGCGTTACCACCGGTATCTCCGCCGCCGACCGCGCCACCACCATCCGGCTGCTGGCCGACCCGGCATGCGAGGCCGGCGACCTCGTGCGCCCCGGCCACGTCTTCCCGCTGCGCGCCCGCCCCGGCGGCGTGCTGGAGCGCCCCGGCCACACCGAGGCCGGAGTCGACCTCGCCCGCCTGGCCGGACTGCGTCCCGCCGCCGCCATCGTGGAGATCGCCGGCGAGGACGGCACCATGCTGCGACTGCCCGAGCTGGTGCCCTTCGCCCGCAAGCACGGACTGGCGATCGTCTCCATCGAGGCGCTGATCGCCCACCGCCGCTCCCGCGCGCAGGCCGCCCCCGCCACCCCCGGCCCGGACGTTCCCGCCGTCCGCCGCGAGGCCGTCACCTCCCTGCCCACCGCCCACGGCGACTTCCGCGCCCACGGCTACCGCTCCGCGGCCGACGGCGTCGAGCACATCGCCCTGGTCGCCGGGGACGTCGAGGGAGCCGAGGACGTACTGGTCCGAGTGCACTCCGAATGCCTGACAGGCGACGTGTTCGGCTCGCTGCGCTGCGACTGCGGACCCCAACTGGAGGACTCCCTGCGCCGCGTGGCCGCCGAGGGCCGCGGCGTAGTGATCTACCTGCGCGGGCACGAGGGCCGGGGCATCGGCCTGCTGTCCAAACTGCGCGCCTACCAGCTCCAGGAGGCGGGCCGCGACACCCTCGACGCCAACCTGGAACTCGGCCTGCCCGCCGACGCCCGCGACTACGCCGCCGCCGCGCGGATGCTCACCGACCTCGGTGTGCGCTCCCTGCGGCTGATGACCAACAACCCCGACAAGACCGGCGCCCTCGCCCGGTACGGTCTGCGCGTCACCGGCCGCGAGCCGGTGCCCGTCCAGGCGGGCGAGCACAACTTGCGCTACCTGCGCACCAAGCGGGACCGGATGGGGCACGACCTGCCCTGGCTGGACGGGGGAGCCGTGCCCGTCCGCAGCGGCCGGTGACACCGGCTCCGCCGGACACCCCACCCCTGCATCCCCACCCGTACACCCACCGAACGACCCGTCGACGAGGAGCAACGTGAGCGGTAAGGGCGTCCCCGAACTGACCGTCAAGAACTGCGGCGATCTGCGCGTGGCCGTGATCGCCGCGCAGTGGCACGAGAAGGTGATGGGCGGCCTGCTCGACGGCGCGCTGCGCGCCCTGGGCGAGCTGGGCATCCACGAGCCCACCGTGCTGCGCGTCCCCGGCAGCTTCGAGCTGCCCGTCGCCGCCAGGGTGCTGGCCGCCCGCGGCTACGACGCGGTCGTCGCGCTCGGTGTCGTCATCCGCGGCGGCACCCCGCACTTCGACTACGTCTGCCAGGGCGTCACCGCCGGCCTCACCCGGGTCTCCGTGGAGACCGGCGTGCCCGTCGGCTTCGGCGTGCTGACCTGCGACACCGAGGAGCAGGCCCTGGACCGCGCCGGGCTGGAGGGCTCCGGCGAGGACAAGGGGCACGAGGCGGTCACCGCCGCCGTCGCCACGGCCGCCGTCCTGCGCACCGTCGCGGAACCCTGGCGGTGAACGGGGCCGCGACCGGCGTAGGGTAGGGGGCACCATGGCGAACAAGACATTCGAGGAGCTCTTCGGTGAGCTCCGACAGAAGGCCGCCACCGGCGACCCCGCCACCTCCCGCACCGCCGAACTGGTGGCCGCGGGCGTCCACACCATCGGCAAGAAGGTCGTCGAGGAGGCCGCCGAGGTGTGGATGGCCGCGGAGCACGAGGGAGCGGAGCGTACCGCCGAGGAGATCTCCCAACTGCTGTACCACCTTCAGGTGATGATGGTCGCCCGGGGTATCGGCCTCGACGACGTATACGCTCATCTGTAGGCCGGACCGCCCCGGATCCCCGGCGCCGTTCCGCCGACCGCGCCCCTCACCCGCACGCCACGACCCACTCCGCGCCGCCCGCACCGGCCCGAAGAAGCGAAGGAAGACCACCCATGCTGCGCATCGCCGTCCCCAACAAGGGTTCACTGTCCGAGCCTGCGTCGGCGATGCTCCATGAGGCCGGCTACAAGCAGCGCAAGGACCGCCGTGAACTGGTCCTGGTGGACGGCGAGAACGAGGTCGAGTTCTTCTTCCTCCGCCCCCGTGACATCGCCGTCTACGTGGGCTCCGGCAAGCTCGACATCGGCATCACCGGCCGCGACCTGCTGCTGGACTCCGGAGCCGCCGCCGAGGAGATCCTCCAGCTCGGTTTCGCGGCCTCCACCTTCCGCTACGCCACCCGCCCCGGCACGGCGGGCGGCGTCGGCGACTTCGGCGGCATGACCATCGCCACCTCCTTCCCCGGCCTGGTCGCCAAGCACCTGGCCGACAACGGGGTGGACGCATCCGTCGTCCGCCTGGACGGCGCGGTGGAGACGGCCATCCAGCTCGGCGTCGCCGAGATCATCGCCGATGTCGTCGAGACCGGCACCACGCTGCGCAACGCCGGACTGGACATCATCGGCGAACCCATCCTGGAGTCCGAGGCCGTCGTCATCCGGCGCACCGGGGCCCCCGCCGACGACCCCAAGGTGCGGCAGTTCCTCCGCCGTATGCAGGGCGTCCTGGTGGCCCGGCGCTACGTGATGATGGACTACGACATCCGGGCCGAGAGGGTGGAGCGGGCCGTGGCCCTCACCCCGGGACTGGAGTCGCCCACCATCTCGCCGCTGCACCACGAGGGCTGGGTCGCGGTGCGCTCCATGGTGCCCGCCAGGGACGCCCAGCGGATCATGGACGACCTGTACGATCTGGGTGCCCGGGCGATCCTCACCACCGGCATCCACGCCTGCCGCCTCTGAGGCCGCCGGCCCGCACCGGCCAGCCCGAGCACCGGCCCGCCGAAGCATCCGACCCGCCGACCCACCGGAGAGCGACGCACGTGCCCGCCCCCGCCCCCCAGCCCGGCGCAGACCCCGGCCCCGGTCCCGAACTGCCGGTGACCTTCCGGCCCGCCCGCACCCGCGCCGTCCTGCTGTCGGTCGGCGCCGCGATCCTGGCCACCCTCACCACGGTCGCGATGATGCTGGAGATCGGACCCGGGGAGCGGGCCTCCTTCGTCCTCACCGGCCTGCTCTTCCTCGGCGTCCTCGCCCTGCTCAGCCGCCCGAGGGTGATCGCCGAGGAGAGTGGCGTCACGGTCGTCAACCTCACCACCGTCCGCCGCCTGGAGTGGGCGGAGATCGTCAGGGTGAACCTCCGCTCCGGCGACCCCTGGGTCCTGCTCGATCTCGCCGACGGCACCAGCCTGCCCGCCATGGGCATCCAGCCCGGCATCGCGAAACAGCAGGCCGTCCGGGACGCGAAGGCGCTGCGCGCACTGGCCGAACACCACGGCACGGGGCCGGGGTCGTCCTCCCGCTGACCATCGCTCCGCTTCAAAGCGGTGGTCAGGTGAACGACGGAGGTTCGCGCCGCGGCTCCTCGGGGCCGCGCCCGGACAGCACCTCACCGTAGGCCTGTATCAGGTCCGGCAGCCGCAGCGTCACCAGCTCCTGCCGTGAAGGCGTGCCCGGGCACTCCGAAAGCCGCAGATCGCGGTAGGCGCAGGACTTCTCGTACAGGGTGCGCAGGAAGCGGCCGTTGCCCAGCTCGTCGATCCACCCCTGGCCCACCACGTGACCGCTGATGCTGCGCAGCTCCTCCAGCGCCTCCTCGTCCCACGCGTCGCCGTTGCCGGCCGCCAGCGCCTCCCCGATCGCCGTCAGCTCCGGCGGGCGGTAGCTGGGGAAGTCCACCCGGGTGGTGAAGCGCGAGCCCAGGCCCGGATTGGCGGCCAGCAGCCGGTCCATGCCCTCCGGGTAGCCCGCCAGGATCACCACCAGCCGGTCCCGGTTGTCCTCGGCGCGCTTGAGCAGCACCTGGAGCGCCTCATCGCCGTACGCGTCGCCCATGCCGTGACCGGTGTTGGACAGGCTGTACGCCTCGTCCACGAAGAGCACCCCGCCCAGCGCGGAGTCGATCAGCTCGTTCGCCTTGACCGCCGTCTGGCCGAGGTACTCGCCCACCAGATCGGAGCGCTGCGCCTCCACCAGGTGGTCGCCGCCCAGCAGGCCCAGCGCGCAGAACACCTGCCCCAGGATCCGCGCCACCGTCGTCTTGCCCGTCCCCGAGGGGCCGGAGAAGAGGAAGTGCCGCTTGGGCGGCTGGACGGGCAACCCCTGTTCGGCACGGAGCCGCGCCATGTGCAGCTGCGCCGACAGCGCCCGCACCTGGCGCTTGACCGGCTCCAGACCGACCATACGCTCCAGCTCCTCCATCGCGCGGGCCAGCAGCACCGGATCGGCCGGCCCCGCCGGGAAGCGCCCGGCCGTCCCCCGGCCGCCGGAGGATCGCTCCCGCGCCCAGTCCGCCTCCGCCGGCACGGGCCCGCCCGCGCCGGCGGCCGTACCGCCGGCCCCGCCACCATCCGTGCCGGCGGAGCGCGGGCTCCCGGCGGCCGGGTCGGCGAGATACACACTGTCGGCCGACCACCCCCCGTCGGCCGGAGGGCCGCCCGGCCCGCCGGCGCCGTCCCCGGCCGTCGTGGCCGCCGCCGGTGTCGGCGGAGCGTCGTCCAGTCCGTCGCCCTCGGCGATGGCGGTGAGCCGGGCGGCGGTGTCCATGAACGCCGGGTCCACCCGGTACACCGCCCGGTACAGCGGCAGCGCCGCCGCGCTGCGCCCGGTCCCCTCCCGCGCCCGGGCCAGCCAGTAGCGCAGCTCCTTGCGCTGCGGCTGCTCGCTGCGGCAGCGCATCAGGGCGGCGGCCAGCAGCGGCTCGGCCTGCCCGTACATCTCCAGCCGCACCCGGGCCATGCCCGCGAACAGGCTCGCCTCGACGCCCATCAGCGGATCGCCCACCAGCGGCTCGGTGTGCCGCACCAGCAGTTCCCAGTCCTTGGCCAGGTAGGCGCGGCAGGCGTGCAGGAACCGCACCTGGGGGTCGGCCTCCACCGGCGGGCACCCGGCCAGCGCCCGGTCCAGATCGGCCACACTCCGGCCGTCCAGCCAGTGCGAGGCGTGTGCCAGCAGCAGGTCGCGTTCGGTCTCCAGCACCGGCTGCACCCACCAGCCCAGCCAGTACCAGGAGTTGAGGGCGCGGCCGTGCCGGGCGCGCTGCTCGCCGAAGCGGTGTCGGTGCTCGTGCATCCGCAGCAGCGCGGTGGCGGTGTCCGCCCGCAGGGCGTGCAGTCCCAGCCAGGCGTCGGCCATACCCGGGTCGATGCGCACGGCGGCGCGGAACTCCTCCTCGGCGTGGGTGTAGGAGCCCACGGTGTACGCGTCGACACCGCGCAGCCAGGCGAGATCGGCGGGGGCCTGCGAACCGTGGACGTCCCGCGTGCCGTAGTCCCTCACGTCCCCCACGAAACGTCCCCCGAAGGTATGCGCCGGGTGGTCGCCCGACGGCGGCGGTGGTTCTCGACGGCGCTCAACGAACATGCTGCTGAAGGGAGTTGACACAGGCAGCGGGGCAGGAGCCCCGGCTGTCCACGGCCTTTGGCATGGTACCCGCGCCGCGGTTCCGGCCGTAGACGGCCTACGGGCAGGCCGGAGGGGGGCGGGGAGGAGCCACGGGCCGACGGCGGCCACCCGGTGACGGACGGTGACGGAAGGTCCGGGACGGCGTCCGGACAGGACGAAGCCCCCGATCACGGGGGAACAACCGGGGGCTTCGTGTGGTGAACAGCCCGTCAGGCCGTTCAGGGAGAACGTAGAACCAGGACCCGGGGGCGGTCAAGCCGGTGCGGGACGGAACATGCGACCCGTCCCGGCGGAAGCTCGTACTGCTGATGCCATGTCACCCACCGTGTTCCTCGGGGGATTTCTCCGCCTCCCCTCGCGGCCCCGGAAGCACCAGGTATCCCTGTGCGCGCGGCCTTACCAGGATATCGGCGTGGAGGAGGGTGGGATCGGCGGTGAAGTGCCGTTCCTCCGCGCGCTCCCACCCGTTCCAGAAGTCCGCGAGCCCCGGCCCGTCCCTGCGCCGCCCCCGGGCCCACGCCTCCTCGCGTGGCACGTCCAGCCATACGACACAGGCCAGACGGGGGCGCAGGGTGCGGCGGCCCGCGCCGACCCCCTCCACCAGCACCACCGGCGCGGGCGGCAGCGTGCGCTCCCCGTCGAACACCCGGCGCTCCCAGTCGTACACCCCGTACCGGGCCGGCTCACCGCGCGAGAGGGGGGCGGCCACCTGCTCCAGAAAACGGGCCGTCCACTCGAACAGGGCATCGTGGCTCGCCAGGTCATCCAGGTGGAGTACTGGCGCCCCGCCCAGCTCCGCCGCGAGGAGCCCGGCCAGCGTGCTCTTGCCGGAGCCCGCGTGCCCGTCCACCGCCACCAGCCGCACCGGCCCGCACGACGGCGGCAGGGCACGCAGCCACCGGGCGAGACCGGCCGGACGGGCCGGGCCGGACGGGCCGGAGCGGGTACGGGAGGTCACCGCCCCAGCCTACGGCCGGCCGGGTGGCGCCACTGGCCGGGACCAATGCTCCCGGGTGCACGGAAGCCCGCAGCACTGGCCCCGGGGATCGGGCGGCGGGAAGATGTGGACACTCCGCGGTGCGTCCGCGGCACCACCGTCGCCACCGCCGTACCGGCGCAGCACCCACGCGCGACACCACGCGCGCACCGACTCACGGAAGGACCGGGGTACCCACCGCCATGACCGACAGCAGACCGGCCACCCGCCGCACCGTACTCGCCGCCGCCGTTGCCACCGCAGCCGCCGTCGCTTCCCGGACCGCTCTCTCCCCGGCCGCCGCCTCCCCCCTTCCGGCCGCCCCTACCACCCCCTCCGCACCCGGAACGGGCCGCGGCGGCCCGAGGCGGAACGGCTCCACGGTTGACTACCACGGCTGGTCCTCCACCGCCGACTGGCGCTCCGGCACCGGGCGGGGCACCCGCGTGGCGGCCGGCCACCACCCCGGCATCACCATCGCCACCCCCGCGGGCACCGCCGACTACACCGACCCGCACACCCGGCGCACCGCCGCCTGGGAGTACGCCGTCTGGACCTCCCCCGTCCACCGCCTGCCGGTGCCCGCGAGCGAACTCGTCGCCTCCTGGAACGCCCACACCCCGGCCGGCACCTGGATCCGGATCGAGATGCGGGGTACCTACACCGACGGGGCCGACACCCCCTGGTACACCCTGGGCGTCTGGGCCGCCGGCGACGAGGACATCCGCCGCACCTCCGTGGACGGCCAGGGCGACGGCAGATCCAGCATCTGGACCGACACCTTCTCCGTCGACGACACCTCCACCGGCCTGCGCCTGGCCTCCTACCGGCTGCGCGCCACCCTCCACCGCGCCCCTGGCGCCGACACCGCTCCCGTGGTCCGGCGCCTGGGCGCCATGGGCTCCGACGTCCCCGACCGCTTCGAGGTCCCGGCCTCCGCGCCGGGCGCGGCCGCGGGCGTCGAGCTGGACGTCCCGCGCTACTCGCAGAACACCCACATCGGCCAGTACCCGGAGTACGACAACGGCGGCGAGGCGTGGTGCAGCCCCACCTCCTCGCAGATGATCATCGAGTACTGGGGTCGCGGGCCCACCGCCGAGGACCTGTCCTGGGTCGACCCCGGGTACGCCGACCCCCAGGTCTGCCACGCCGCCCGCTTCACCTACGACTACCAGTACTCCGGCTGCGGCAACTGGCCGTTCAACACCGCCTACGCGGCCACCTACCGCGACATGCAGGGCATCGTGACCCGCCTGGACTCCCTCGCGGACGCCGAGTGCCTGATCCGCGCAGGCATCCCCCTGATCACCTCCCAGTCCTTCCTGGAGTCCGAACTCGACGGCGCGGGCTACGGCACCGCGGGCCACCTGATGACCGTCATCGGCTTCACCGAGGACGGCGACGTCATCGCCAACGACCCGGCCAGTGACAGCAACGAGGCCGTCCGCCGCGTCTACAAACGCCGGCAGTTCGAGAACATCTGGCTGCGCACCAAGCGCTACAACGCCAACGGTCAGGTCAGAAGCGGCACGGGAGGCATCTGCTACATCCTCTTCCCGGCAGAGCCGGCACCGAGTCAGCACCGCGCCCTGCGCGCGCTCGGCATCCGCTGACCCGGCGCCGCCGAAGACGGCCCCGAGCACCTGCCGGCAGCGCTCGCCGCCGTCGGCGGTGAGGTGGCCGTAGCGGTCCGCCGTGACCCTGATGGAGGCGTGCCCCGTCCACCGCGACACCTCGTGGAGGGGAACGCCGCTACTCAGGGTCACGGTGGCTCACTTGTGCCGCAGGTCGTGTGGATCGTATTCCCGGATTCCCAGCCGCAGGATCGCACGGTCCCACGACTTGCGGAACAGATCCGGATAGAGCCGATCGTTTGACAGACCCAGCGGCGGCACCCCTCTCAAGGGCCCCGGGCGGTCGCCCGGTCGCCGCCCGGGGCCCTTGAGAGGGGTGCCGCCGGCCGGCGGTCTCCGCGGGTCAGCCCCCCGCCCCGCGGCCGGCGAACACCCGTTCCTCGATACGGGAGCGCACCTCGGCGGTCAGACGTGACAGGGCCTCGGAGGCGACGGGCTCCGGCGGTACCGGATCCACCACACGCCGCGCCTCATCGGGCAACCGGGCCAGGTCGGCCTCGAACCGCTCGCGGACGGCCGTCAGGGCTGAGGGGGCCGCGACACGACGGCCGCCGGTCATCACCGTCTCCAGCAGCGGTTCGGCGCCGGGCGGCGGAGCCTCGTCCCGCAGTCCGACGACATCGGCGAAGCCCGGGCCGCGGAAGACCTGCTTGGCCCCCGGGGCGGTCACCTTGGCCGCCGACAGTTTCATCACCGGCCGTCCCCCGTAGGACACCAGCTTGTAGGCGGAGTCCAGATAGGGGGCGTCGGCCGAGACCCCGACACGGGTGCCCACGGCGTAGGTGTCGATCGGGGCACCCGAGCGCACCAGGCGGTCGACGCCGTACTCGTCCAGGCCTCCGCTGGCGGTGATCCGCACCTCCTCCAGCCCGGCCCCGTCCAGGATCCGCCGCGCGCGTACGGCCAGCTCCCCCAGATCACCGCTGTCGAGCCGGACGGCGCAGCCGGGCCCGTACCCCAGGTCGCGCAGCACCCGCGCCGCCGTCCGCACGCCCTCCTCGGTGTCGTAGGTGTCCACCAGGAAGGTCACTGGTCCCGGATGGACCCGGGCGAAGGCGCGGAACGCCGCCTCCTCGTCCTCGTATGCCTCAACGAAGGAGTGCGCCATGGTGCCCACCGCCGGGATGCCGTAAGCGGCGGACGCGGCCACATCACTGGTTCCGGCGAAACCTGTCAGAGCGCCGAGCCGGGCCATGCGCAAGCCCGCCTCGATCCCGTGGGCGCGGCGCAGCGAGAAGTCCACCACCGGACGGCCGGCGGCGGCCAGGACGCAGCGCGCGGCCTTCGACGCGACGGCCGTCTGGTGGCTGAGCTGGTTGAGCAGGCAGGTCTCCACCAGCTGCGCCTGCGGCAGCGGCGCGGTCACCTCCAGCAGCGGCTCGCCCGCCAGCACGATCCGGCCCTCGGGCACCGCCCGCACCTCACCGGTGAACTCCAGCCCCCGCATCGGCTCCAGGTCCTCCGCCGGGCGGTGCAGCGCCTCGGCGAAGGCGGCGGCCTCGCTCGCGCCCACCCGCAGCCCTTCCAGGTACGACAGCGCCGACTCCAGCCCCGCCGCCACCAGGAAGCCGCGGTGCGGCGGCAGCTTCCGCACGAACAGGCTGAAGACGGCCTCGCCGGTCATGTCCTCGCGCAGATAGGCCAGGGCCATGCTCACCTCGTACAGGTCCGTGGTGAGCGCTCCGGGGACGGTCATCTGTCCGGTCATGTCCGCATCCTCCTTCCGTGCGCGGCCCGGCGCACCTCCACACGGCGCATCTCCGCGAGGAGGTCTGCCGCCCCGTCCGTCAGCCCGGCTCCATGTAGGGGCGGCGGAAGGCCGGTGCGGGCCCGGCGCCGTACGGGTACACGGCCGCCAGCGCCTGGTCGGCGGCCCCCCGGAGCGGGCCGGAGGTGTCCACGGTGACGGCCTCCGGCCACGGAGCCTCCCGCCGCGCCATCGCGGCGGCCACCTCCGTCCCGGCGTCGGACACCCCCGGCTCGCGGCCTGCCAGCCGGGAGGCGGCCACATCACCCGGCGTCCGGCAGTGCAGGGCCACCAGCTCCGCACCGGCGCGCTCGGCGGTTCGCCGGGCCGCCTCCCGCTGCTCCGGGTCCGTCCAGCTCGCGTCCAGCACCACCGACTCGCCCGAGGACAGCAGGGAGGCCGCGCGGTCCAGCAGGGTCGCGTAGGCGGCACGTGTCCGTTCGGGCGTGTACAGGCCCTCGCCGTAAGGGGCGGGCGCCGGCCGCTCGGCCGGGATGCCCGCCAGCTCCTTGCGGACGCGGTCGCTGCTGAGCAGCGTGACGCCCATCCGGTCCGCCAGGGCCCCCGAGAGGGTGGACTTGCCGCGGCCCGGCAGTCCGCCGACCAGGACCAGACGCACTGCGGAGGCGCGCAGATGGCGCAGGGCCGCGGCCATCAGCCCCCGCGCCTCCTCCCGCGCCTCCGGCGCGCCCTGGACGGCCTGGATGAGGGAGACCTTGGCGCGGACGAAGGCGCGGTAGGCCACGTAGTGGTGCCACAGGGAGGGCGGCGCGGGATCCCCGGAGTACTCGCTGTAGCGGGCCAGGAAGAACGCCGCCCCCTCCGGTGTGCCCAGCTGCTCCAGGTCCATCGCCAGGAACGCCGCGTCGTCCAGGCCGTCGACGCGGCGCAGCCGGTCGTCGAACTCCAGGCAGTCCAGCACGCGCGGGCCGTCGTCGAGGCAGAAGACGTCCTCGGCCCGCAGGTCGCCGTGCCCGTCGACGACCCGGTTGCGGCGGATACGCGTCTCGAACAGCACCTCGCGGCCGCCGAGGTAGCGGCGCACCAGCCGCTCGGCCTCGGACATCCCCTCGGGCAGTTCGACCGCGCCCTCGAGGGCGCGGAACCCGGCGAAGTTCGCCTCCCAGCGTTCGGCGAGCGCGTCCCGGGTGCCCTCGCGCACCACCTCCGGACCGCGCGGGGAGTCCGCGTGCCGCGCCGCCAGCAGCCGTGCCACGGCCCGCAGTGGCCCCCGCACGTCCGTGCCCCGGCGTGCCAGGGCCGCCAGCCGGCGCTCGGCCGGCATACGGCGCATCACCACGACCGGCTCGGCCCCGTCGGCCTCCTCCTGTCCGGAAGGGGGGTCGAAGGGGCAGCGGACCTCCGCGAGCCCCAGGTAGACGTCGGGTGCGAAACGGCGGTTGAGCTCGATCTCCCGCTCGCACCCCCGCCGCCGGGCGGCCAGGGTGGTGAAGTCCACGAACCCCAGGCCGACCGGTTTCTTGAGCTTGTAGACGCGGTCCTCGAGGAAGAACAGCACCGCCGTGTGGGTCTCGCGGACCTCCGCCCGCGGTGGGTGGGGGCCGGAGGTCGGGGGTGTGGTCATCCTGTGGCTCCTTGGCTCCCTGGCTGCCGTCGAGCGTGCCGAAGTCGTGCCGCACTCCTGCGGGGGGGGGG
>NZ_JAJFAU010000097.1:15793-18871 GCF_022614595.1 Streptomyces sp. CNQ085
CCCCCCCCCCCCAGGGGGGAGTACCGGGGAGACGGCCGCGGAAACCCGCGCCCGTCCGGGCGGCGCGGGCCGTGCACCGTCCGATGGAAGCCCCGTGGCACCGGGGTTACCGTGGGGGGAGGACGCCGGAAGCGTGTTCACCGCGAGCCCCGGAGGCGTTGGCGGTGCCCGGTGGACGGGGAACGCCGCGGGAAGGCGCGGCCGCGGAGGCCGCGCCGCGCGCTGCCACCGGACCGGGACGAACGCGTCCGGGCCGCACCGGCCCGCACCATCCCAGGGAGCAGACGATGGCTCACACACAGGACTGGCAGGTCAGCCTCCACCTCTCCGAGGAGGAAGGCATGACGAAGGCCCACGCGGTCATGGATCTCGGGGGCACGGAGATCAGCGGGCAGGGCGTCGCACGGCGCAACCCGCACGACAGGGACATCCCCGAGATCGGCGACGAACTCGCGGCGGGACGCGCGATGAACGACCTGGCGCGGAAACTGCTGAGCGTCGCGCGCACCGACATCGAGGGCGTGGCGCACCCCGGGCCCTGACCTCCCGTGCCGGGCTGCCGGTATCGGTGACGATGTCTGGTTCGCCACCAAGCCGGACTTGGGCCTGCGCATGCTGAAGCGTGCCGTGGAATCGGGGATCCCGTTCGGTTGGGTGACCGCTGAACGGACCCCATGGATATCGCCCGCTACATCTGCTTCTGCCCGGCGGGGGCCTTGTCCCCGCGCCGTGTACACGCACCGGACGCCGCGCCGTAGGGGCAGGCCGTAGAGCTTCTCTTGGCCAGCGGGGTAGCCGACGACGTGGACGGCGTCCGGGTAGGTCTGGCCGGGCTGCGTGGGCATGGGCCACCCGGGCAGCGAGGAGTACGCGGCGGGGGAGAACAGCCGCAGGGGGTCCCACATACGGCGCCAGGCGCCGCCGGGCGTGTCCTGGGCGTCGAGGATGGTGAGGTCCAGGCCCTGGCGGCGCAGGTGGTGGTCGGTGGCGAGCCCGGTCCGGCCGCCGCCGACCACCACATTCGTGCACCGCGTCATGCCCCCGGCTGCCGGGCGCCGAACCTCTTGCGCTGGGCGAGGGCGACGTAGACCAGGGCGATGAGGACGGGGACCTCGATGAGGGGGCCGACGACGCCGGCCAGGGCCTGGCCGGAGGTGACGCCGAAGGTGGCGATGGCGACGGCGATGGCCAGTTCGAAGTTGTTGCCGGCGGCGGTGAAGGCCAGGGTGGTGGTGCGCTCGTAGGCCAGGCCGATGGCCTTGCCGAGGGCGAAGGTGCCGAAGAACATGAGTGCGAAGTAGATCAGCAGTGGCAGTGCGATGCGGGCGACGTCCAGCGGCTGGGAGGTGATGGTCTTTCCCTGGAGGGCGAAGAGGATCACGATGGTGAACAGCAGTCCGTACAGGGCCCAGGGGCCGATGCGCGGCAGGAACTTCTGCTCGTAGGTCTCGTGGCCCATCCTCTGTTCGCCGATGCGGCGGGTGAGGTAGCCGGCCAGCAGGGGGACGCCGAGGAAGACGGCGACGTTGGCGGCGATCTGCCAGGCGGAGATGTCCAGGGCGGCGCCGTCGCCCAGGCCGAGCCAGCCGGGCAGCAGGTCGAGGTAGAACCAGCCCAGCAGGCCGAAGGCGAGGACCTGGAAGACGGAGTTCAGGGCGACCAGGACGGCGGCGGCCTCGCGGTCGCCGCAGGCCAGGTCGTTCCAGATGATGACCATGGCGATGCAGCGGGCGAGGCCGACGATGATCAGGCCGGTGCGGTACTCGGGCAGGTCGGGCAGGAAGGTCCAGGCCAGGGCGAACATCACCGCGGGGCCGGCGATCCAGTTGATCACCAGGGAGGAGAGCAGGAGCCTGCGGTCGCCGGTGACGGTGTCGAGGCGGTCATAGCGGACCTTGGCCAGTACCGGGTACATCATGATCAGCAGGCCCAGGGCGATGGGCAGGGAGACGCCGCCGATCTCCACCCGGCTGAGGGCGTCGTTCAGGCCGGGGAGCAGCCGGCCCAGGCCGAGGCCGGCGGCCATGGCGGCCAGGATCCACACCGCCAGGAACCGGTCCAGGGTGGAGAGGCGGGCGACGATGCCGTCGTCCTCGGAGGGACCGGCCGGTCTGGTGGTCTCTTCGGTGGTGGTCACGGGCAGGCCCTTCGGGTTTCGGCGGCGCGGGTGGTGCGGGCGGTGCGGGCCAGTTCGGTGAAGGAGCGGCCCAGGTGCTCGATAACGTCGGGGCGCAGCCGGTAGTAGGTGTACCGGCCGCATGGTTCGGTCTCCACCACGCCGGCCTCGCGCAGGACGCGCAGGTGGTTGGAGAGGTTGGTCTGCTTCGCCGCGGTCTCGGCGACCAGGTGAGTGGTGCACAGGGTTTCGGTGGCCAGCAGGGTCACGATGCGCATCCTGAGCGGGTCGGCGAGCACCCGGATCAGGTCAGTGTCGACTGACATCAGCATGGACTGATAGTGTCACATCAGCCGGGGGTGATGCCACCCGGTCCCCCGACGAGCCGAAAGAAGACCCCGCATGCCCGACAAGCCGTCCGTGCTGTTCGTCTGCGTCCACAACGCCGGCCGCTCCCAGATGGCCGCCGCCTGGCTGACCCACCTGGCCGGCGACCGCGTGGAGGTCCGCTCCGCCGGATCCGCACCCGCCGACCAGGTCAACCCCGCCGCCGTCCAGGCCATGGCCGAGGCCGGCATCGACATGTCGGCCGAGACCCCCAAGGTGCTCACCACCGAGGCCGTCCAGGCATCCGACTACGTCATCACCATGGGCTGCGGCGACACCTGCCCGGTCTTCCCCGGCAAGCACTACCTTGACTGGAAACTGGACGACCCCGCCGGACAGGGCGTGGACGCCGTGCGCCCCATCCGCGACGAGATCCGCGCCCGCATCGAGACCCTGATCACCGAAATCGACACCGAGTGGAAGGCGTGAACGCCATGACGGACACCGGCATCCGCAACGTGATCATCATCGGCTCCGGGCCGGCGGGGTACACCGCAGCGCTCTACACCGCCCGCGCCGCCCTGCGGCCGCTGGTCTTCGAGGGCTCGGTGACCGCCGGCGGTGCGCTGATGAAC
>NZ_JAJFAU010000098.1:0-7921 GCF_022614595.1 Streptomyces sp. CNQ085
GGCCGGTCACGGTCAGCGGCCGGCCGGCCGCCACCCCGACCTCGGCGGCCGTGGCGGCCGAGAGCCGGGCGACGGCGGCGTGCCGGGTGCCGGCCAGCGCCTCGTCGCCGTCCTGGAGCTGGCCCCGGTCGAGCAGCAGCCGGTGTCCGGCGAGCACCGCCTCGCCCGCGGCGGGCCGCGGGACCTGCCGGCTGCCAGCCTCCGGGGCGTCCGCGCGGGGACCGTCCCAGACGCCCAGACGCCGCATCTCGGCGCGGACGGTGCGCACGTCCGGCAGCCCGAGATGGACATCGAGGGCGTCGGCGAGCATGTGCAGTACGCGGTGGTCGGACTGGACGAGCCGGCGGGTCATCTGGTCGGGCTTGATCGCTGCCTCGAAGGGCCGCGAGCGCCCCTCCCAGTTGAGGAAGGAGCCCGCCTTCTCCACGACCGCGGCGACGGGCAGGACCACGTCGGCCCGCTCGGTGACCTCCGAGGGCCGCTGCTCCAGGCTGACGACGAAACCGGTCTCGTCCAGCGCCCTGCGGGCCAGCTCCGGGTCGGGCAGGTCGGCGATCTCCACGCCCCCCACCAGCAGGGCCGCGAGTTCGCCGCCCGCGGCGGCCTCGACGATCCGGCCGGTGTCGCGGCCGAAGCGGGTCGGCAGCTGCGCCACGCCCCAGACGGCGGCCGTCTCCGCGCGGGCGTCCGGGTCGGTGGCGGGGCGTCCGCCGGGCAGCAGCGTCGGGATCGCTCCGGCCTCGACCGCTCCCCGCTCACCGGCCCGGCGCGGGATCCACACCAGGCGGGCACCGGTGGCGGTGGCCGTCCGCAGGGCGGCGGCGAATCCCCCGGGCACGGCGGCCAGCCGTTCCCCGACGATGATCACCGAGCCCTCGGCGCGCAGCGCCTCGGCGGCCTTCTGCCCGGTCTCGTCCAGCCCGACCCCACCGGCCAGCGCGTCCAGCCACTCGGTCTCGGTGTGGGGCGCGGCCGGCAGCAGGGTGCCGCCGGCCTTCCTCAGCCCGCGGGTGGCGTGAGTGGCCAGGGAGAAGACGCGCTGACCGTGCTTGCGGTACGCCTTGCGCAGCCGCAGGAAGACGCCGGGGGCCTCCTCCTCGGCCTCGAAGCCGACCAGCAGCACGGCCGGGGCCTTCTCCAGCGCGGAGTGGGTGACGCCGCGTCCCTCTGCGTCCAGTCCGCGTCCGGCGACGTGGGAGGCGAGGAAGTCGGCCTCCTCGGTGCTGTGGACGCGGGCGCGGAAGTCGATGTCGTTGGTGTCGAGGGCGACCCGCGCGAACTTGGCGTACGCGTAGGCGTCCTCGACCGTCAGACGTCCGCCGGTGAGCACGCCGGTACGGCCGCGGGCCGCCGCCAGTCCCCTGGCCGCGGCGTCCAGCGCCTCGGGCCAGCTCGCGGGTTCCAGCTCACCGGTTTCGGTGTCGCGCAGCAGCGGGTGGGTGAACCGGTCGCGCTGCTGGGCGTAGCGGAAGGCGAAGCGGCCCTTGTCGCAGATCCACTCCTCGTTGACCTCCGGGTCGTCGGCGGCCAGCCGCCGCATGACCTTGCCGCGCCGGTGGTCGGTGCGGGTGGCGCATCCCTCGGAGCAGTGCTCGCACACGCTCGGCGAAGAGATCAGGTCGAAGGGGCGGGAGCGGAACCGGTAGGCGGCCGAGGTGAGCGCGCCGACCGGGCAGATCTGGATGGTGTTGCCGGAGAAGTAGGACTCGAAGGGCGGCCCTTCCCCGATGCCGACCTGCTGCAGGGCGCCGCGCTCCAGCAGCTCGATCATCGGGTCGCCCGCGATCTGGTTGGAGAAGCGGGTGCAGCGGGCGCACAGCACGCAGCGCTCCCGGTCCAGCAGCACCTGGGACGAGAGCGGCACGGGCTTGGCGAAGGTGCGCTTGCGGCCGTCGAAGCGGCTGTCGGCCTGCCCGTGGGACATGGCCTGGTTCTGCAGCGGGCACTCGCCGCCCTTGTCGCAGACCGGGCAGTCCAGCGGGTGGTTGATGAGCAGCAGCTCCATCACGCCGCGCTGGGCCTTCTCGGCCACCGGTGAGGTCAGATGCGTCCTGACGACCATGCCGTCGGTGCAGGTGATCGTGCAGGAGGCCATGGGCTTGCGCTGGCCCTCGACCTCGACGATGCACTGACGGCAGGCCCCGGCCGGGTCCAGCAGGGGGTGGTCGCAGAAGCGCGGGATCTCGATGCCGAGCAGTTCGGCGGCGCGGATGACCAGGGTGCCCTTGGGCACGCTGACCTCGATGCCGTCGATCGTCAGCGTCACCGCGTCCTCGGGAACCTCGGGCGGCTTGGCCTCTCCGCCCCCGGAGGCCTTGGCGTCGGTGGTGACGGTCACGCGTTCACCTCCAGGTGTGCGGTCCTGTCGTCGGCCCACAGGGTCGACTTGGCCGGGTCGAAGGGGCAGCCCCGCCCGGTGACGTGCTGTTCGTACTCCTCGCGGAAGTACTTCAGGGAGGAGAAGATCGGGCTGGCGGCTCCGTCCCCGAGGGCGCAGAAGGACTTACCGTTGATGTTGTCGGCGATGTCGGCGATCTTGTCGATGTCGGACATGGTCGCCTTGCCGGCCTCGATGTCGCGCATGAGCTGGACGAGCCAGTACGTGCCCTCGCGGCAGGGGGTGCACTTGCCGCAGGACTCGTGGGCGTAGAACTCCGTCCAGCGGGTCACCGCGCGGACCACGCAGGTGGTCTCGTCGAAGCACTGGAGCGCCTTGGTGCCGAGCATCGATCCCGCGGCGCCGACGCCCTCGTAGTCCAGTGGGACGTCGAGGTGCTCGTCGGTCAGCAGTGGGGTCGAGGAGCCGCCCGGTGTCCAGAACTTCAGCCGGTGGCCCGGGCGCATGCCGCCGCTCATCTCCAGCAGCTGGCGCAGCGTGATACCCAGCGGCGCCTCGTACTGGCCGGGACCGGCGACGTGGCCACTGAGGGAGTACAGCGTGAAGCCCGGGGACTTCTCGCTGCCCATCGTGCGGAACCACTCCTTGCCCCGGTTCATGATCGCGGGAACCGAGGCGATGGACTCGACGTTGTTGACGACGGTGGGGCACGCGTACAGGCCCGCGACGGCCGGGAAGGGGGGACGCAGCCTGGGCTGCCCGCGCCGGCCCTCCAGGGAGTCCAGCAGCGCGGTCTCCTCGCCGCAGATGTACGCGCCCGCGCCCGCGTGCACGGTGATGTCCACGTCCAGGCCGGATCCGAGGACATCCTTGCCGAGGTAGCCGGCCTCGTAGGCCTCGCGGACCGCGGCGTGCAGGCGCCGCAGTACGGGGACGACCTCGCCGCGCAGGTAGATGAAGGCGTGGTTGGACCGGATCGCGTGGCAGGCGATCACGATGCCCTCGATCAGCGCGTGCGGGTTGGCGAAGAGGAGGGGGATGTCCTTGCAGGTGCCCGGCTCGGACTCGTCGGCGTTGACCACCAGGTAGTGCGGCTTGCCGTCGCCCTGGGGAATGAACTGCCACTTCATGCCGGTGGGGAAGCCGGCGCCGCCGCGGCCGCGCAGACCGGAGTCCTTGACGTAGGCGATGACGTCGTCGGGTTTCATCGCCAGGGCCTTGCGCAGGCCCTCGTACCCCTCGTGCGCCCGGTAGGTGTCCAGCGTCCAGGACGCCGGGTCGTCCCAGAAGGCCGAGAGCACCGGGGCCAGCAGCTTCTCCGCTGATTCGGCGGTCATCACTTGCCCTCCTTCGCCACCGGGCCGGCCGGGTTGTCGGGGTCGGAGGCGGCCGTCCCGCGCGGCGCGTCGTGGGAGCTGGGGTGGGGCTGGGGCGCCTCGCCGGTCTCGGTGACGGGCTGCCCGGCCGACGCGGGCCCTTCCCCGCCGCGCGGCGAGACCACCTTCGGCCCGGCCTTCTCGCCCTTGGCCAGCTTCAGTCCGGCCAGCGTGGCCTCCCCCGCGCTGCCGCTCGCCTCGACGGCGCCGGGCCGCTCGTCGGGGAATCCGGCGAGGATGCGCGCGGTCTCCTTGAAGGTGCACAGCGGGGCACCGCGGGTGGGCCGCACCTCGCGTCCGGCGCGCAGGTCGTCCACGAGCTTCCTGGCGCTCTCGGGCGTCTGGTTGTCGAAGAACTCCCAGTTGACCATCACCACGGGCGCGAAGTCGCAGGCCGCGTTGCACTCGATGTGCTCCAGCGTCACCTTGCCGTCCTCGGTGGTCTCGTCGTTGCCGACGCCGAGGTGTTCCTGGAGCGCCTCGAAGATGGCGTCGCCGCCCATCACCGCGCACAGGGTGTTGGTGCACACCCCCACCTGGTAGTCGCCCGAGGGCTTGCGCCGGTACATGCTGTAGAAGGTGGCCACCGCCGTGACCTCGGCCGTGGTCAGGTCGAGCAGCTCGGCGCAGAACCGCAGCCCGGTGGGGGTGACGTGCCCCTCCTCTGACTGCACCAGGTGCAGCATCGGCAGCAGCGCGGAGCGGCTGCCCGGATAGCGGGCGATGATCTCCCCGGCGTCCGCCTCCAGCCGGGCGCGGATGTCGGCCGGGTAGTCGGGTGCGGGGAGCCGGGGCATCCCGAGCGATACGTCTGTCACCGGTCGACGCCTCCCATCACGGGGTCGATGGACGCGACGGCGACGATGACGTCGGCGACCTGGCCGCCCTCGCACATCGCCGCCATGGACTGCAGGTTGGTGAAGGACGGGTCCCGGAAGTGGACCCGGAACGGGCGGGTGCCGCCGTCGCTGACCACGTGCACGCCCAGCTCGCCCTTGGCGGACTCCACGGCGGCGTACGCCTGGCCCGGCGGCACCCGGAAGCCCTCGGTCACCAGCTTGAAGTGGTGGATGAGGGCCTCCATCGAGGTGCCCATGATGTTCCTGATGTGGTCCAGCGAGTTGCCGAGCCCGTCCGGGCCGAGCGCGAGCTGCGCTGGCCAGGCGATCTTCTTGTCGCCGACCATCACCGGGCCGGGCTCCAGCCGGTCCAGGCACTGCTCGACGATCCGCAGCGACTGGCGCATCTCCTCCAGCCGGACCAGGAAGCGGCCGTAGGAGTCGCAGGTGGTGTCGGTGGGGATGTCGAAGTCGTAGGTCTCGTAGCCGCAGTACGGCTGGGCCTTGCGCAGGTCGTGCGGGAGTCCGGTGGAGCGCAGGATGGGGCCGGTGGCGCCGAGCGCCATGCAGCCGGCCAGGTCCAGGTGGCCGACGTCCTGCAGGCGTGCCTTGAAGACGGGGTTGCCGGTGCAGAGCTTGTCGTACTCCGGCAGGTTCTTCCGCATCTTCTTGACGAACTCGCGGACCTGGTCCACCGCGCCGGCCGGCAGGTCCTGGGCGAGGCCGCCGGGCCGGATGTAGGCGTGGTTCATCCGCAGGCCGGTGATGAGCTCGAAGAGGTCCAGGACCAGTTCGCGGTCCCGGAAGCCGTAGATCATCACCGTGGTGGCGCCCAGCTCCATGCCGCCGGTGGCGATGGCCACCAGATGGGAGGAGATCCGGTTGAGCTCCATCATCATCACGCGGATGACGTCGGCACGGTCTGGCACCTCGTCCTCGATGCCCAGCAGCCTCTCCACCGCCAGGCAGTACGCCGTCTCGTTGAAGAACGGCGTGAGGTAGTCCATGCGCGTCACGAAGGTCGTGCCCTGCGTCCAGGTGCGGTACTCGAGGTTCTTCTCGATGCCGGTGTGCAGGTAGCCGATGCCGCAGCGGGCCTCGGTGACCGTCTCGCCGTCGATCTCCAGGATGAGCCGGAGCACGCCGTGCGTGGACGGGTGCTGCGGGCCCATGTTGACGATGATCTTCTCGTCGTCGCCCCTGGCGGCGGCGGTGGCGATCTCGTCCCAGTCGCCGCCGGTGACGGTGTAGACGGTGCCCTCGGTGGTCTCGCGGGCGCTGGCCTGCGAGGCGGTGGGGTCCGTCGCGTGCGGGGTTGCGTGCGAGGTGCTCATCAGCTGTACGACCTCCGCTGGTCGGGAGCCGGGATCTGGGCGCCCTTGTACTCGACGGGGATGCCGCCGAGGGGGTAGTCCTTGCGCTGCGGGAAGCCCTGCCAGTCGTCGGGCATCATGATCCGCGTGAGCGCGGGATGGCCGTCGAAGACGATGCCGAAGAAGTCGTACGCCTCGCGCTCGTGCCAGTCGTTGGCCGGGTAGACCGAGACGATCGACGGAATGTGCGGGTCGCCGTCGGGCACGCTCACCTCCAGCCGGATCAGCCGGTTGTGGGTGATCGAGCGCAGGTGGTAGACGGCGTGCAGCTCGCGCCCGGAGTCGCCGGGGAAGTGGACGCCGCTGACGCCGGTGCACATCTCGAAGCGGAGCGCGGGGTCGTCGCGCAGGACGCGGGCGGTGACCGGCAGGTGGTCGCGGGCGATGTGGAAGGTGATCTCGCCGCGGTCCACGACCGTCTCCTCGATCACCTCCTCGGGCACCAGGCCCTGCTCCTCGAGCGCGCCCTCCAGCTCGTCGGCCACCTCGTCGAACCAGCCGCCGTACGGCCGGCTCGACGCGCCCGGCAGCCGCACGGTGCGCACCAGCCCGCCGTAGCCGGAGGTGTCGCCGCCCTCCTTGGCGCCGAACATGCCCCGGCGGACATCGATCACCTCGCCCGTCCCGCCGCGCGGCGAGGGGACGGCGCCGTTGCCGTTGTCCTGTGCCTCGCTCATCGGAGCAGCCCCTTCATCTCGATCGTCGGAAGCGCCTTGAGCGCCGCCTCCTCCGCCTCGCGGGCGGCCTGCTCCCGGTTGACCCCGAGTTTCTCGCCCTGGATCTTCTGGTGGAGCTTGAGGATCGCGTCCAGCAGCATCTCGGGGCGCGGCGGGCAGCCGGGCAGGTAGATGTCGACCGGCACGATGTGGTCGACGCCCTGCACGATCGCGTAGTTGTTGAACATTCCGCCCGAGGAGGCGCAGACGCCCATGGAGATGACCCACTTGGGGTTCGGCATCTGGTCGTAGACCTGGCGCAGGACCGGCGCCATCTTCTGGCTGACCCGGCCGGCCACGATCATCAGGTCCGCCTGCCTCGGCGAGCCGCGGAAGACCTCCATCCCGAAGCGGGCGAGGTCGTAGCGGCCGGCGCCGGTGGTCATCATCTCGATGGCGCAGCAGGCCAGTCCGAAGGTCGCCGGGAAGACCGACGACTTGCGCACCCAGCCCGCGGCCTGCTCGACGGTGGTCAGCAGGAAGCCGCTCGGCAGTTTCTCTTCGATACCCATGTGTACGCCCCTAGTCCCATTCCAGGCCGCCGCGCCGCCAGACGTAGGCGTAGGCGACGAAGACGGTGAGCACGAAGAGCAGCATCTCCACGAGCCCGAACAGCCCCAGGACGTCGAAGGTGACGGCCCAGGGGTAGAGGAAGACGATCTCGATGTCGAAGACGATGAAGAGCATCGCCGTCAGGTAGTACTTGATCGGAAAGCGCCCGCCCCCCGCTGCCTGCGGGGTGGGCTCGATGCCGCACTCGTATGCCTCGAGCTTGGCCCTGTTGTAGCGCTTGGGGCCGACGATCGAGGCCATGACCACGGAGAAGACAGCGAAGGCTGCCCCGAGCGCTCCCAGTACGAGGATGGGCGCGTAGACGTTCACCGCTCCTCGCTCCTTCCAGTCGACGACGCTGCCGGCGGGCCGTTGCGGGCCGTTTTCGGACCGGTGTGCCGTTCACGAAGATCGCCCACATGTGAGGCAGTTCACAAGCCCGAATCGACTGCATCCTATGCCCGTCCTTCTGTGATCTGCGACACGGGGTGCGGCAACAAGTTTGTGATCTCCACCACCTGACGAATGATCATGAAGCCGGATGGACGGCGATCTTCGCGCGTGAAGCGGCCGACTGATCACCACACGTGACAATCCGATGCGTCTTCGCTGGTCGGAGGGGTGCGCTCTATCAAAGGATGCCCGCCGCAGGCAAATTTGCCCTGGACACCCGAACCCACTAGACGGCGCGGAACGAAATCCGGACAGGGGGGGGGGGGGGGGGGGG
>NZ_JAJFAU010000098.1:7931-18578 GCF_022614595.1 Streptomyces sp. CNQ085
GGCGACCCCGGGGCCGCCTCCGCGACCCTGTCCGGACCACCACCACGGCAAGATCGTGAATCCGTGCTCAATCTGTGACCTCCACCACGCCCACCCTCCCCGGCACGGGACCGCCTTTGCACGGGGACGGCCACTCGTGCTAGGCCCGCGGAGCGAAGTGGACCAATCGGAAAATGTCATGGTCACAGCCTCTTAACAGGGCAATGATCGACTTCCGGAAGAGCCCTCCGGAGCGCCCGACTCCGCTCGAAGTGCGCGCGTACACGCCGAGTGTGGCGCAACACACCTTTGTTGAACGGGACCTCTCGCGGCTGATAGCCGTGGTGACATGTCCCAGACCGCCCACATACCCAGCCACCGGAAACCCCGTCGAGCCGGCAGGAACCCCCTGCTGCGCACGGGCGTTGCCGGTGGCGTCCTCAGCACTCTCGCGGTGACCGCCGCGGCCGCGCCCTCCTCCGCCGAGGAGAGGAAGACGGCCGCCGACACCGCCGGGATACCCGCGATCGTCCCCGACGCGGCCACCGGCACCCTGCGGGCCGCCGACGCCAACCGGACGGTCGCCACCCGGTACGAGACCGAGGCCGCGCGGACCCTGGCCGCCGAACAGGCCATGGAGCGGGCCGGAGAACTGGCCGAGAAGAAGAAGGCCGAGGCCGAACGCAGGGCGGCGGAGGCCGCCGAGGCCGAGCGTGAGCGCGCCGCCCGGGAGCGGGCGGCGCGCGATTCCCGGCGCACCACCCTCAGCGCCGCCCCCGCCGAGACCGCGGCCCCCTCCGCGCCCGCCGCCTCCGCGGCGACCGGCGGCGGCAACGCGGCGACCCTGGTGAGCTTCCTGCGCGCGCAGGTCGGCAAGGCCTACGTCATGGGCGCCACCGGCCCGAGCGCCTACGACTGCTCCAGCCTCACCCAGGCCGCCTTCCGCCAGGCCGGGATCAGCCTCCCGAGGACCTCGCAGCCGCAGTCCACCGCGGGCACCCAGGTCTCCCTGAGCAGCGTGCGGCCGGGCGACATCCTCTACTGGGGCAGCGCAGGCAGCGCGTACCACGTCGCCGTCTACATCGGCAACGGCCGCTTCATCGGCGCCCAGAACCCCTCCACCGGCGTCGTCGAGCGCGACATGAGCTACGACATGCCGACGGGCGCGGTGCGCGTGCTGTGACGCCTCCGGCGTCCCCGTGACGAGCACACGTGCGGTCCCCCGCGCCGTACGGGCCCGCGCCCGCTATGCGCGGGGGGCGGCCTTCGTCAGCCCGTTGATGATCCGGTCCATCGCGTCGCCGCCCGTCGGGTCCGTCAGGTTGGCCAGCAGCTTCAGCGTGAAGCGCATCAGCACCGGGTGGGTCAGACCCCGCTCGGCCGCCAGCCTCATGACCCTGGGGTTGCCGATCAGCTTCACGAAGGCGCGGCCCAGCGTGTAGTAGCCGCCGTAGGTGTCCTTGAGGATCCTCGGGTAGCGCCGCAGCACCAGCTCGCGCTGCGCCGGGCTCCGCCGGGCGTGGGCCTGGACGATGACGTCGGCCGCGATCTGCCCGGACTCCATGGCGTACGCGATGCCCTCGCCGTTGAACGGGTTGACCATGCCGCCCGCGTCACCGACCAGCAGCAGCCCCCGCGTGTAGTGCGGCTGCCGGTTGAAGGCCATCGGCAGGGCCGCGCCGCGGATCGGGCCGGTCATGTTCTCGGGCGTGTACCCCCACTCCTCGGGCATCGAGGCGCACCACGCCTTGAGGACCTCGCGCCAGTCCAGCTCCTTGAAGGAGGCGGAGGTGTTGAGCACGCCCAGGCCGACGTTGGAGGTACCGTCGCCCATGCCGAAGACCCAACCGTAGCCGGGCAGCAGCCGGTCCTCCGTCCCCCGCCGGTCCCACAACTCCAGCCAGGACTCCAGGTAGTCGTCGTCGTGGCGCGGCGAGGTGAAGTACGTGCGCACGGCCACGCCCATCGGACGGTCCTCGCGCCGGTGCAGGCCCATCGCCAGCGACAGCCGCGTGGAGTTGCCGTCCGCGGCGACCACCAGCGGGGCGTGGAAGGAGACCGGCGTCTTCTCCTCGCCCAGCTTCGCCTCCACACCGGTGATCCGGCCGGTGCGCTCGTCGGTGATCGGCGCACCGACGTTGCACCGCTCGTACAGCCGCGCCCCCGCCTTCTCGGCCTGCCGGGCGAGCTGCTCGTCGAAGTCATCGCGCCGGCGGACCAGCCCGTAGTCCGGGTAACTCGCCAGCTCCGGCCAGTCGAGCTGGAGCCGGGTGCCGCCGGCGATGATCCGCAGGCCCTTGTTGCGCAGCCAGCCCGCCTCCTCGGAGACGTCGATGCCCATCGCCACGAGCTGCTTGACCGCGCGCGGGGTCAGTCCGTCGCCGCAGACCTTCTCCCGGGGGAAGGCCGTCTTCTCCAGCAGCAGGACGTCGAGCCCGGAGCGGGCCAGGTGGTAGGCGGTGGTGGAGCCGGCGGGGCCGGCTCCCACCACGATCACATCGGCGCTGTGCTCGGAGGCTGCCTTCGAGGGGGACTCGGTCACGACGGACTCCCGCAGGACTCGGTGTTCAACGTGCCGGTCGCGCCGGACACTGGACGGAAGCAGTCTATGCAGGGGCCTCCGGCCCGCCGGGAACAGGGACGCGCGTGCGAACTCCCGCCCCCGCCACCGATCGCTCTGTCGACCCGGCCGCCCGGTCCGCTCCCGGTCCTACGGGGCGAACCCCCGGTGCAGGGCGACGATCCCGCCCGTCAGGTCGCGCCAGGCGACTCTCCCCCACCCGGCGTCCTGGAGCCCGCGGGCCAGGCCGGGCTGGTCGGGCCAGGCACGGATGGACTCGGCGAGGTAGACGTACGCCTCCGGATTGCTGGAGACGGCCTCCGCCACGGGCGGCAGGGCCCGCATCAGGTACTCGGTGTAGACCGTGCGCAGCGGCGCCCAGGTGGGATGGCTGAACTCGCAGATGACGACCCGGCCGCCGGGCTTGGTCACCCGCAGCATCTCGCGCAGCGCGGCGCCGGTGTCCTGGACGTTGCGCAGCCCGAAGGAGATGGTGACGGCGTCGAACGCGTCGTCGGCGAACGGCAGCCGGGTCGCGTCCCCGGCCGTGAACGGCATCCACGGTTCGCGCTTCTTGCCCTCCCGCAGCATCCCGAGGGAGAAGTCGCACGGCACGGTGTACGCCCCGGCGGTCGCGAACGGCACCGAGGACGTCCCCGTCCCGGCCGCCAGGTCCAGCACCCGCTCCCCCGGCCGCGCGTCCACGGCGCGGGCGACCTCGCGCCGCCACAGCCGGCTCTGCCCCAGGGACAGCACGTCGTTGGTGATGTCGTACCGGGCCGCCACCTTGTCGAACATCGCGGCGACTTCGTTGGGCTGCTTGTCCAGGCATGCGCGTGTCATGCGCCCATCCTCCCAGCCCCACCCTCCTGACCTGGCCTCGCCCTGCCCCGGGTTCCCCGGCGCACGGGCGCACGGAGCTGTGGCACGCCACCGCGAACCGGTCGGCCGACACGAGGCCCGCGACCGTTCGGATCCGGCCGATCCCGTCAGGCCACGCCCGAGTTCTTTGCGGTGTCTCCCGCGGGTGCGTTACACACTGTTTCCGTAGATGTGTTGACCGTCATCATGGGGGAGACCGTGTCGTTCGACGAAGAGTGGGCCCAACTCGTGGCGAAGGCCACGCGCGAGCAGGCGGCCCGCACCCGTCTCAACACACTCGACGGGGGCGGTGGCGGTGGCGGCGCGAACAAGACCCTGCACGTCACCCCGGGCGAGCTCATCAAACGCGCGGGCAGGACCGACACCATCCGCGGCGACTTCGCCGACGCGGACAACGCCGTCATCAAGCAGACCGGGGAAGTCCCCGCAGGCCTCACCGGCTTCAGGTCCGCCACCGCGTTCACAACCTTCCGGGAACGCTGGGAGGAGCAGATGAAGTACCTCCAGGGACTACTGGAAAACGGGGTGGCCAAGCCTCTGCGCGCCGCTGCCGGCGAACTCCAGCAGGAGGACGGCGAACGGGCCAAGGTGATCGACGGCCTCAAGATGGAGGACGGGAAGGGTTCGGAAAGGTGACACTGAGCTACAGCACGGTCAAAGACGCCGACCTCGCACCACTGTCGGAGGCTGTGGCCAGGTGGAGGAACCTGCCGGGCAAGTTCACCACCATCGCCACGTCTTTCAGGACCGAGGTGGCCGACGCCCTGCGCGCCTCCGACTGGGAGGGGGAGGCCGCGAAGGCCGCGTTCAAGAAGTTCGGCCAGGTGCAGAAGCAGATGGGGAACGCCGCGGACGAGGCCGCCGACGTTCACCGGCTGCTCGACAGCGCTCTGGAGAGCTTCCGCTCCGCCCGGAAGCGACTCCGGAATGTCGCCGACGAGGTGGCCGAGGACAGGAATCTCAAACTCTCCTCCGCCGGGCTGGTGTACCTGGACCCGGACGACACGAAGAAGCCCGAGCGGCTCGCCGTACTCAAGCAGGCCTACGAGGACGTGATCCGCGGTTACAACGACCGCGTCAAAGCGGCTCTCGAAGACGCGACCGAGGCGGACACCGCACTGCACTGGGCCCTGTCCCAGGACCCCAACGGGCGTTCCCCCGGCTTCCATCCCGACATGTTCCGCAGTATCCGGGAAGCCCGGCAGGGAAGGGACCGGGCCCGCAAGGACGCCGACACCCTCGTCAGGCTCACCTCTCTCGGCCCCGACATCACCAACGAACAGCTCGAACAGTTCAACCGCCTGGCCCGGAAGCACGAGGGTGACCCCTATTTCGCCGAACGGTTCGCCGTCAGAACAGGCCCTGAGGGCACCCTGCGCTTCTGGCAGGGCATCGCCGACGCCCGTCCGCCCAGCAGCGCGGCAGAAAAAACTCTGGCCGGTATCCAGAAGTCACTGTCCCACACTCTTGCCACTGCCTCGCATTCCCAGAGCGAGGCCATACAGGAGTGGAAGAAGAAGATGATCGAACTCGGAAAAGAACGCATCTATTTTACTCACTCAGGCGAGATGGCGATGCTGCCAAGTAAGGGGGCTTACGGGTTCTCCATCATGAGCAGTTTGATGCGTCATGGCGAGTACGACACCGACTTCCTGAAGCATTACGGAAACGAACTCTATCACTTCGAGAAAGACCAGAAAGGCGACCTGGAGGATCTCTGGCAGGTAGATAATTACAAAGCCCGACTCAACTTCGGCTCTGACTCCGGAAATGATCCAATGAGTGGGTACTTGGAGGCCTTGGGGCGCAACCCAGAGGCATCCAAGGCCATGTTCGACTCAACACCTTGGGAAGTGGCAAAAGATCCCGGCCACGTCGAAAAACTCAACCCGTTCCTTGCCTACCTCATGCACGAGCGTGACTGGCCTCAGGATTCGGTAGAGGGCGAAGACCCCTACAAGGGTTATGGATACGATGAGTTCGGGCATGCCCTCGAAGCCGCCACACTCGGCTTTCCGTACGATCGTCCGGATCTAGGAGCAGCGTCCTACCTGGGCTCCGAGGGGGACGGTTCTCCTGGGAGAACCGCGCTTCGGGACGAAACTGCAGCAAACATCATGAGTCAAGTTGTAGCAGTCGTCGGATTCTACCCCGATTATGTCACGGATCACCCTGGAATTGGTGACAGCTTGGCCAAGATGGGGGCCGGGTACATGGACGACTTGAGCTACTCTGTTTCAAGCTTTGCAAACATAGAACATGACACAGACCTGAGGGACAAGACTTTCCGGCGGGGAGATGATATTGGCCACATAAACATTGAGGAAAACCTGGCCAAGGATTTTCTGGAGAGCGTTGGAAAGCATTCTGTTTCTTACGAAATCTTGTCTGCTGCACAGGAGTCCTACACAGTCAGCGCATTGAAGTACTACCCGGAGCCCGATGAAGAACTGAATCGAATTATTGACACAAGTGCAAAGTTCCACTCCATCCTCGACAATGCAAGGGCCGAGCATATCGACAGTCATGCAGAGGAGAAGGCTCAAGAGTACGCCGAAGCAGCGGAGTGGAAGAATTTTGCAGTAAGCCACGGCGTGGGAATAGGTGTAGGACTTGCCACACTCCCTTTCGGTGGGCCCGCCACTTCCGCTGCGGTCTCGTTTGTGGTGCCTGCCATCATCGAGGGAGCGGGCGACGCAGTAGAGACAAAACTTGGGATGGAAATCGACCGGGAGTTGAGAGAGAGGGAGAAGGGCATCGAGGAAAAGGCGGAAATGGAGAAAGACGAGTTCAAGAATATTGGGAAGTCTCGCGCCGCATCGCCTCTCTCTGCCTATGCAAAGGCTCATGGCATCCCCGGCGACGATCCATGGTTTGCAGAGCGAAGAAGGTTTACAGAACTCTACTACGGCAGATAGCGCAGGAAAAGAAGGATGAATAATAGTGAGAAATAGAATGGGACTACGTCTCTCGAAGAAGGTACTAATTCTCTTCGCCGCAACAGCAATCGCCGTGGTCTCGGGATGCGCGGGAGGAGAGGACGGAGAGGTCGAAGCGAAATTAACTTGTGGAGGCTTGTCCGATCTCGCAGCCACAGCGATGGCTGATATTACGGGGGAGAGCAGATTCCCCGCTTCGTCTCAAGCGGATGCGAAGGTCTTCTCCGAAAACTTCTCCGGGGACGTCGTGAACGGCGGGAAGGACCCCCATGTCTTCTGTGAAGTATTCAACTCGAGAGGTGATGACTTCCCTAACCCAAAAATAAAGTTTACACTCTCCAGCAAGGCAGATATCCCGCCTCCGGTTGAAGAGGGCCTGGTCGGAGAGAGTAATTTTCCTGTGGCTTTGAGGTCCGTAAGTAATTCTAGAGGTGCTGACATATATTTCGAATGCCGTGCACCATGGATGAAGAACAAAGACACCTCCACTGTGATCCGCGCCGAACTTGATTACGAGAAAACCAGCAGGGCCGGTTTGGGAACGTTGAAGAAGAACATGGACCTCCTTCAGCACGTAACTCACGGCGTTGCCGAGGAATTGGAATGCGAGAACCATGGAGGTATTCAGAAGAGGAATAAACCCTGGTGATCTTCTGACGTGCGGGATGCCGGTCCAGCTCCAGGAGGCCGGTTCGGCGGGACCCCGGAGGTCCGGGGGGTCAGGTGCGGCGGTGGAGGAGGCGGCCGGCGAGGACCGTGGCGAGGCAGCGGCCGTCGGCGGCGTGGACGGCGAAGTCCGCGCGGGCGCCCGCGGAGAGGGTGGCGGGACGGGGAACGGGCAGGACGGTCAGGCCCGAGCGCTGGACGGCGGTGCGCACCGAAGGGCGGGTGAAGGGGCCGACGACGGAGGTGACGCCCTCCCGCAGCAGACGCTGCAGGCCGCGACGGGCGCTGTGGCCCCAGCGCGTCTCGTCCATCGGGAAGGCCGCCAGGGCGGAGCCCGTGAGCGGTTCGGTGTCGGGGATGCCGGGCAGGCCGACCTCGCGCGGGTCCGGGTGGTAGGCGGCCTCCAGCCGGGCCGCCGCGTCCACCGCGCAGCGACCGGGGGCCAGTTCGCCGGGCCAGCGGCGGACGCGGGCGGCCGGGTACGCATCGGCGAGCCCGTCGGCGGGGCCGATCGCCACGATCCGGCCGCCTCCGACCGCCACCGCGTGCCCGTCCAGCGGCTCACCGTCCTCGGTGGGGCGGACGGCGAGCGGGGCGTGGATGGTCAGCACGGTGGCGGGCGATTCGGTCGGCGCGGGGTCAGTTGGCGTCGATGAGCTTCAGTTCGGGGTGCGCGGTGCCGCCCTCGATCGCGGTGGAGGACAGGTGGGAGACGACGCGGTCGTCCACCGGGTCCTTCGCCGGGTCCCCGTGGACGACCAGGTGCTCGTACGTCGTCGAGCGCTGTGCCGGGACGCGTCCGGCCTTGCGGATGAGGTCGATCAGCTCCACGCGGTTGGAGCGGTGCTTCGCCCCGGCCGAGGAGACGACGTTCTCCTCCAGCATCACCGAGCCCAGGTCGTCCGCGCCGTAGTGCAGGGAGAGCTGGCCGATCTCCTTGCCCGTCGTCAGCCAGGAGCCCTGGATGTGGGCTACGTTGTCCAGGAAGAGCCGGGCGACGGCCAGGATGCGCAGGTACTCGAAGAGCGTGGCCTGGGTGCGGCCCTTGAGGTGGTTGTTCTCCGGCTGGTAGGTGTACGGGATGAAGGCGCGGAAGCCGCC
Organism: Streptomyces sp. CNQ085; assembly: GCF_022614595.1. Lineage (GTDB taxonomy): Bacteria > Actinomycetota > Actinomycetes > Streptomycetales > Streptomycetaceae > Streptomyces. Next base: position 16,059 of record NZ_JAJFAU010000098.1, read on the forward strand.
GGTGCGGTCCTGCACCTCCCGGATCATGCGAAGGTGCTCGATGCGCTCGGCGTTGGTCTCGCCGGTGCCCATCAGCATGGTGGAGGTGGACTCCACGCCCAGCCGGTGGGCGGTCTCCATGATCTCCAGCCAGCGTTCGCCGGACTCCTTCAGCGGTGCGATCGCCCTGCGCGGGCGCTCGGGGAGCAGTTCGGCGCCGGCTCCGGCGAAGGAGTCCAGGCCGGCGTCGTGGATGCGGCGGATCGCGTCCTCCACCGTCACGCCCGAGATCCGGGCCATGTGCTCGACCTCGGAGGCGCCCAGGGAGTGGATCACCAGCTCGGGGAAGCGCTCCTTGATCGCCGAGAAGTGCTCCTCGTAGTACTCCACACCGAAGTCGGGGTGGTGGCCGCCCTGGAACATGATCTGGGTCCCGCCCAGCGCCACGGTCTCCTCGCAGCGGCGCAGGATGTCGTCCAGGTCCCGCGTCCAGCCCCTGTCCGTGTCCTTGGGCGCGGCGTAGAAGGCGCAGAACCGGCAGGCGGTCACACAGACGTTGGTGTAGTTGATGTTGCGCTCGATGATGTACGTGGCGATGTGCTCGGTACCCGCGTACCGGCGGCGGCGTGCCGTGTCGGCCGCCCGGCCCAGCGCGTGCAGCGGGGCATGCCGGTAGAGCTCCAACGCCTCCTCCGCGCTGATCCGCCCGCCCCCGGCGGCGCGGTCGAGTACGGACTGGAGGTCGGCGTTATCGGTCACCGGGCGGTCCTCTCGGGCTTGCGGTCGGGTCGGTCGGGCCGGTCGCCACGCGGCGGTACTGCGTCCGATCCAGCGTACGCCAGTGCCCGTACGGCCTTTCGGCAGGTCAGTCCGTCCGGTCGGGCGGGCCGGGGCGGTACGGCGAGGGGGTGCGACCCCGGCTCAGGAGCTCGACGCGCACATCGGCCGGGAATCCGGTGGTGGGTCCGGTCCGGCGGGCGAACTCGGCGATTCCGTGGAGCTGTTCGGGGTCCAGCCGGAAGTCCAGGGTGGTGAAGTAGCGCTCCAGCAGTCCGGCGTCGAACGCCTCCCAGCGGGCCGCCTGCTCGGCCACCTTGTCGACCTCCTCGAGGGAGAGGTCTCGGGAGGCGAGGAAGGCCCGGTGGACCTCCCGCACGGTCTCCGGCTCGCGTTCCAGGTAGTCGCGGCGGGCGGCGAAGACGGCGAAGACGAACGGCAGACCCGTCCACTCCTTCCACATCAGCCCGAGGTCGTGGACCCGGAGGCCGAGCCGGGGCGCGTCGTGCAGGGAGGCCCGCAGCGCGGCGTCGCCGATCAGCACGGCGGCCTGGGCCTCCTGCATCATCAGGCCGAGGTCGGGCGGGCAGGTGTAGTAGTCGGGGGCAAGGCCGTGGCGTTCGGCGAGCAGCAGCTGGGCCAGCCGCACCGAGGTGCGGGACGTGGAGCCGAGGGCGACGCGCTCGCCGTCGAGGGCGTCCAGCGGCACCTTGGAGACGATCACGCAGGACATCACCGGCCCGTCGCAGCCCACCGCGATATCGGGCAGCGCGACCAGCCGGTCGGCGTTGCGGAGGAATTCCACGAGGGTGATCGGGCCGATATCGAGATCCCCGTTCACCAGCTGTTCACTCAGTTTCTCCGGGGTGTCCTTGGTGAGCTCCAGGTCCAGCAGGGTGCCGGTGCGGGCGAGTCCCCAGTAGAGGGGCAGGCAGTTGAGGAACTGGATGTGCCCGACGCGGGGCCGCCTCCGCAGGGGCTCGGTGACGGGCTGGTCAGCGTCATTGGTGTCCACCTCGCGAGGCTATCCCCGCAGGTCCGGCTCGCCTCCTCGGGGGTGCTCACCCGGACGGGCGCGCCGGAACGTGATCACCCTTCCACTCCGGTGGGCACCGTGCTACGCTCACAGCAAGTTGCAGTTTGGTTTCCCTTGCAGTACAGAGCCTGCGGAGCATGTGACCGCGGGCTCTCGTCGTTTTCAGAGTTCTTCAGTGGCTTCTGGAGCAGGGCAACCCTTATAGGCCCAAGGAGGGCTTATGGCTACCGGAACCGTCAAGTGGTTCAACGCCGAAAAGGGCTTTGGTTTCATCGCCCAGGACGGCGGCGGTCCCGATGTGTTCGTTCACTACTCCGCGATCAACGCGAACGGTTTCCGTTCCCTGGAGGAGAACCAGGCGGTCACCTTCGACGTGACGCAGGGCCCGAAGGGTCCGCAGGCGGAGAACGTCACCGCGGCCTGAGTTGCCCGGCTCGGCCAGACCTCCTGGCCGTGACGGCGTATGCCGCCCGTGAGGGCGGCGCGGCGCCGGCAGACGACCGGATGAGCAGTACCCAAGGAGCCCCCGCCTCGGCGGGGGCTCCTGCCTTTCCCGGGCCCGGCCGGCGCCCGGGTGCGGGAGCCGGCCGGGCCTGGTGGACGCAGGGCTTGATCAAGTTCCCTCGGTTCCCGGGTTGTTGGTGATGCCCAGGAGTGGAAGTGCTCGTTCGGGTTGGTCGCGGATTGCGCGGGTGGTCTTGGCGATGTTGTCGGCTCCCAGGGTTCTG
>NZ_JAJFAU010000099.1 GCF_022614595.1 Streptomyces sp. CNQ085
GCGTTCCGCCCGCTGCCGGGGGCACCGCCCCGGGGGCACCGCCCACCGGGCCCGCTCCCGCCGCCAGGCCGCCCGCGAGGCTCGCGCCCCGCTCCAGGCGGTCCAGGCGGGCCTGGAGGGAGCGCTCGTCGCCGTACGCCGCGGGCAGCAGCACCCGGGCACAGATCAGCTCCAGCTGCAACCGCGGCGAGGTCGCGCCGCGCATGTCCGTCAGACCCTCGTTGACGATGTCCGCCGCCCGGCTCAGTTCGGCCGGGCCGAAGACCGACGCCTGCGCCGTCATCCTCTCCACCACGTCGGCGGGGGCGTCGATCAGGCCCTTCTCCCCCGCGTCGGGCACGGCGGCCAGGATCACCAGGTCGCGCAGCCGCTCCAGCAGGTCCGCGACGAAGCGCCGCGGATCGTGCCCGTCCTCGATCACCCGGTCGACCACCTCGAAGGCCGCCGCGCCGTCGCCCGCCGCGAAGGCGTCCACCACCGAGTCCAGCAGCGTGCCGTCGGTGTAGCCCAGCAGCGCCGTGGCCATGGCGTACGTCACGCCGTCCTCGCCGGCGCCCGCCAGCAGCTGGTCCATCACCGACATCGAGTCACGCACGGACCCGGCGCCGGCGCGCACCACCAGGGGCAGCACACCGTCCTCGACGGGGATGGCCTCCCGCTCGCACACCTGGGCGAGGTAGTCGCGCAGGGTGCCCGGCGGCACCAGGCGGAACGGATAGTGGTGGGTGCGCGACCGGATCGTTCCGATGACCTTCTCGGGCTCGGTCGTCGCGAAGATGAACTTCAGGTGCTCCGGCGGCTCCTCGACCACCTTCAGCAGGGCGTTGAAACCCGCCGAGGTGACCATGTGCGCCTCGTCGATGATGTAGATCTTGTACCGGCTGGAGGCCGGGCCGAAGAACGCCTTCTCGCGCAGCTCGCGGGCGTCTTCCACACCACCGTGCGACGCGGCGTCGATCTCGATGACATCGATCGAGCCCGGCCCGTTGCGCGCCAGGTCCAGACAGGACCGGCACTCCCCGCACGGATCCGGCGTCGGACCCTTCTCGCAGTTCAGGCAGCGGGCGAGGATACGGGCGCTGGTCGTCTTGCCGCAGCCGCGCGGACCGCTGAAGAGGTACGCGTGGTTGACCCGGTTGTTGCGGAGGGCCTGCTGGAGGGGGTCGGTGACATGCTCCTGCCCGATGACCTCGGAGAAGGCCTCGGGGCGGTAGCGGCGGTACAGCGCGAGGGACGACACGTCTCCGACGATATAGGCCGCCGCCGACAACTGTGCCCCCGTTCCGACGGGGGCACAGTTGTCGGCGGGAAAAATCAGACGCCCCCCACGCACCCGCCAGAGCTCACCTACCCTTGCTGCCTTCCGGCCCTGGGGGAGTTCAGCGAGATGGCGCCACGTGAGGGGCTGCGCCAAGCCTACCGGATGCCGGAGGGTGCTCGAGCCGGGGGAGAGAGACGGAACCGGCCCGGGGGATCGGGTTCGCAACCACTCCCCCGCGTCATGTAATGTTTCCGGCGGAGGATTCGCCTAGAGGCCTAGGGCGCACGCTTGGAAAGCGTGTTGGGGGCAACCCCTCACGAGTTCGAATCTCGTATCCTCCGCAGTCGCCCACCTGGGCAAACGAAGGCCCCGACCGCTCAGCGGCCGGGGCCTTCGTCGTTCCACGGTTGCAGTTTTGGTTGCAGTTGCCCTGCCACCGGCAGGGCAACCGGCCTGGCGTTTCACCATGGCCATCCGGGAGGAGCGCCTGCAAGGCAGGCACGCAGTGCCTGGTCAGTGTCGAGGTTCACCGTCGCCTTCGTCGGGACTCCGACAAGATGGACAACGTCATCTCCACAGCGCAAGGGATCGCCGCATGGCCTCGAACTCGACGCCCCGACACCAGGGCCGTCTCGAACTGACCTGGACCGACAAGGACAAGACGCTCCTGTTGAAGTTCCCCCCTGATCCTGGACAGCGGATGCTTACGCTGCGGGGGTGAAGTCGTGCTGCAGCCTGGCTCGGGTTTCGAGTGGGATGAGGTACCCGAACTCGGGGTGCTTGCGGAGCCTGGTGCGGTTGTACTCGACCTCGATAAAGCGGAAGACATCGGCGCGGGCCGCCTCGCGGCTTTCCCACACGGCGGTGCCGATCTCCGCTTTCAGCAGACCGAAGAAGCTCTCAGCTGCAGCGTTATCGCAACATATGCCGGTTCGCCCCATGCTTTGCCTCAGGCCCAACGTCCCTGTTTCCCTGCGGAATTCGCCACTGGTGTACTCGCTGCCGCGGTCGGTGTGCATGATGCAGCCGGGCTGCGGGCCGCCGCGGGCCGCGGCCATCCGCAGCGCGTCGGTGACCAGCTCGGCGCGGTGGTGACCGGCCATGGCGTAGCCGACGATCTCGCGGGTGGCCAGGTCCAGCCGGCGGGCGAGGTAGAGCCAGCCCTCGGCGGTGGGCAGGTAGGTGATGTCGCCGACCGGCTTGGTCCCGGGGCGCTCGGCATGGAAGTCGCGGCCGATGAGGTCCGGGGCCGGCTTCGCCTTCTTGTCCGGCCGGGTCAGTGAGCGGTGCTTGCGGCGGCCGGCGCCGCGAATGTCGCGCTCGCGCATGACGCGGGCGATGCGCTTGCGGTTCACCCGCTGCCCCAGGCGGCGGGGCTCGGCGTGGATGCGCGGGACGCCGCAGGTGCGGCGGGAGGCGATGTGCAGCACGGTGATCTCGTGCGCGAGCGCGTCGTCGGCGGCCTGACGGGCCCGGCGGGCGGCCTCGCCCTCGCGCCAGGCGTAGTAGGAGGAGCGGGCCACGTGCGGCACCCGGCACAGCAGCACGATCGGGTAGTTCGCCTTCTCCGCGTGGATGAACCGGTACAGCTCGCTCACCGGTCGTTCTCCTTCACGAAGAAGGCGGTCGCTTTCTTCAGGATCTCGATCGTCTGCCGCTGTTCGCGGTTCTCCTCGCGCAGCCGCTTGAGCTCCTCGCGCTCGGCGCTGGTCAGCTCGCGGGAGCAGCCCTCTCCCCGGTCGGCCTTGGCCTTGCGGTACCAGCCGCGCAGGGACTCCGAGCTGATGCCGAGCTCCCGGGCCACGGCGGTGACCGTCTTGCCCGAGGAATCGACGAGCGCGATCGCGTCCCGCTTGTACTCGTCCGAGTACCGCTTCGTGTACTTGCTTCCCACCTGGTGCTACTTCCTCTGGAACCTCAAGATCCCAGTCTCCAGGTGTCCACGATCAAGGGGAAGCCTCAGCAAACACCGGGGTCGACGAGCGCACATCACGAGGCACGCCAGGAGGTAGGGGTATGTTTTATGAAAACGTACTTCTATCTCCGTGGAGCAGCTCGTGGACAAGCCTGCCGAGATGTTCGACCGGGACCACGAGTGGTCGGCGCTGCGCCGGTTCATCACCGACCCGCAGCCCGGGGCGACCCTGGGCGTGGTCTCCGGGCGCCGCCGCCAGGGCAAGACGTTCCTGCTGGACGCCGCCTGTCGTGCTGCCGGGGGGTTCTACTTCGGTGCGACCGAGGCCGCCGATGCCGAGTCGCTACGGCGGATCAGCGCGGCGCTGACCGCCCACGTCCGTCCTGCCAGCCCGTTCCACTTCGCCGACTGGACAGAGGCCGTCGACGCACTGCTCGCGCTCGGCGCCGAGCGGCCCGTCCCCGTGGTGATCGACGAGTTTCCGTACCTCGCCAAGGCCAACCCCGAGCTGCCGTCGATCATCCAGGAGGCGCTGCGGCCGCTGCGTGACCAGCGCACCGGCTCCCGTACCCGGCTGCTGCTGTGCGGATCGGCGCTGTCCTTCATGGGCAGGCTGCTCTCGGGTAACACCCCGCTGCGCGGACGGGCGGGGCTGGAACTGGTCGTCCGCCCCCTCGACCACCGCCTCGCCGCCGAGTTCTGGGACATCGCCGATCCCCACTTGGCCATGAAGGTGAACGCGATCGTGGGCGGCACCCCGGCCTATCGGCGCGAATTCGCACGCGGCGACACGCCAAAGGCTCCGGACGACTTCGACGACTGGGTCGTCCGCACCGTCCTCAACCCCGAAACCCCCCTCTTCCGCGAGGCCCGCTATCTGCTGGCCGAGGAACCCGACCTTCGCGACACCGCCCTGTACCTGTCCGTCCTGGCCGCCGTCGCCGACGGCAACGCCACACGCGGGGGCATGGCCGGCTATCTGGGACGCAAGGCCACCGACATCGCCCACCCCATCAACGTCCTCGAAGACGCGGGTCTGCTGCACCGGGACGCGGACGCCTTCCGCGACAACCGGCCCACCTACCGGATCGCCGAACCGCTGATCGGCTTCTACCACGCGATCATGCGACCGGTCTGGGACCAGCTCGAACGCCCCGGCAGCGCGGCACGGGTCTGGCAGGCCAGCCGTCGCCGCTTCGTCAGCAACGTCCTCGGGCCCCATTTCGAACAGGTCTGCCGCGACTGGGCGCTGCATCACGCCGACCCCGAGCTCCTGGGCGGTCTGCCCGCCCGCGTCGGACAGGGTGTCGTTCACGACCCCAGGGCCCGTACCGGCAACGAGGTCGACGTGGCGGTCATCGGAATCGCGGATGGCGCCAAGCCCCCACTCCTGGCCATCGGAGAGGCCAAGTGGAACGACACCATGGGAGCTGCCCACATCGAACGTCTCCGGCACATCCGCGACCTCATCGCCCGGGCCGGGCGCTACGACACCGCCGACACGCGGCTCCTGTGCTTCAGCGGAGCCGGATTCAACAACAAGGCGCATGCCGCAGCGGCAACCAGCCCGGACATCCGGCTGATCGACCTGGAGACCCTCTACGGTCAGGCCTGATGTCCGCCCACGCGTCCGTGACTGCCGGGGTGGAGGCGTCTGTTGCCGGAAGCCGGTGGTCACCGTGCCCGGCAGCCCCGGCAGCGTTGCGCCCGAACCCCCGCCGGCGGCCGGACTCACACCTGCTCCGGCACCGTCCGCATCCCGCCGCGGGTCCCGGCCGACTCCCGAGCCCACCACCCCATCAGCGCCGGGTTCGAGCCGCCTGGTCAGCGTGGAGGCCATTCCGCCCCGGTGTGCCGCCCAGGTGCTGAGCACCGGCGATCATCAGGAAACCGTCATCGCCGCCCTGTCCGAGATCGTGTTACCCGCTCCGCTGCAGGTCAGGACGTGTACGGCTCCCGCCGGACACCCGGGCGAACATTTGGAAAGCGTGTCGGGGGCAACCCCTCACGAGTTCGAATCCCGTATCCTCCGCAGCCGCCTGAACAGGCGAAACGAGAAGCCGAGCCGCGATCTGCGACTCGGCTTCTCGTCGTGCTCTGGCTGCATTTCCGGTTGCGTTCACATGCACCCAATTCGAATGTTCCGGGTATCCGGGTAGACCCGTTCCCGCCGCTCCGCGGATGTCGGCGCCCAACAACGAGGGAAGCCGCTCCCGTACGGCACCTGCGGATCACAGGCGTAGGACACCCTTGAAACCCCCGCGGCGGGTCCGTCCCCTGTCATGATCCTGATCTCGCGAGGTGCCCGGGCATGAAGTCCCGATCGACGCCGGCGACTTGGCTGAGCGGCCTCGACGGATGCCGTCTGGCACGCGTGCTCAAGACACGGAGGGACGCCGCGCCCCTCCGGAGCCGCGCTCGGTGGGGGAACCGGCCGACCGTCTTCAGCGCCCGGGATCGGTGACGCTTGCCCTGCGCGGACCCGGTCGGCACGCCCCATTCCGTCCCGTCCCGCCTTCCGTGGGGTTGGCGTCCGCCCTCCAGGGAGGTCAACCGCGAGGCGTCGGCCGCCGGCTCGGTCCTGTCGGCCCGGACCGACGCCGACCTCACCGCTGTCGTCACCGGCACACCATCCGTGCGGCTGATCGACGCAGGTCAGGCCATCACCGTCGGGTACGTTGCCACCTCGGGCAACCGGACCGTACGCACCCTCAGCGGCCTGGACCTCGGTCCGCCCCATCTCGAAGCCTGGTGCCGCCTTCGGGACGCCGAGCGCGTTCTCGCACTCTCCCGCGTTCACAGCGTCATGAGCGCCGCACCCGAATGAGGAGGAATGGTATCGGCATCGATAGTATTCCTGTCGATACCATTCCTCGCAGGAGGCTTGAATGCGGCGTTTCATCGGTCGGGACCGCGAGCTGAACGTGCTCGGCAGCGCCCTGCGGTCGGTCCACGACGCCGTCGGCGCGGCGAAGCCGGGACAGTGCATCCTCATGCGCGGGCGGAGGCGGGTCGGCAAGTCCAGCCTCGTCGAAGAATTCCTCCGGCGCACCGAGGTGCCGTCCCTGTTCTTCACCGCGGCGGGCGGCACGGCGGAGGACGAGCTGACGGAGTTGCTCGACGCCGTCGCCAGGTCCACGCTGCCGGAGCGGGAACTGTTCTCGGAGGAGACTCCGGAGCAGTGGAATGCTGCATTCAGGCTGCTTGCGGAGATCCTTCCCGACGACAGCCCGAGCGTGGTCGTCATGGACGAGGTTCCGTACCTCATGGACCGCATCGACGCCTTCGAGGGCACGCTCCAGCGGGCATGGGACCGCCTGCTCAGCCGTAAACCCGTACTTCTCCTCCTGGTCGGCTCCGATCTGTCGATGATGGAGGCGCTGAACAGCTACGACCGGCCCTTCCACCAGCGGGGCCGGGAAATGGTCGTGGGGCCGCTGAACCCGGCCGACATCGGCGAGACGCTCGGTCTTGAGCCGGCTGCCGCATTCGACGCCGCCCTCATCACAGGCGGTCTTCCGCTGGTCTGCGCGGAGTGGCGGCCCGGGGCCGATGTCTGGGAGTTCCTCCGCGACTCGCTGGACAACCCGATCTCGGCGCTGCTGGTCTCCGCCGAGCGGTCACTTGCCGCGGAGTTTCCACCGCGGGCGATGAGCAGAGAAGTCCTGCGGGCCATCGGAACCGGCGAGCGAACTTTCACCAACATCGCACGCGCCGCGGGTGGCATCGCCCACACCACCCTCACCCGAGCCACTGACGTCCTGACCGAGAAACGGGTGGTGGCAGCCGAGCTGCCCGTCTCGCTGAGACCGTCGAAGGAACGCCGCTACCGCGTGGCCGATCCCTACCTCCGGTTCTGGCTCGCGTTCCTGGATCCCCACATGGCGGAAATCGAGCGTATGCGGGGGGATCTCACGCTGAGCCGGATCAAGGAGCAGTGGACGAGCTGGCGGGGGCGTGCGATCGAGCCCCTCGTCCGGGAATCCCTCGCCCGTCTCCTGCCGGACGGGCTCCTGCCCGCCGCCCCGGCGATCGGCGGGTACTGGACCCGCAGCAACGACGTCGAAGTCGACTTGGTCGGCGCCGACCGGCAGCCGGTGGCCAAGGAGTTGCTCTTCCTCGGTTCGGTCAAGTGGCTGGAGAACTCCGCGTTCGACAGCCACGACCTGGCGGCGCTGCAAAAGCACCGGGCCGCGATCACCGACGAGCCGGTACCGCTCGTCGCGGTCTCCCGCAACGGGACCACCTGTTCCGGGCTCCGGGCGGCATACGGCCCTGATGAACTGCTCAGCGCCTGGCGCAGGGCGTAAGAAGGGGCTGACGCTCCTGTGGTCTCGGTTCTGGTCTCGTTCACCCCCGTCCGTCCCCGTCCAGACAGAGCTGATCCGAACGCTTCACCGCAGGTCAGGACGCATACGACCGCCACCGGGCCCCCGGGCGAACATTTGGAAAGCGTGTTGGGGGCAACCCCTCACGAGTCCGAATCCCGTATCCTCCGCAGCCGCCTGAACAGGCGAAACGAGGGGCCCCACCGATCATCGGCGGGGCCCCTCGTTGTTGTCCGTCAGACCTCGTTAGACCTCGTTGTCCTGGTTTTTGTCCACAGGGGGTGTCTCGGGGCTTCCCCAGATGGCTTCGGCGATCTTCCGGGCCACGTCCTTGAGCATGGCGTCCGGCACATGCAGGTACCGCGCCCGCATCCGCGCGGAGGTGCCCGGCTCCCAACCCATGATCTGATCGATGACCCGGTCCGGGACCCCGAGCAGCATGAGCACGGTGGCGGCGGTGTGCCGGGCGTCATGAAGGCGGGCGTCCCGTACGCCGGCGTCTCCCAGCAGCCGCTTCCAGTCGTGGTAGTCCGTGTTCGGGCTGAGCGGCCCGCCCAACGGCTTGGTGAACACGTACTCGGACTCGGTCCACAGGTTCCCCGCCTCCGTGCGTTCCCGGGCCTGCGCATCCCTGTGGGAGCGGAGCATCACGACCAGCGGGCCCGGGAGGGGAACGGCACGACGCCCGGCGCGTGACTTCGTGTTCTTCGTCTCGCGCCGCACCTGCACCCGGTCCGGGCAATAGCCGGCCTTCCGGCCGCACGGCGCCGCCTCACCACACCCGTGCTCGTACTTCGGCCGCAACCTGTTCCGGCGAAGCTTCAGGTACTCGTTGTCCGGGTCCACGTCAGACCACCGCAGCCCGAGCGTCTCCCCCTGCCGCAGTCCGAGAGCCAGTGCCAGCATCCAGCGGGCACTGTTCCGGCGCTTGTTCACTTCGAGCAGGAGGCTCTGTACCTCGTCGACCGAGTAGGGCTTCCACCTCCGTCTCGTCCTCTTCCATCCGGGGAGGCTTCGCGAGCGCGGCGGCGTTCTTCGCCGCGTGACCACGCCGCACCGCTTCTCCAGGTCGCCGAAGCGCTGGCGGCGCTGAGTGCGCCCGCGTCGCGCGATGCCCTGGCGGGGCTACCGGGAACGGCGGCCGGCGAACTGGACCTGGTGTTGGAGGCTGGAGGCCTTGGCCGATCATGCTCTGGTCTGGCCTGACGACGCGGGGAGTCTCCGCATGGCCGGACCGCTACGGCAGACACGGGACACGCCCCTGGGTCTGGATGCCCCGTCGGAGGAACTACTCACGAGCGCGACCTCCGACGAGCTGCGCGGAATGCTGGCGGCACTGGGCGTCAAGCCGCCGGGCGGCAAGGCGCAGCGGGTGGCCGCACTGGTGGAACACCACAGCGGCCCGGAGCAGCTTCCCTCCGTGATCGCCAAGGCCCCTGCGGCGACTCGGAAGCTGCTCGAAGGCCGAGCGGGAGCCGGGCTGGCGGAGCCCGCGCGGTTCGTCGTGCTCGGGAGTCCGGATCCCGATCCCGAAGCAGGCAGTCGATGGGCGCTGGTACGGGGGCTCCTGGTCCAGGGCCGTCATCACTACGGCCCGGTCCTCCCCGGCGACCACCGGCGGCCGGGGGTCGGCCGGGGGTCGGCCGGTCTCGGTCCTGGTCTCGTTCGTTCCCGGCGTTCAGCACCTTTCAGGCACGCGGCGAACGTCCCCTCTGCCGGTGACCAAAGGCGGGCGGGCCCCGGCCCGAGGCGCCCCGAAGCGGCTCTCCCCGTACCGTCAGGCCAGCGGATAGCCCAGGGCCAGGGCAGCCTTGCGGAACGCCGGCAGACGGTCGGGGGCGACCGCGAGGTGGCGCTCGCCGATCCGGGTACACAGCACGCGCAGACGGCGGTCGCTGATGACGAGGGCCGCCAGTGCCTCGTCCGCGCACTCGATGAGATGGGTCTGCCCTGTATCGCGGAGCCGGCCGGTGCGGCGGCCGGTGTCGTCGAGCAGGGTGGTGACGGTCTGGGGCACGGGGTGCGAGGCGGCCTGGTCCAGGTAGCCGCGGAGTTCGTCGAGGGTGTGCCCGCGGTCCAGGGCTTGCAGGAGGGAAGCGGTGGTGAGCGTCCAGACCCGGTCCGCCTTCCGGTCGCAGAAGGCGTCCAGGAGGAGTGTGTCGGCTGAGGGCAGCCCGTCGAGGGCGACGATGTCGAAACTCGCCAGGACGGTGACCCTGCCCGCCGGAACGGCCGAGGCGGGGGCCTGGACGGGGGCGTAGTCGTCCGCGAGGCCCACGGCGTGGGCGCCCAGGGGGTTGAGGCGGAGCGCGGACAGGCCGTCGTAACGGCTGAGCTGGTCGAGGTAGTCGCCGCCCCAGTTGTCGCGGTAGTCCTCGCGGGCGCCCGCCGGGGGAACGTATTCGATGTCGATGAGGCCGAGCGTGGCGGCGTACTCGAAGAGCACCGCCAGGGTGTACCGCCCCTGGAGGAGGGACCAGCCGTGGTGGCCTTCGTAGCCGAGGCTGCCGTACTGCGGGTCCTCCAGGTACAGCTTCCACAGAGCACGTTCACCGCGGTGGACGACTGGATCAAGGCGGGCCGCGCGCATGTCCGTGAACAGGCCGTCGACGGATGTCCACTCACCCGGGGTGAGACCGGCCAGCGCTTGGCCGACGAGCTTGCGGCGCGGTTTGGCGGCGGTCAGGACGTTCGTCGAGCGCTGGCCCTTGATCCCCTCCACGCGGGAGAACTCGTCCAGGAGGCTGTTGTTCATCCAGCGTTGCCACAGTTGAGAAATGGTCAGGTGCGGCGGCCTGGTCAGCGCGGTCCGTCCGCGCGTGGTCGGCATCAGCCGGCCGCCGGTGAGCTGAGCGAGGCCACCTGCCTGAAGCAGCACCGGCCAGGCGAAAGCGGCGATGGCGTCGTTCGGATAGAAGTCGCCGCCGTCCAGGACGTCGGCGACCGCCGAGACGGTGGCGGTACTGGGACGGCGGGTCCTCTCACTGCACCGCAGCTTCTCCGTCATGCACAGGCGCAGCACCGTCAGCAGGTTGGCCTGCGCCTCGTGCTCGGTGTACCGGACCCGTGGGGCGCCGGTGGGTTCCCGCCGCTGTTCGACTGATACCACTACTCGTGTTCTCCGTTTCGTGCCGTTCGCGTCCCGTCCCCGCAGACGGGCAACGTAGTCGTAGCCGCCCGGACCACAGGTGCGCTCATGATCCTCGACCACCTTGTGCGGGTTGCCGTGGGGACCGTGGAAGCGGAACGGCCTGCCGTCCCGGCCGAAGCCGATGACGGGCCGGCCGCCGGGCGGGGCACCCGGGTGCACTGCGGCGTCGGTGAAACCGTGCACGAGCAGCGCGTCGCCGAAGTCAGCCCCCGGTGAGCGGTTGCCTGGTCGCGTAGTAGGCGCGCAGTGCGGCCTCGCCGCCGGAGCCCAGGGCGGTCATGATTCGCTGGAAGCGGGCGGAGCACAGATCTCCGGCCACGATGACGCGGGGATGCTGTTCGGCGGGCGGGCAGTATCCGTCCGCACCACGGACCAGGTCGCCGGGCGGAGCGGTCGGCCCGTTTCCGATGCTGAGGTAGGCGGCGTCCGCCACGACCGCCCGCCGTTCACCGCCGCGGCCCACCGGAGCCGAGGCCGAGGCGTGGACCTGCTGGAGCAGCCGCATGGTGGTGCCGGCCAGGCACTCCGCCTCTGGCCACACCACCTGCCCGCCCCGGACGAAACCGATGTTCCAGGTGCCACCCTCAGAGATCATGGACCGGCCGTCCACGAACAGCGCGTCGTCGAAACCCGCCCGCTGTGCCGCGCGCCGGTGCCACAGCGCGCCGAACAGCCCGACGCTCTTCACCCCGGGCATGTCCCGGGTGTACACGGCCGACCGGATACGCGGTGGCGGAAGCGGCAGACCGCCGACGGCCCGGGTGGTCACCAGCACATGCGGGTGCGCGTCCGTCCCGATACGACCCAGCTCCAGCGCCGGATCGAAGACGGTCACCCTGACGACACAGGCCCCGGTCCGGGGGACGGCCCCGCGGACGAACCCCAGAACGCGCCCGGGGTCCAGGCCGGTGTCGAACACCGTCCGGCAGTCGCGCACCAGCCGGTCCAGGTGCAGGGACACGCCCCGTACCCGGCCCTGCTCGACGCGCATCGACGTGAAGTGGCCGTAGTTGGTCAGAGCCAGGGCCTGAAGGGCACCGGGACCGACCGGCGACCCGGCGTGCCCGCTCCTGCTCGTGCCCGGAGATCGGCCCCTGACGACGTTCGTAGTCGGCCAGGTAGCCGAGTACCGCCGCGTCGCGGACGGGCGTCCGGCGGTTCCGGTGCCGGTTCGGACTGATCGCGCGGGCGCGGCCCCCGTCAGGACCGGGTGGCGGTCTCGCTGTCGGGGTGGATGGGGAGGATCTGGTCGAGGCCGACGATGCGCAGGATGCGCAGGGTGTTGTCGGGGACGGCGGCGAGGGCGATGTCGGCCCGGGCCGCGTGGGCGTGGTTGCGGGCGGCGATCAGCGCGGTGATGCCGCTGGAGTCGCAGAACTCCAGACCGGCCAGGTCCACCACGAGACGCTGCCCCGGTCGCAGGGTGAGCTTGGGGAGCAGTTCACGCAGTCCGCCGGAGCTGGCGTAGTCGAGGTCGCCGGTGATCTCGAGGACGGGGCCGGTCGCGGCGTTCCGGGTGGTGATCTTCAACGGGCTCATCGTGCGTTCTTCGTTGCCGGGCCGGGAGCGGGGTCGGCGGGGTGGGCGGGGACGCCGAGGGCGAGCAGGGCGGTGTCGTCGTCCAGGCCGTCGCCGAAGTCGTCGAGCAGGCCGGTCAGCGCCCGGATGACCTCACGGGCGGACTTGCCCGCCTGGCCCGCGGCGAAGTCGAGCAGGGCCTGGTCCCCGTAGAGGGTGGCGCGGTCCTCGCCCGTACGGGCTTCGGTGAGGCCGTCGGTGTAGAGCAGGAGGATGTCGCCGGGAGCGAGGACGGTGGTCGCGGAGACGAAGCGCGGGTCGGACAGGACGCCGACGAGGAGACCGCCGGGGGTGGGCAGGAAGCCGGCTCGGCCGTCGGCTCTCAGGACGAGGGCCGGCGGATGGCCGCCGGCGGCGATGCGGACGGCGACCTGTCCGGTCGAGAGGTCGGGTTCGAGGAGGCCGAAGACGGTGGTGCAGTAGCGCGGGTCGCCGCCGGTGTAGCGCTCGTGCAGCACGGTGTTCAGGGTGGACAGGGCGGCCACGGGGTCGGGGTCGTGCATGGCCGCGGCGCGCAGGGTGTAGCGCGTCAGCGACGTCACAGCGGCGGCCTGGGGGCCCTTGCCGCACACGTCGCCCAGGAAGAACGCCCAGCGTTTGCCGTCCACGGCGAACAGGTCGTAGAAGTCGCCGCCGAGCCTCTCGGGCGAGGCCGTGTGGTAGTGGGCGGCCGCCTCCAGCCCGGGGATGTCGGGGAGCATGGCGGGCAGCAGGCTCTGCTGGAGCGTGGCGAGGGCCTCCTGGAGCCGGACGCGGTCGGTCTCCGCCTGTTCACGTGCCGCCTCCGCCTCCCGCTTGCGCCGCAGGAGTTCCTCCTCGTAGGAGCGGCGGTCGCGGGCGTCGAAGACCGTGGTGCGGATCAGCAACGGCTCGCCCTCGCCGCCGTACTTCACCACCGAGGAGACGAGGACCGGTATTCGCACGCCTCGCGCGCCCCTGATCTCCAGGGCGATACCGCCGATCTCGCCCTGCATGCGCAGCAGCGGCGCGAAGTGCGTCTCATGGTAGAGCCTGCCTCCCACCGTGAGCAGGTCGGTGAACCGCATCCGGCCCACCACCGCGCTCCGCTCCAGGCCGAGCCAGCCCAGCAGCGTGGCGTTGATCTTCGCGATCGTGCCGTCCATCAGCGTGGACAGGTAGCCGCACGGCGCGGTCTCGTAGAGCTCCTCCGCGCTGTCCTCCAGCAGGGCGGCGAACGCGGCGTTCCCGGGGTCGTTCCCCCCCGCCTCGTGCGGGTCGGGCTGTCGCCCGGAACGGCACATCACCGCAGGCCCGCCAGGAACGCGGTGATCGCCGCGTTGGTGGCCTCGGGCGCCGACAGGTGCGGGCAGTGCCCGACCGCCTCCAGTGTGACCAGCTCCGATCCGGGGACGGCCCGGTGGACGAAGGCGCCGACCTCCCGGGGGGCGATGGCGTCCTGGGCGCATTCCAGCACCAGCGTCGGCACCTTCACCTTCCCCAGATCGTCGCGTGCGTCCGACAGGAAGGTGGTCCGGGCGAAGACGCGGGCCATGTCGGGATCGGTGGCGCAGAAGCTGTTCCTCAGCTCCTCGCCGAGCTCGGGCCGGTCCGGCGTTCCCATGATCACCGGCGCCATCGCGGCCGACCAGCCCAGGTAATTCGCCTCAAGGGAGGCCAGCAGCTCGTCGATGTCCTGTGCGCTGAACCCGCCCCGGTAGCCCTCGTCGTCGATGTACCGCGGCGAGGGGGCGACCATCACCAGTGCCCCGATGCGCTCCGGCGCCATGTCTGCGGCCAGCACGCCGATCATCGCGCTGACCGAGTGCCCCACGAACACCGCGTCGCGCAGACCGAGGGCCTCGCACACCTCCACCGCGTCCCAGGCGTAGCCGTCCAGGGAGGCGTAGCGGTCCTCGCGGAAGGCGGACGGGTCGGAGCGGCCCGAGCCGACGTAGTCGAACAGCACCACCCGGTAGTCCCCGGCCAGCGCCGGCACCGTCAGCCGCCACATGTTCTGGTCGCAGCCGAAGCCGTGCGCCAGCACCACGACCGGCCCTCGCGGGTTGCCCGTGACGGTGACGTTGTTTCTGCGCCGGATGTCCATGCCCGCCATTCTTCCAGCCCGCGCCCGCCGTCCCGGCCCGGGGACAGGGGCGGGGACGGGGACGGGGGGGGGACGGGGGGGGGACGGCACGGGACGGGGTACAAGGGGCACGGGCGGGACGTCCGTTTGCGCCCCCGTGCCGCCGCACGATACTGGGAACGAGGGCGGCGGACGCGCCGGTGAGCGCGTGGAGGGCGGCCCTCGGCCGCCTCCCGTTCCCCACCTCCGGGCGCGGGCGGAACGCCGGAGGCCCGGAGCCCCACCCGCGAGACGAGGTGACTTCCGATGGCACAGACGGCTCAGCGGCAGCACTCGGACGACGCCCAGGACCTGGCCGGCGGACTGGTGGTCTTCGCCGCCGTCATACTGGTCATCTCCGGTGTGCTGAACCTGCTGCGCGGCATCATGGGCATCGCCGGGGACGATGTCTTCCTCACCACCCCCGATTACACCTTCCAGTGGGACACCACCGGATGGGGCTGGGCCCATCTCATCCTGGGGGCCGTGAGCATCGCGGTGGCCGCCGGCCTGTTCCGGGGTGCGCTGTGGGCACGGGTCGCGGGCGTGGTGATGGCCTCGCTCCTGCTGGTGGCGAACTTCCTGTCGCTGCCGTACTACCCGATCTGGTCGATCGTGCTGATCGCCCTGTGTGCCCTGGTCGTCTGGGCGCTGTCGGTGTACCGGCGCGGTCCCGTGTGACGGGCGGCGCGCCCGGCGGTAAGGCGGGCGGTAAGGCGGGGCGCCCGTGTCAGTCGCTTCGGTCGCGCAGCAGTCCGTCCAGGGCGGTCGCCGCGTCCGACGCCGCGGCGGCGAACGGCTCGATGACCAGGTCGACCCCCTCCTCGCGCAGCCGCCGGGCGTCGCGCCGGTTGTGGGCGGTGACGGCCGTGACGCCTCGGTACCCGTGGTGGCGCAGTCCGTGCAGCAGTGCCCGGTTGGTGTCCGCCGCCGGGATGGCGCTGACCACGCAGCGGGCCCGGTCCAGTGGCAGGGATTCCAGGAAGTGGATGTCCTCGGCGCTTCCGAAGACCGCGGTCACCCTCTCCCGGTCATTGCGCGCGACCCGGTGCGGGTCGTAGTCCACGGCCAGGACCCGGTGCCCGGCCCGGCTGAGCCGGTCGGCCAGCAGGCCGCCGAAGCGGCCGAGCCCGTAGAGGACGACATCGGCGTCGCGGTGGGCGTCGGCGGGTCCGGCATGGCGGACGCCGGTCCGTTCGAACCTGCCCAGCCACCGCTCCAGGCGCCCGTAGATCTGATGGGAGTAGAGGATCAGGTAGGTGGAGCCGCCGATGGTGACCAGGCCGACGACGGTGATCAGGCTGACGGTGGCGCCGGTGATGTGCCCGAGGCTGTACCCGAGCGCGGCGAGGATCAGGGAGAACTCCGAGATCTGGGCGACCGTCAGCCCCGCCAGGAAACCCACCCGGACCGGGTAGCGCATGGCGGCCATGATCACGACGACGACCAGCGGGTTGCCGACGAGCACGAACGCCGAGAAGACCAGCGCCTCGGCGATCTGTGTGCCCGCGTCCGTGAACTCCAGGCGCGCGCCCAGCTCCAGGAAGAAGAAGAGCAGCAGGAAGTCGCGCAGACTGACCAGCCGGGCCCCCAACGCGTCCCGGTAGGGGGTGCCGGCCAGGGAGACCCCGGCCAGGAACGCCCCGACCTCGGAACTGAAGCCGAGCCACTCGCTCAGCGCGGCCACCGACACCGCGTAGGCCACGCCGAAGAGCACCAGCAGCTCCTGGGACCGGGCGACGCGGTGCAGCAGCCCGGGCAGGACGTAGCGCGTCAGCGCGGCGATACCGGCCAGCAGGCCCAGCCCCTTGGCGAGGACCAGGGCGATGCCCGCAGCCATGCCGCCGCCGCTGTCCCCGGTCCGCTGCCCGGACGCGGTCAGCGCGATCATGACCAGCACCACGACGATGTCCTGCACGATCAGGAACCCCACCGCGATGCGCCCGTGGAGCTGATCCAGCTCGCGCTTGTCGGACAGCAGCTTCACGATGATGATCGTGGACGAGAAGGTGAGCGCGATCGCGACGTAGAGCGCCGTCACCGTGTCCATGCCCAGCGCGAGCGCGATCAGGAAGCCGATCACCGAGGTGAACAGGACCTGGCCGAGCCCGGTGGCCAGCGCGATGGGCCCGGTGGTGCGGACCAGGTGCAGGTCGAGCCGGAGCCCCACCAGAAACAGCAGCACCGCGATGCCCAGCCGGGCCAGCAGCTCGACGGTGCCCTCGGCCTCCACCCAGCCGGCGCCGGCGGGACCGGCCAGGATGCCGACGCCGATGAAGGCGACGATCAGCGGCTGCTTCAGCAGCGTCGCCAGCAGGCCCGCGGCGGCGGAGAGCGCGAGGACCGCGGCGACGAGGGGGAAGTCGTAGGGATCCATGGCCCGGCCCGGTCACCGGTTCGTTCGCCGCGGCGAGACGGTCATCGTCCCGGCCCCGGCGCCGTGTCCGGAAGCGCGGCGGGCCGGGCCGTACGGCCGGCGGCGGGACCGCACCGAGTACACCGGCATCACCACCCCCGGTCGACCGGATCCCATGCCAGATTAGTCCCTTTCGCCCTCTCGGTGCCTCTCGGGGGACTCCCGGGGCGCCTGCCGGGGTGGGCGCCGCGCGGTGCGCGCGTAGGCATGTTTCGCCGGCCCCTCCGGTGGAGACCCGTACACCCCAATGGGTGATAATACGGAATATGAGCGACATTAAACCGGTATGACGCACACCGCGAGGGCACTCTCGCGGGTTCCGCGCACCACGTCGCACCACGCCGCACCGCGCCGCGCCGTAAGGAGGCAGCGATGAAAGCCGTCGTCTACAAGGAACCGTTCAGCGTCGACGTCGAGGAGGTCGAGGATCCCCGTATCCAGGACCCCACGGATGTGATCGTCAAGGTCACCACGTCCGCCATCTGCGGCTCCGACCTGCACATGTACGAGGGCCGCACCGGTGCGGAGCCGGGCATCGTGTTCGGCCACGAGAACATGGGGGTCGTGGAGGAGACCGGCTCCGGGGTCGCCTCGGTGAGGAAGGGCGACCGGGTCGTCATGCCGTTCAATGTGGCGTGCGGCTTCTGCAGGAACTGCCTGGCGGGGCGGACGGGCTTCTGCCTGACCGTCAACCCGGGCTTCGCGGGCGGCGCCTACGGCTACGTCTCGATGGGCCCCTACACCGGCGGCCAGGCGCAGTACCTGCGGGTACCGTTCGCGGACTTCAACTGCCTGCAGCTGCCCAAGGGCACCGAGCACGAGGACGACTTCGCCCTGCTCGCCGACATCTTCCCCACCGGCTACCACGCCGCCGAGCTGGCGCAGGTGTCCCCCGGCGAGACGGTGTGCGTGTTCGGTGCCGGACCGGTCGGCCTGATGGCGGCCTACTCCGCGGTGCTGCGCGGCGCCTCCCGTGTCTTCGTCGTCGACAAACAGCCGGACCGGCTCCGCCTCGCGGGACGGATCGGCGCGGTCCCGATCGACTACGGCAAGGGCGACGCCGCCGAGCAGATCAAGGAGCAGACGGACGGGGAGGGCACCGACAAGGGCATCGACGCCGTCGGCTACCAGGCCACGGTCGCCGAGGGCGAGGAACAGCCGGCGACAGTGCTCAACACCCTGGTCGAGGCCGTCCGTCCCACCGGGATGCTCGGAGTGGTCGGGCTCTACGTGCCGGCGGACCCCGGCGGCCCCAGCGAGAGCGCCAAGAAGGGCGAACTGCTCTTCAGGATTGGTAAGTTCTTCGAGAAGGGCCTGCGGATGGGGACCGGCCAGGCGAACGTCAAGGCGTACAACCGCCAGCTGCGCGACATGATCATCGCCGGCCGCGCCACCCCCGGCTTCGTGGTCTCACACCGGGTCCCGCTGGAGGAGGCCCCGGGCGCCTATCAGCACTTCGACAAGCGCGACGAGGGCTGGACGAAGGTGCTCCTCAAGCCCGAGAAGGGCAACGGGCACAAGAAGCAGAAGGTGTCGGCGTAGCCGCGCGGAGCGGTGCGGCGGCGGTGCGGCGGCGGTACGGCCGGTGCGCCGCAC
>NZ_JAJFAU010000100.1 GCF_022614595.1 Streptomyces sp. CNQ085
GGCCAGCGTCGCGGCACCGTGGCGCAGGTCGTGCAGGCGGATGGGCGGGAGGCCGATCTCCTCGTACAGCTCGATGAACCGGCGGCCCCGCGGGCCGGACGCGGTGCGGCCTGGCCCGGATCACGCCGTCGCCGGAGCCCGGGCCGCCGCCCCGGCAGCGCACGGAGCGCGCCCCGGACGGCCCGGGGGAGGACGGCGCGGCGGGTGACGGTCCGGGCGGGGAGGGCGACCCGCTCGCGGTGCGGTCCGCGGCCTCCACACCGGTGCCGCTCCAGCAGGCGCCACTGGCACGGAAAGAGGCGGAACGAAGATCGTAGGACTACTACGATCTGGTCGGGTACGGAGGAAGAAGCCTCGAATCCACGGAGTATTCCCGCGATGTCCCAGACCCAGACCCAGACGAGCAGCGAGACCAGCGCCGCGGCCGGCGAGCACCACGGCCGGCACCGCGGCCCGGCCGCCGTCGGCGAGGAGCCCTCGGTGCCCGTCCGAGGGCGCCACCGCCGCACCGCCGGACAGGAGCCGCGGGAGGAGTGATCCCGCCCGCTCCGGTACGTTCTTCCGGGCCTTCCCGCTGCCGGGCACGGAGCGCGCCCCCGCGAGCGCCCCTCCGTCCACCCGCCTCACCGGCCGGGGCACGCGTGGGGCAGCATGGTCGGCAGCACCGCAGGTCAGAAAGGCCGAGCCCATGGATTCCGCAGAGCGACCCGCGCCCGAGGTCCTCGCCGCCTTCGAGGCGGCCAGGGGCTTCATGCCCGCCGACGAGGGGCTGGCGCTGTACGCGGCCGCCCGCGACGCGGCACGGCTGGGGCTGCCGCTGCTGGAGATCGGCACGTACTGCGGCCGCTCCACCCTCCTGCTGGCCGACGCCGCCCGCCGCGCGGACGGCGACGTGACCGTCCTGACCCTCGACCACCACCGGGGCAGCGAGGAGCAGCAGCCGGGCTGGGAGTACCACGACCCCTCCCTGGTGGATACCGAGACGGGGCTGATGGACACCCTGCCCTTCTTCCGCCGCACCCTGCACGCCGCCGGGCTGGAGGAGCACGTCGTCGCGCTCGTCGGACGCTCGCCGCGGGCCGCGTCGGTGTGGGGCGGCCGGCTCGGCCTGGTCTTCGTCGACGGCGGGCACACCGACGAGCACGCGAGTGCCGACTACGAGGGCTGGGTCCCGCATCTGGCCGAGGGCGGGCTGCTGGTCATCCACGACGTCTTCCCGGACCCGGCCGACGGCGGCCAGGCGCCCCACCGCATCCACCGCCGCGCGCTGGCCTCCGGCGCCTTCGCCGAGGAGCGCGCGGTCCGCTCGCTGCGCGTTCTGCGGCGTACCGGTCCGGGCCTGTAGGACGCGGCGCTACGATCCGGTCATGTCCCGTGGACGCCGGCACGCACCGCGAGGAGCGCGACACCACCAGTACGGCCACCGACTCCGGCTACGCGGAGGCGTCCTTCACCCTCGACATCGCCCACCGCGCCCGCACCCTCCCCGAAGAGCTGGGCGCGAGGGTGGAGTTCACCCACGACGGCGACCGCCCGTACGGGCCGTGCGTGGACGAGCGCGCCCGGATCGGGAACGAGGCGGGGGCCGACACGGTGGTCTCGGTGCACGCCGCAGGATCGGGCGAGGGCGACCGGGGCTTCCACCTCGTCCTCCCGGCGCGGGTGACCGAGGGCGCGGCCGACACCCGGCGGATCACCGCCCCCTCGCGCCGGCTGGGCGGGCGCGACGGCGTGCGAGGCGGCGCGCGAACCGCTGGGCGGGCCGGTGGGACGGGCCGGGGCCGGGCGGGAGAACCCGCCGGACTCCGCGGAGCGTCCTTCCGTACGATGGGGCCCGCCCCAGTCTGACCAGACCATGATGAAACCGATTAAGGATATTACGTGAACATCCGCTCGCTCACCCGAAGCGATGGCGCGGTTGTCGGAGCAGCGGTACTGCTGTTCATCGCCTCGTTCCCCGCCTTCTTCAAGGCCGACGACTGCACCGAGAACTGCACGGTCAGCAGCTGGGATCCCGCACTCTTCCCACTGCTGCCGACCGTGACGCTCGCCGCGCTGATCGCGGCCGCCCTGCTCGTCCTCGGGCGGATCATGCCCGGGGACCGCAAGGTGGTGGGGCTCGGTCTCGACCAGTGGGGCACCGCGCTGGCGGTCTTCGTCGGCTGGGCGGCACTGTGGTCGGTGTTCGCCACCATCGCGCCGGACCCGGAGGGCCTGGACCTCAACCGCAACATCGGCCTGGGTGCGGGCGCCTGGCTGACCCTCATCGGCGGTCTGCTCATGGCGGCCTTCGCCGTCCTGGGCAACACCGCGGGCGCGCTCAGGGCCCCGCTGCTGCCGGCCCCCTCCCCGCAGGCCCCGAACCCCTACACTCCGGGCCCGCAGGCCGGCGGCTACGGCTATCCCGGCGCCCAGCCCGGCCAGCCGATGCCCGGTCAGCCGATGCCCGGTCAGCCGCAGGACGGTTACGGCTACCCGGGCGGCCCGCAGCCGGGTCAGCCCGACCAGCACGGCCAGGCGGCGTACGGCCAGCCGACGTACGGCCAGGCGGCGTACGGCCAGGCGGCGTACGACGGGGGCCGGCCGGCGCCGCAGCAGCAGGCGGCTCCGGCGGGCGGCGGCGCTCCGGCCGACCCGAACTTCCAGCCCTTCTGGTTCGCCGTTCCGGTCGCGCGGCCGCTGTACGGCGAGGACGGCTCCCCCGCCCCGGTCGCCGAACTGGCCCCGGGCACCTGGTACCTGGCGGTGGAGCAGCGCGGCCAGGCGCTGGTGGCGCAGACGCAGGACGGCCGCCGCGGCGTCCTGCAGGACACCTCCGGCATCCAGCGCGGCTGACAATCCCCCCGCGCGCTCGCGCGAGCGGTCGTGTGTCGGGCCCCCTCCAGTGCCGGAGGGGGCCCGACACATGTGACACGTGCGTGCGGCGGGAAGCGGGACGGGCGGGCGGGCGGGGGACGGCGTGCCGTGTTCCCGGCGCCCGCCGCGGAAGGACGGCCCCGGCTCAGCAGCAGTCCGGCTCCGGCCCGGCCGGCAGTTCCTCGCCGCCGAAGACCGCCACCGTGGCCTCGTCGCCGCCGAGCGCGGCCACGGCCAGCAGCAGCGAGCCGGCCGTCCAGGAGGTCAGTTCCTCGGGCCAGAATGCCTCGTCCTCGAAGACGTAACCGGTCCAGTACAGGCCGTCCTCGGCGCGCAGGTGCTGCATCCAGCGCAGGATCTCCAGCGCCCGGTCGGACTCCCCCATCACCCACAGGGCCAGGGCGAGTTCGGCGCTCTCTCCGCCGGTCACCCAGGGGTTGGGCAGCACGCAGCGCACGCCCAGGCCGGGGACGACGAAGCGGTCCCAGCCGGACTCGATGCGCTCCTTGGCCGCGGCCCCGGTCACCGCGCCGCCCAGGACGGGGTAGTACCAGTCCATCGAGTAGCGGTCCTTGTCCAGGAAACGCTCGGGGTGGTGGCGCACCGCGTGGCCCAGCCGGCCCAGCGCCAGCTCCCAGTCCGGCTGCGCCTCCTCGCGGTGCTCGGCCAGAGCCAGCGCGCAGCGCAGCGCCTGGTGCATCGAGGAGCAGCCGGTCAGCAGGGCGTCGGTGACGGGAGTGCCGTCGGCCTCCCGCTTCCAGCCGATCTGACCGCCGGGCTGCTGGAGTTCCAGGACGAACTCCACGGCCGCGCGGACCACCGGCCACATGCGGTCCGCGAAGGTGTCGTCGCCGGTGGCGAGGTAGTGGTGCCACACCCCGACGGCGACGTAGGCGCAGAAGTTGGTCTCCTTGCCCAGGTCGGTGGGGCGGGCCGCGTCCCCGTCGGCGTAGGCGGCGTACCAGGAGCCGTCCGTGTTCTGGTGCTCGGCCAGCCAGCGGTAGGCGGTCTCGGCCCGCTCGTGCTCCCCCGCCGCGTCCAGCGCCATCGCGGCCTCGACGTGGTCCCAGGGGTCGAGGTGGTGGCCCCGGAACCACGGGATCGCGCCGTCCTCGCGCTGGAGGGCGGCGATGCCCGCGACGGTCCGCTCGGCCTGTTCGGCGGTCAGGACGCCGGGCAGGACCAGTCGTTCGGTGCGGCCCGGACTCGTCACGCCGTCTCCCGGCCACAGGCGGCGTCGGCGGGCAGGTGCGGCTTGGTGGCGTAGGCCACGAAGCTCTTACCCATCACCGGGTTGAGCAGCTCCTCGGCGAGGCGGGTGGCCAGCGGCTTCTTCATGATGTCCCAGACCAGCAGCTTGTGGTAGGCGCGTACCGGCAGCGCGGCCTCGTCACCGTCCCGGTTCACTCCGAAGGCGCACTTGAGCCACCAGTACGGGGAGTGCAGGGCGTGCGCGTGGTGGGTGCCGTACGGCCTCAGGCCCGCACCCCGCATCTTCGCCAGCAGTTCGTGGGCGCGGTAGATGCGGATGTGGCCGCCCTCGACCTCGTGGTAGGCGTCGGACAGCGTCCAGCAGACCTTCTCCGGCCCGTAGCGCGGCACGGTCACCGCGATCCGGCCACCGGGGCGCAGCACCCGGACCATCTCGGCCAGGACGCCCTTGTCGTCGGGGATGTGCTCCATCACCTCGGAGATGATCACGGCGTCGAAGCTGTCGTCGGGGAAGGGCAGGGCCAGGGCGTCGCCCTCCATCGCGGTGGCCTCGGCGCCCGCCGGGGCCTCGCCGGCCTCCTCCATCGCGGCGAACCACCTGGCGACCTCGCGGATCTCCTCGGCGTCGCGGTCCAGCGCGACGACGCGGGCGCCGCGCCGGTAGCACTCGAAGGCATGGCGCCCGGCGCCGCACCCCAGGTCCAGGACCCGGTCCCCGGGGGCGAGCGGGAAGCGGGAGAAGTCCACGGTCAGCACGGGTGTCTGCCTTCCTCGGTGCGGTGCTGGGGTGCTATGCGGTGCTCTGGGCGTGCCAGGCTGTGCCAGTTGGCGCTAGGCGGTGCGGTCCGGTGACGGCCCGGAGGCGGGGCCGCGGGCGGCGACGGCGGCGCGGTAGTGCTCCACCGTGCCGCGGGCGGCCTGCTCCCAGGTGAAGCGGCGCAGCACCCTCTCCCGTCCGGCCGCGCCCAGGCGTGCCCGCAGTTCCGCGTCGCCGAGCAGCCTGCCCAGCGCCGCGGCGAGCGCTCCGGTGTCGGCCGGCTCCACCGCCAGGCAGGTCTCGCCGTCGGGGCCGGCGACCTCGGGGATGGCGCCGCCGGTGGTGGCGACCAGGGGGGTGCCGGTGGCCATGGCCTCGGCCGCCGGCAGGGAGAAGCCCTCGTAGAGGGAGGGCACGCAGGCGATCTGGGCGCCGCGTACCAGATCGGCCAGCTCCCGGTCGCTGATGCCCTTGACGAACTCCACCGCGCCGCCGAGCCCGTGGCGCTCCATCGCCTCGGCCACCGGCCCCTTCTCCGGGCGTTTGCCGACGACGACCAGATGCGCGTCCGCGTGCTCGGTGCGGACCTTGGCCAGGGCCTCGACGAGGTGGACCAGCCCCTTGAGGGGGACGTCGGCGCTGGAGGTGGTGACGACGCGGCCGGGGATCTCGGGAACGGCCGCGTCGGGCGAGAACAGCCGGGTGTCGGCGCCGATGGGCACGACGTGGACGCGCTCGGGACGCACTCCGAGGTCCTCGGCGATCTCCCGGCGGGAGGACCCGGAGACGGTCAGCACGGTCGGCAGCCGCCGGGCGACACGCCTCTGCATACGGGTGAAGCCGTACCAGCGGCGCACCGAGGCCCGGCGCCTCCAGCTCTCGGCCGCCGCCAGATCCAGGCGGCGGTCGACGGTGACGGGGTGGTGGACGGTGGTGACCAGGGGGAAGCCGAGCCGGTCCAGACCGAGCAGGCCGTATCCGAGGGTCTGGTTGTCGTGGACGACGTCGAACTCGCCGCGCCGGGCGGCCAGGTGGCGGCGGGCGCGCAGCGAGAAGGTCAGCGGCTCGGGGAAGCCCCCGGTCCACATGGCCGCGACCTCCAGCGCGTCGACCCAGTCTCGGTACTCCCCGGGCCTCGGGGTGCGGAAGGGGTCGGGCTGCCGGTAGAGGTCGAGGCTGGGCAGACGGGTGAGGGAGACCTCTCCCGGCAGCCCGTCCGCCCGGTCCAGCACGGGGTAGGGCTGGGCGCCGATCACCTCGACACGGTGTCCGAGTCGGGCCAGCTCGCGCGACAGGTGGCGCACGTAGACACCCTGACCGCCGCAGAACGGGTTCCCCTTGTAGGTGAGCAGCGCTATCCGCAGCGGTCGGCCGCCGTCGGCGGCCTCACCCGCCAGGAGTCCGGGCGCGGCGCCCCAGGTGGCCTCTGCCGTCACTCACGGCCCCCTTCTCGAAGGTCCCAGCGGCGATTTTCCGCCGGAGCGTAACCGCCAGGGATATTCTGGAACAAGTTTCAATGATGCCCCGGGCGCGCTCGGCCCGCGCCCCGGCCCTGTCCGGCTCCAGGGGCGGGGCGGTTCCGGCTCGCAAGATTACCGACTGGTAGGAGTTCCGGACCGGGCCGGGCCGGGTGATTCACGCCACGGCCCCGTCCTGCGAGGATGCGGCTCCCGGGCCCTCACGGCCCGGCCCCGCGGCGGGAGCCGCCCGGGCCCGACGGGACAGACGGCAGGAGAGACTTGACGGCACATCCCGGCTTCCCCTCCACTCCCGCGCTCACCGAGCGCCAGGAGGCGCGCCGCCACCGCATCCTGGCGGCCAGCACCGGGCTGGCCCGGCGCGGGGGCTTCGGCGCGGTGCAGATGCGCGAGGTCGCCGAGTCCGCGGACGTCGCGCTGGGCACCCTCTACCGCTACTTCCCCTCCAAGGTCCATCTGCTGGTCGCCACCATGTACGACCAGCTGGAGCGGCTGCACGAGACGCTGCACCGGCATCCCCCCGGGGAGCCGGAGCCCGCCGCCCGGGTCGCGGTGACGCTGATGCGCGCCTTCCGCGCGCTCCAGCGGGAACCGAACCTGGCGGAGGCCATGCTGCGGGCGTTCACCTTCGCCGACCGTTCGGCCGGCGCGGAGGTCGACGCGGTCTCCCGGCTCACCTCCGAGATCATCCTGGACGCGGTGGGAGCGCGGGGCGAGCCGACGCCGGAGCGGCTCTCGGCGGTCCGCGTCATCGCGCATACCTGGCATTCGGAACTGATCGGATGGCTCTCCGGTCGCATTTCGATCGAGCAGGTCCAAGAAGACATCGAAACGGTTTGCAATTTGATCACCATGGAAACGATCAGTGATGTGCGTCGGTAGCGCGAACCGATGATTCACGCGCCCCCCGATCACCCCCGGCACCTCCATTACTCACCGGTACTGTCCGAAACCCTGCGTTAACCAGTGCCATTTGCAGGTATCTGTTGACGGGTGTTCGACGAACGTCCCCCGATCAGGGCACTGGAGGAGCTGAACGTGATTCAGGTATTGCTGGTGCACCATTTCGGCCTGCTGCGATCCGGCCTGGCGGCGTTGCTCAACGATGCACCCGACCTGGAGGTACGCGACGTACCCTGGTCCAACGATCCCGGCCGGCTCCGGGCCCTGCGGGCGGATGTGTGCGTCCTGGACCTGGACGGACCCGGGGCCCCGGACGTGGCCGGCATGGCGGAACTGTGCCGGCATATGACGTCGGCAAAATGCGGGCTACTGGTTCTGGCCACTCCCGGGCGGCCCGGCGCACTGCGCCGGGCCTATGACGCGCAGGCGCTGGGTTTCGTCGACAAGGACGCCACCCCGCAGCGGTTACTCGAGGGGATCAGAAACGTCGCCGCGGGAAAGAGATACGTGGACGACTCCCTCGCCCACGATCTGCTCCGCGCCGCCGACATGCCCCTCACCGCGCGGGAGCTGAGCGTTCTGTCGCTGGCCGCGAGGGGGGCGACGGTCTCCGAGATCGCCGGGCGGCTGCACCTCTCGCACGGCACCATACGCAACTACATGTCGGCGATCACCCGTAAGACCGGGGCGCGCAACAGAGTCGACGCCATACGGATATCCCAGGGCGCGGGCTGGGTGTAGCGCCGACGGGCGAGGGCCCGACCGGACCGCCGTCCCGCCGGGCGCACAGGTGCGCGGGCACGTGTACGTACGCCCGGCCGGGCCTGTGCGGGGCCCGGGGCCGCGGGTCTCAGGCCGGGGCGCTCTCCCGCCCGGGCCGGGCGGCGGGCCGGGCCTCGCGGCCGGTGTGCCAGCGTCCCACCAGATCGCGGTACAGCGGGGAGCTCTCCAGCAGCTCATGGTGGCTTCCGGCGGTGGCGCGGGCTCCGTCCATCACCAGTACCCGGTCGGCCCGGTGCGCCGAACTGATCCGGTGGGCGACCACCACCAGCGTGCCGGGCCGGTCCGCGAACGCCCGCTCGGCACGCTCCTCCGCCTCCGGGTCCAGATGGCAGGTGGCCTCGTCCAGCAGCACCAGGGGCGCGGGCGACAGATGGGCCCGTGCCAGTGCGATCAGCTGCCGCTCCCCATGGGAGAGGGCGGCCGGGTCGATCACCGCGTCCAGCCCGCCCAGCGAGGCGGCCAGCGGGCCGAGCCCGACCGCCGCCACCGAGGCGGCCAGCCTCGCCTCCGGGCCGCCGCTCTCCGGCCCGCCGCCGGACGGACCGTCCGGGCACAGGTAGAGCAGGTTCTCGCGGAGGGTGCCGGTGAACACGTACGCCTGCTGCGGGATCAGCACACGCCGCCGCGCCGGCTCGCCGGCCCCCCTCCCGGCCGCGGGAGGCGGGACGCCGTCCACCAGCACCTCGCCCCGGCCGGGGGTGAGCAGGCCCGCCACCAGAGCGGTGAGGGTGGACTTGCCGATGCCGCTGGGGCCCACGACGACCAGGTGCTCGCCGGGTTCGACGGTGAGGTCCACCTCCCACAGCACCGGCTGGGCTCCGGGGCCGTAGGCGAAGGTGACCGAGCGCAGCTCCACCCGGGAGCCCTCCGCGGAGGAGGCGGGAGCGGAGGGCCCCGCGGGGGCGGAAGGCTCGGCGGGAGCCGCGGCGGGCTTCCCGGCCTCCGGCTCGCCCTCCCGCCCCGGTTCCGCGCCGACCAGCCGGTCCAGAATCACCAGCAGCCGGGTGCCCGCCGCTCCCAGGGCGCTCATCAGGGTGCGCAGAGCGGGCAGCAGCGACTGGGTCAGATACGTCAGCGCGCCC
This sequence comes from Streptomyces sp. CNQ085, assembly GCF_022614595.1. Lineage (GTDB taxonomy): Bacteria > Actinomycetota > Actinomycetes > Streptomycetales > Streptomycetaceae > Streptomyces. The sequence continues at coordinate 9,072 of NZ_JAJFAU010000100.1, forward strand.
AGCAGCGCGCCCGCCGTGAGCCCCCGGTCCAGCAGCCACGGAGTGGCCAGCAGCAGCAGCACGATGGGCAGATGCCCGGCCACGCCCAGCGCCACGGTGCGCGCCGCGGCCCACCGGGCCAGCGAACGGGCCGCTTCCACCTCGGTGGCCACCAGCGCGTCCGCCTCCCTGGCGGTGGGCCGCTCGGCCCCGCACGCCACGACGTCCCGCAGCCCGGCGGCGACGGCTCCGTAACGCATGGAGAGGGCCTCGTCCGCGTCGAGGAAGTCCCGCTGGCGCGCCGCCATCGGCACCAGCGTGGCCGTGAAGAGCAGCAGTCCCAGCACCAGTGGCGGAAGGACGACCAGAAGCAGCAGGAGGTGGAGTGAGGCCAGCCCGGCCAGCGCCCCGGCGGCGGTGAAGACGAAGGAGCGCAGCACCAGCACCAGTCCGGCGAAGCTGTCCCGGGCCAGCTCGGTCTGGTGGGTGAGGCGGGAGACGGAGGAGCTGTCCGTCCGGGCCGGCTCGGCCACGGCACCGTGCAGGGCACGGGCCACCACCCGGCTCAGCAGACCGTCGCGCAACGGTTCCACGAGGTCGGCCAGGCCGCGGAAGACCCCTCGTACGGCCAGGCCGCCGGCGACGGTCGCCGCGGCGGCCACCGCCAGCCAGGCCAGTCCCGTCCCGGTGCGCCCGGCCAGGAAACCGCGGTCCAGCGCCTGGGCCACGCCGTAGCCGACCAGGAAGGTCTGCCCGGACTCCAGCAGCGACCAGCCGCCGAGCCGGAGCAGGACGCGCCGCCGGCGGCTCAGGAAGCGCGCGGCGTGCGGCAGGAGGCGGCGGGCCGGGCCCGGGGAGGTACGGCCGGCCGGGCTCACCGGGGCTCCTCCGCCGCCGCGCGGGCCGCCGCCCCGGCACGGCCGGCCGGGGCGTCCGAGGCGTCTTCGGCCGCGAACACCGCCCGGTAGTCCGGCAGTTCCCACAACACCTCGTGCGGTCCGACGGCCCGCACCCGGCCGTCCTCCAGCCATGCCACCAGATCCGCGCGGGCCGCGGAGGAGACGCGGTGCGCGATCAGCAGCCGGGTACCCGGCCGCACCCGGCCCGTCAGCGCCCGGCTCACCTGGAGTTCGGTGACGCTGTCCAGGCTGGAGGTGGCGTCGTCCAGCACCAGCAGCCGTCCCGCGTGGGCGAAGGCCCGGGCCAGACCCAGGCGCTGGAACTCGCCGCCGGACAGCGGCGCGTCCGCGAGCGCGGTGCCGTACCCGGCGGGAAGGCGGCGGACGAAGGCGTCCGCGCTGGCCGCCCGCGCCGCGTCCTCCACGGCGCCGGGGCCCGGGTCGTACGCGCCGAAGGCGACGGCCTCGCCGACGGTCTCCCCGAACAGGGCCGGCCGCTCGAAGGCGTGGCCGACCTCGCGGCGCAGCTCGGCGGAGCCGATCCCGTCCAGCGGGACGCCGTCGAGCAGCACCTGCCCCTCGTCGGGGTCGGCCAGGCGCCCGGCGAGCGCGGCGAGGGTGGACTTGCCCGCGCCGGACCGCCCCACCACGGCCACCGTGGTGCCGCCGGGCACCACCAGATCGACACCGCGCAGCACCTCGCGCCCGCCGCGCACCGCGGTGACGCCGCGCAGCTCCAGCCGTCCGGTGCCGTCCGCCGGCAGGCTCCGGCGGCCGTACGCGACCGGGGGCAGGGCCAGCAGCTCGCCGACGCGGCGGGCCGCGGCGCGGCTGCGCACCAGGGCGCTCAGCCGGCCGGTGACCGCGCCGACCCCGGCGGCCAGGGCCGCGTAGCGGGAGGCGGCCAGCAGCCCGCCGACGCTCAACTCGCCGGCGGCCAGCCGTATACCGCCCACCGCCAGGACGGCGATCGTCAGAAGGGGTACCAGGATGCCGCTGCCGACCATGGCCCGCCCGTACACGTGCCACATGCGCCGCCCCTGTGAGGCCAGTTCGGGCAGCGGGGCCAGCACGCGGGCCCGTTCGCGGTCGGCGGTGCCCGCGGCGGCGAGGGTACGGGCGCCGGCCAGCGCCTCGACCAGGCGCGCGGCGATCTCGCCCTGGACGCGCTGGTAGCGCGAGACGCTGTCGGAGGAGCCGCGGGCGAAGGCGCGCAGCAGCAGCACCAGCAGCGGGACCCCCGCGCAGAAGGCGGCGGCGAGCCAGGGGTCCACCAGCACCAGCGCCGCCAGGGCGCCGAGCGGGGTGAGGAGCGAGGAGACGGCGGTGGCGGCGGCGGCGGGGGCGCCGCCGGCCTCGGCCGCGTTGCCCGACAGCCGGGTCACCAGGTCGCCGTGGCCGAAGCGGGCCGCCCGCCGGGGGCCCACGGCCAGCAGGTGCTCCAGTCCGCGACGGCGCAGCCAGGCGGTGGAGCGGGCGTCGGTGGTGCCGGTGAGATGGGCGCTCACCGCGTCCAGCAGTACCTCGGCGGCGACCAGCAGCGCGCACAGCGCCGTCCAGCGGACGGCCTCCCCGGCGCCGTCCAGCGCCAGGTCGAGGGTGTGTCCGAGCGCGGCGGGCAGGGCGACGGTCGCGGCGGCGGAGGCGGCGGCCAGCAGGCAGATCGCCGCGGCGCGCCCGCCGCTGTGGCGGACCGCGGCCGTCAGGACGCGGTCGGCCGGCAGGCCGGTGGCGGCGGAATCGGAATCGGCGGCGGGCTGGGGCGCCATGGGCGGTTGGCTCCTCGCGTCCGTGGGCGGCGCGGCGGGGTACGCACGGGGCGGCCGGGGCAGACCTGGGGATACGGGGACGCGGTCCCGGGCGCTGTGACCGCCCGGGACCGCGTCGACCGTCTCACGCTCGCGGGATCAGGTCCCGCCGGGGCGAGGTCAGTTGCAGGTGGTGACACTCAGGGAGCTGTCACCGCACAGCAGCAGGCTGGCCTCGGAACCGCCGCCGGCGACGGTGCCCTTGTCCTCGGCGGTCTCCAGGGTCTGCAGGTCGAGAAGCGTCATTTCTCTGTTCCTTTCGTTTCCGTGGGGACGGGATCTTCCGGTACGGCCTCCCTGACGAGAGACCGGCTCTGGGGCCGCCCGGGGGGCGGCGGGAGGAAGGGCAGGTGCACGGGGGTGTCGTGCAGCGCGCTGCCCAGGGCGAGCAGACAGCCGGCCGTGCCGGTGGCGAGATCCATCGACAGGCGCATCATCTGCTCGCCGGGGAAGGCCAGCAGGCCCTGGTAGGGGACGGCGGCCCGGGTCAGCGAGGCGATCTGGCGGCGCAGGTCCGCCTCACGGGCTCCGGGGTCGCCGGCGGTGGTGCGGCTCAGGTGCAGGATCATCCCGGCCGTGCCCCGGAACAGGGCCGGCTGGGCGTAGAACCTGGAGCGGGCGGCCCTGAGGATGTCGTGCCGCGCCCGCTCGAACCGCTCGTCGTCGCGGTGGGCGGCGTAGTCGTCCAGCACCATCCCGATGCCGACGCTGCCCTCGCCGAGGTAGGGCATGGTGCGCCAGCCCTCGTCCACCTGCAGGGCCCCGCCGGCGCTCGTCACGCAGCGGTCGAGGTCGCGCCGCAGCGCTTCGGCGGCGAGGTCGAGCAGTCCGGGCTCGCCGGTGCGCTCGTACAGCCGCAGGAAGAGCAGGGCCTGGCCGGCCGAGCCGTGCAGCAGTCCGGCCCGGGGGCCGCCGCGTCCGGTCCCGCGTCCGCCCTCGCCGGCCCTGTCGGCGACGAGGCGGGCGCAGCGCAGCGCGGCGTCGCGCAGGGCGCTCTCGCCGGTGGAGGCGGCCAGGGAGTCCAGCGCCAGACCGATGCCGGACAGCCCGCCGTGCAGGTCGGGGGCCAGATCGTCCCAGGGCTGGTCCACGACCGTCCCGGCCAGTTCCAGGGCCCGGTCGGTGTGGCCGAAGCGCTCCAGGGTCCAGGCGATGCCGGACAGCCCGTCGTAGAAGCCGAGCGCGATACCGGAGGCGGGCTCCTTGGCCCTGCGCAGCAGCCAGTCCTCGGCGGCCGGGCACCTCTCGGCGCCGGTCTCGGCCAGGGCGTGGAGCACGCCGGCCGCGCCGTTGGCGAAGGAGGCCCCGCCGCCCGCGGCGAACTGGGCGATGTCGCCGGGGAAGAAGCGGTCCTCGCGTTCGGGGGTGGCCGAGGCGAGTATCGCCCGCGCCATCGAGTCGCGGCTGTGCGGCCAGTCGGCGGGGTGGACGGGCAGGTAGCCCCGCCCGGGCGTGCCCGTCGCGGCGCCCGCCGTCCCCTCCCGGGCCGTGCCGCCCGGACCGCGCCCGGCGCCGTCCGGCTCCGGGGGCTCCCAGCCGCGGAGGATCTCCGCCACGGCCTCGTCGAGGAACCCGCGCGGCACGGGGAACTCCTCGGCCACCAGCTCGGCCAGGTGCGCCGCCTTGCCCCGGTCGATCGCCAGCAGACTGGTCTGCGGCAGGAAGAGCGCGATGCGCAGGCAGGCCAGGGCGTAGCGGTCGACGTCGAACCCCCTGCGGTCGGCCGGGGCCACGAAGCCGGGATTGGCGATGACCTGGCGGCGGCCCTCGTCGATGTGGGCGGCGGCCTCGAAGTCCAGCAGCGTCACCGACCGCTCGTCCTCGGAGACCATGATGTTGAACAGGTGCAGGTCGTTGAAGACGACGCCGCGGGCGTGGACGGCCTCGACGGCCTCCTCCACCAGCCGGTGGACGCGCAGGGCCCACTCGGTGTACCCGGCGATCGCCTCCGGGCCGGGGTCCGCCTCGATCAGCGGATGGCGCAGGGCGAAGAAGCTGTTGAGCGGCCGGCCCTCGACATACTCCAGCACCAGGAACCAGTGGTCGCCGAGCTGGAACCAGTCGCGCACCTCGGGGGTCTGGGGCAGGCCCGACAGCCCCTCCAGCGCCTCCTTCTCGCGGCGCAGGCGGGCCACGGCGTCGGCGCCGTCGGCGGCGAGGCCGGCGTGGGGGCGGCCCTCCTTGAGGACGACCTTCTCACCGGTGCGGGTGTCGGTGCCGACGTACACGCCCCCGCCGTTGGAGAAGTGCAGGGCCTTCTCGATGCGGTAGGGGATGTCGGCGACCTTCGCCGCGCCGCGGGCCTCCAGATGGGGCCGCAGGAAGTCGGGGAGGGTGATCCAGTCGGGGACGTGGAAGGCCGGGTCCCTGCGGTCGGGCACCAGACGGCCCCCGGCGTCCTCGACGGCGGGACGCAGCTCGCCGTTCTCGTAGCAGTGCCGCTCGGTGAAGCTGCCCCAGCGCACGTGCACCGGGCCGTTCCCCCAGCGCAGGTCGCTGAGGATGTACGGGCCGCTCTCGCCGGCCAGCAGCGCGTCGAGGTCCTCGGCGATAGTGCGGCACTGCTCGTCGCCGGCCGGGTAGACGGTGACGAACTTCCCGCTGGCGCCGCGGTCGGCGTACTTGGCGTTGCGGTTGTGCAGGAGGTAGCGGCTGGGCATGAACTTGAAGGCCACGCCCCGGGAGACGCAGTAGTCCCACACCTTCTCCAGGATCCGCTCGGCGTTGTCCAGGCAGGCCGAGACGTGGATCTTCCAGCCCTGGGCGGGGAGTTCGGCGTTCAGGGGGCGCAGGGCCAGCCAGTCGCCGGAGCGGTGGCGCTGCCAGCCGGCGGGGGCCGGGCGGCGGGCGGCCTCGTAGGTGCCGGCCCGTCCGGTCTCGTCCGGGAGGCGGTGGGGAGCGTCGTAGAAGTGGCGGTCGGCGTCGCAGAAGACGGCGTAGCCCTTGCTCATCGTTCCCCCTCGGCTCTTCTCGGTCACCGGCGGCGTCCGGGGAAGACCATTCCACGGCGCCCGAGGGGCGGAACAGTCACAGCTGTCACGAGTCGGCCGTGAGGAATGCACGAGTGGTCCGCGAGCGGCTCGCGAACGTCTTCCGGGGCGGGGAGGGGGCCGCGGACCTCGCGGGGGAGGGCGCCGGTCCGCACCGCCGGGGGCGGTGCGGTCGTCGTCCGCGACGGCAGCCGCGGATGTGACCCCGCTCCCACCTGCGGCCCGGCCGGAACCGCGGCCGTTAGAGTGACCCGCGGAACGTCCTGTGCCCGAGCGGGGGAAGCCGGTGCGAATCCGGCGCTGGCCCGCAACCGTGATCAGGCGGACACCGCCCCGTCCGCCGTACAGCCGGAGCACCCGCCCGGGCACGCAAGGCTCCCGGAGCCGCCCCCGCCGCACGGCGGGGCGCGGCCCCGGCACCGGCACCGTCGAGGAACGCGGAGCCGAGCCCGGTGTGCCCCGTGCGGTGAGCGCGGCCGGCCGTCCGTGCACGGCTGCGCCGCGAGAAAGGCACCCGCCCATGTCCCTGCGCCGCACCGCCGCGGCCCTGGCCGCCTCCACCGCGCTCTGCGCGGTCGCGGCCCCCGTCGCCGCAGCCGACGAGTCGCCGTCCGCTCGGCCCCCGGCGCAGCGGGATCTGCCCTCCGGGCTGTACGGGAAGGACGACCCGCGGTACGACGGCGTGTGGCGCCAGTCCACGGCCCTGCTGGCCCAGGACGCGGTCGGGGTGGAGCCCGCCGCCGAGGCCGTGTCGTGGCTGACCGGCCAGCAGTGCGAGGACGGCTCCTTCGCCTCCTACCGCCCCGACCCCGCCCGGGCGTGCACCGACGAGACGGTGGCCGACGTCAACGCCACGGCCGCCGCCGTCCAGGCGCTGGCGGCCCTCGGCGGCCACGGCGAGCGGGTGGAGCGGGCCGTGAAGTGGCTGCGGACGGTCCAGAACGAGGACGGCGGCTGGGGCTTCAACCCCGGCGGCCCCAGTGACGCCAACTCCGTCTCCGTCGTGATCGGCGCCCTGGACGCCGCGGACGAGGACCCGGCGAGGACGCTCCCGGCGAAGGGCGGGAAGTCCCCCTACGACTCCCTCCTCGGCTTCCAGCTCGGCTGCGACGCCGAGGAGGACGAGCGCGGCGCCTTCGCCTACCAGCCCGACGAGAAGGGCCGCCTGGCCGCGAACGACGACGCCACGGCCGCCGCCGTACTGGCCGCCCGGGGCGAGGGTCTGGCCGCCCCCTCCGGCGGTGGGGGCGGCGGCGCCGAGGACCGCGGGGCCGCGAAGGCTCTGGAGTGCGCGGAGGACGACGGCGAGGGCGACGGGGGCGACGGGAAGCGCACCCCGGCCGAGGCCGCCGACGCCGGCGCCGCGTATCTGACGCGGGTGCTGGAGGCGGGCGGCGGGCATCTGAAGTCCGCCATGCCCGGCGCCGAGGAGCAGCCGGACCACGGCAACACCGCCGACGCCGTGATCGCCCTGGCCGCGGGCGGCCACCGCGACGCCGCCGGGAAGTCGCTGACCTGGCTGGAGAAGAACCTCGACTCCTGGGACAAGGCCTCCGGCAGCCCGGCCGCCCTGGGACAGCTCGTCCTCGCCGCCCGCGCCGCGGGCGGCGATCCGGCCGACTTCGGCGGGGTGAACCTGGTCGAGCGGCTGAACGCCACCGGCCCGGCCCCGGCGTCCGTCCCCTCCGGCGGGGACGGCGGCCGGAAGGAGGCCGCGGACGACGGCGACGGCGGCTCGCCGGTGGTGTGGTCCCTCGTCGGCGCGGGCCTGGTCGCCGGAGCGGGCGCCGGGTTCCTGATCAGCATGCGGAAGAGGCGGGCGCGGTGAGCTCGCCGCGCACCGTGCTCGCCGGCGTGCTGACCGCCGTGCTCGCGGGCGTGTTCGCAGCCGCGCTGTCGGCGGCGGGCACGGCCCCCGCCCACGCCGCGGGCTACCGCTACTGGTCCTTCTGGGAGCACGACGGCGGCCGGTGGACGTACGCCACGCAGGGGCCGGGCACGCTGCGGCCCGAGGACGGCGACGTGCTGGGCTTCCGGTTCGCCGTCAGCGAGGACTCGGCCGAGGCGGACAGGCCCCGCGGGACCGGCGACTTCGAGGAGATCTGCGACGGCGCCGGGGCCCGGGAGGGGAGCAAGCGGATCGCGCTGAGCATCGACTTCGGCACCCGGGCCGACGCGCCCGGGGGCGAGAGGCCGCCCGGCGGCCGCACCGAGTGCGCGCACGTGCCCGAGGACGGGACCGCCGCCGAGGCACTGGCCGCCGTACTGAGGCCGCTGCGGTACGACTCCGGCTCGCTGCTGTGCGCCATCGCCGGCTATCCGCGCACCGGCTGCGGTGAACAGGTCTCCGACTCCGCGGCGGCGACGGCCGGCGCCTCCGAGGGCACGGCCTACGGGGACTCCGGCGCGTCCGGGGGCACGGCCGTCCCCGAGAGCGGCGGCGGCCCCTCTGCCGGGCTGCTCGGAGGCGGCGCCGTCGTCGCCTTGCTCGCCGCCGCGGCCGTCCGGCAGGCCCGCCGGCGCCGGTCATGACTCCCCGGCGGCCCCTGCCGGCTCCGTGTGCGCTTGTGCACGGCCTGCGCGCTCCGCGCGCGACACGCTCCAACGCGCTGCACGCGGGCGCGTGGTGGCTGTGGGCGCTGGGGCTGGCCACGGCCGCCTCCCGCACCACCAACCCGCTGCTGCTGACCCTGATCATCGCCGTCACGGCGTACGTCGTCGCGGCCCGCCGCACCGACGCGCCCTGGGCCCGCGGCTACGGCGCCTTCCTGAAGATCGCCCTGGCGGTGCTGGTGATCCGGCTGGTCTTCGCCGTCCTCCTCGGCTCCCCGGTCCCCGGCACCACCGTGCTGTTCACCCTCCCCGAGGTGCCGTTGCCCGACTGGGCGCAGGGCGTGCGCGTCGGTGGCCGGGTCACGGCCGAGGGGCTGGTGTTCGCGCTGCGCGACGGGCTGAAGCCGGCCACCATGCTGGTGTGCGTCGGCGCGGCCAACGCCCTGGCCGGCCCCGCCCGGCTGCTCAAGTCCCTGCCCGCCGCGCTGTACGAGGTGGGAATGGCCGTGGTCGTGGCGATGACGTTCGCCCCCCATCTGATCGCCGATGTCCGCCGGCTGCGGGCCGCCCGCCGGCTGCGCGGCCGCGACGACAAGGGGATCGGGGCGGTGCTGCGGATCGGGCTGCCGGTCCTGGAGGGCGCGCTGGAGCGCTCGGTGGCACTGGCCGCCTCGATGGACGCGCGCGGCTACGGCCGTACCGCGCGCGTGCCGCCCGCCGTGCGCCGCACCACCGCCGCCCTGACCCTGGGCGGGCTGCTGGGCGTGTGCGCCGGGACGTACGGGCTGCTGGCCGCCCGGGGCGCGGCCTTCGGGCTGCCGGTGCTGCTGCTCGGGCTGGCCGCCGCGCTCGGCGGGCTGTGGCTGGGCG